>CAZUBT010000014.1:0-53127 GCA_964618815.1 uncultured Desulfobacterales bacterium | reverse complement strand
AAAGCGGACAAATCATGTGCTATGAATTGCGGTCATATCATTTGCTATCGACACCCCTGATGTCCCAGGTGGGGAAGATTTTAGGGTTCCGGCGTCGCAGCTCTTTCTTAGGCATGGGATTTAAATAAATGAAAAATGGCCGCCTGGTTCATGCGGCCATTATATCAAGTTTCAGGTGGAAAAAAGGTTCACGCACTGAGTTTCTCTCGCCGGGTGGACTCCTTTTTGGCGGGCTGACGTTTAGCTTTTTGGGGCGCGGATTTTTTCGGCGCGATTTCCAACAGAGGTACCGTCAGCGCCGGGAACCCCATGCGGGTGCTCATGCTCTGCACGAACTCCCGCCAATACGGCCAGGTATTGGAGATGGGATTAATCGTCGTAAGATACTCAAAACGGACAAGAAAACTTTCAAGATCATCTTCATCCGGAATGGGAGTAATAGGTGGAAATTTCATGACATAAGAAGCGCAAAAGGAAGCCTCTATTTTCATAACAAGTTTATCCGGCGATTTCCCGTCAACCGCGGCAACCCGAAAATTGCAGAGAATAAAATAGAGTTTTTTCTCTTTATCAATCTTGAGTATTTCCGTGGAGCATTTATGCTCCAGGGAAAGGGCCTCGGGAGCCATGAGCAGCGGCTCGCGGTTTATTTTCGCGTCAACCAGATAAATTTCTTCCAGGACAGCCCATTGAGCCATCCGAGCAGCAATTTCCATATCAAAATTTTTTATATTTACCGCCAGCATAGCACTCTTCTTCATCAAAGCACCCCCTACCTTAAAATGGCCGCGATGAAATCGGAGTAGTAGTTGTCAGGGAATGAGATTTCTAATGGTCCCATTTCCCAACTCTGTACTCCTCTCTCATGCCTAATATTCCAAGTCTGAGATTCACTGATAACGTTTACTGGCTTTTCCCTTCGTTTTTTATAAGGCATGAGGGAAACTTTATATCCCAAGACGTGGACGATATCCGCCACAGTACGCAGGGTAAGATTCCGGCCGCCGTTGAGCAATTGGGATACAAACCCTTTGGATTTGCCCAGACGGTCGGCCAGTTCCTTCCTAGAAATCTTCTCCTTCTCCATAAGTTCACAGAGAGTTTCAGTGACTTCCATGATTAACTCACCTTGAACTACCAACTTTGCAGCTTCGGGGTCCTCCATGTATTTTTGCAGAAGACTCATCTTATTTTCTCCTTTCATACTCATTCCTTATAGCTTTCATTCGCTCTATCTGAGGCTTACGAATTCGATCTTCTTTTTTAAAAAAACCATGCGTTATGACTACCACGCTACCGGGTAAGAAAAAACATGGCATTCTGATCTGGGATGATTTAAATTCCCAGAAATCTGTCCCCTCAATTTTCTTAAAATGTTCTGGGTTGCTGACTTTGCCGACATCGGCTAGCCTCTTTATGGAACGGATGATTTTTTCCCAATCGTTTTTTGAACGCCTAAAAAGGTCATCAAGATATTCCTTTGCCGGGCAACTGCCGTCTGACCTGACGGCCAGCTCAACTATAAAAACTTCACCTACGTGTAACTCCTCTCCTTTCGGCATGAAATTTAGTTTACATATATATAAACTATTGTCAAGAAAAATCAAGCCACTTCCCCAAAATTGTCATCATCTTCTTCCTCAATGCGGTAATAGCCCTGCCTTGACAAATCCGGGGAAACCGGGTAGCGTTTTTTCTTAAGATTAAAAGGGGGAAACATGTCTTTGCGCCGATTTTGGGTGGGGCTGCTAACGGTGTTGGGACTCTGGGGAAATGCCGCGGGGGTTTGGGCCGACACCCCGCCCATTGCCTACGTGGATCTGAAATACGCCCTGGTGCGCCAGGGATTGAACCGGGACTTCGTTCAGAAGACCTTCGCGGACTCCCGCAACAGCTTCATGCCGGACGTGGTCCGGAAAATTGTTTATTTGAAAAAAGAAACCCGGGACATCTATCAACAGTTCCTCCAGCCCCAGGTGGTGGCCCAGGGCCGGGCTTACCTGAATGAGCACCGCCGGGACCTGAGCCGGGCCGAGGCCCGCTTCGAAGTGAAGCCGGAGGTCATCGTGGCTATCCTCACGGTGGAGTCCGGCCTGGGCAGCATTACCGGCAAGTACCCGGTGTTCAATGTCTTCGCCTCCCTATCGGTCATGGATACCCCGGAGATCATCCGAGAACTGGACCTTCCCTCCCGTTTAAAGGACCGGCTGAAAAAAAAGGCGGCCTGGGCCCGCCGGGAATTACAGGTCTTTCTGGAGTACTGCTATCGGCACCATCTGGACCCCTATTTCTATAAAGGCTCCTGGGCCGGGGCCATGGGGTATAGCCAGTTCCTGCCTTCCAGCTTGAAAAACTGCGGCGCCGACGGCGACGGCGACGGCAAAGTGGACCTGTTCACCCACCCGGACGCCATCTTCAGCATTGCCTGCTACTTGCAAAAGAGCGGTTTCCAACCCAAGAACCGGAGCACCTGGCGCCGGGCGGTGCTGCGCTATAATAACTCCGACGCCTACGCGGACACCATCCTGGCCTTAGCTAATTCGTATTAACCGTGTTTATGGAGGGAGGGCCGAGAACAGTCGCTCATGAGCCGTCGGCTCACCCATGAATTATGAAAAATTCATGTCAGCCCCAACTATTAACTTTGAACTTTGAACCTTGAACTTTGAACTCATCAAGGCAGAGGTAAAATCATGCAAACCTCAGCGCAAGTAGGCATCGTCTTGGGCAGCGCCTCGGATTGGCCAGGCGTGGAGCCGGCTGCGGCCCTTTTGCAGGAATGGGGCGTAAGGTTTGAAGTGACGGTGGCCTCGGCCCATCGCGCCCCCCGTCTGGTGCAGGCTTATGGCCGGGAGGCCGCGGCCCGGGGCCTCAAGGTCATCATCGCGGTGGCGGGGGCCGCGGCGCACCTGGCGGGAGTATTGGCAGCGGAGACCATCCTGCCGGTCATCGGGGTGCCCATGCCCAGCTCTCCCCTTCAAGGGCTGGACAGCCTGCTCTCCACGGTGCAGATGCCCGCCGGGGTGCCCGTGGCCACCATGGCCCTGGGTTCCGCGGGAGCTAAAAATGCCGCGATTTACGCGGTGCAGATCCTGGCTCTCAGCGATCCCCGGCTTCGGGAAATTTTAGAGGAACACAAACGCCTCCTGGAACAACAGGTGATGCAGCAGCAAGACAAGATTCCTCCGGAGTACCGGGGAAAGGACTAGCGGCCCTGGGCAGCAGCCATTCGTGAGCCTTCGGCTCACCCATAAATCATGAAATGCAGCACCGCCGCCCCCGGCGGTCCTTTTTAAGCACGGCGGCCCCGGTTTCCCTGAGGTTGTCAGAGGAACTTTTCAAGATAGGAGCGCGTTTTTATGGTGCGCAGTGCGCACCCTACCCTGGCGGGCACGGAGGCCCGCCCCACGAACTTGAAACTTGAAACTTGAAACTTTTCAGGACAGTCGCGCATGAGCCGTTGGCTCTCTCCAAAAGCATGAAAAGGGGCGCGCTCCTAACTTTGAACTTTGAACCTTGAACTTTGAACTTTTCGTAACAGTCATAAGGAAGTCCCACCCATGATGGTAACCTCCATGGTGCACCTCTCCATCGACCTGGCGGCCCTGGAGCACAATTACCGGGCCCTGCGGCGGTTGTGCGATCCAGGAGTGAAATTCCTGGCGGTGGTCAAGGCGGACGCTTACGGCCATGGCCTCATCCCCGCAGCCCGGAAATTGGCCGCGGCCGGCGCGGATTACCTGGGGGTGGGATCCTTGGAGGAGGGCGCGGCCCTGCGCCATGCCGGCATCACCCTGCCCATCCTGCTGCTGTTGGGCATCCTTCCGGAAGAGGCGGAAGGCGCGGTGGGCGCGGACCTGGATATTGCCCTGTTTCGCCGGGATGTGGCCCTGGCCCTGGCTGCCGCGGCCCAGACCCAGGGGAAAAAGGCCAGGGTGCACCTCAAGGTGGATACCGGCATGGGCCGCCTGGGACTGCTGCCGGGGGAAGCCCTGCCGTTTCTGGCAGAGTTGAAAAACTACCCCCGCCTGGAAGTCCAGGGGCTCATCTCCCACCTGGCGGTGGCGGAAATTGAAGATAAGACGTACACTAACCAACAGCTTCAGGAGTTTATCGGGCTGCTGGCGGCGGCCCGGCGCCAGGGCTGGAAACTGCCCCTGAGCCACCTGGCCAACAGCGCCGCGTTGTGGGAACTCAAAGAGGCCCATCTAGGCCTGGTGCGGCCCGGCATCATGCTGTACGGCTCCCCGCCCGCGGCGCACCGGCCCCCGCCGGTGGAACTGCAGCCGGTAATGGCCCTCACCGCCCAGGTGCTCCAGGTGAAGCGCCTGCCCCCCGGGGCCGCCATCAGTTACGGCTGCACCTATAAGTCCCGGGATTGGTGCGATGTGGCGGTAATCCCGGTGGGCTATTGCAACGGCTACAGCCGCCACTTATCCAACCGGGGGGAGATGCTCATCCATGGCCAAAGGGCCCCCATCCGGGGGCGGGTCTGCATGAACCTCACCATGGTGGAGGTCACCAACATTCCCGGAGTCCAGGCCGGGGACCGGGTGACCCTCCTGGGGGAGGATGAAGGACAGCGGCTCTCCGCGGATGAGTTGGCCGCCTGGGCCGAGACTATCAGTTATGAAATTTACTGCGCCCTGGGGACCGCCAATCCCCGGCGCTATACGGGAGCCTGATCCGGTTTTCGGTTTTCTGTTAAAAAAAATCAAGTTATCAATAAGTTAGCAGGCGGCTTGATAGCCTCGGAAAAGGAAAATGGTGCAACATGATAGACCGAAAACCCGACCTCCAAGAACCCAGCATCTGCCTGGTCTGCGCCTGGCGGGAAAATTGCGTCAAAAAGTATTCCTTCACCGGCCAGCACTGCTTGGAATTCACCCGGGACCTCACCCTGAAGGCCAAACCGGTGGGTGAAGCGCCGCCGGCGAAGTCCTGACCGCCTTGCCGACCCGCCGCAACCTTTCTCCGCCCCCCAGACTCACCGGCACCCGGACGGCACCCCCCTTCGTTGATATGCAAACCATATCAACAAATTGGGAGCGCTAACCTGAGATGGATAAGAATAACTTGTTGACTGACTAAATCCTGGTTCCCAAGCAGTCGCTCATGGGCCCTTGACCCACCCGTAAATCCTGGAAAATTCCTGATGGGCATACTTCTAACTTTGAACTTTGAACCTTGAACCTTGAACTTTTCCAAGTAGATATAGACAATTATGAAAAACGCCTTGTCCAAGAAATCGCCTTGTTACGATAATAATGTTCCCTTCCTCAGAGAGCTCTTATTTTTCTCTTCATCTGCGTACATCCGGGCTATTCTGCGAATAAATATTATCTGCGGTTCACCCCTTATGGACCAGGCCAAATAGAATCGACAGAAGCCGGGCCATGGCGTCCGGGGAAAGCTGAATAACCAGGTCGCCTTCCTGGCAGGGCGCCCGCCGGGACCGGAAAGGCCCGGTAACCCTAATCTCCAGGGTATGCCGGGAGGTGGCCCGGGCACTCAAATGGGCCGCCTCGCAATAGACAAAGGACTGTTTCTCCGGGATACGGCAGGCCGTGAGGATGGGTTGCTCCTCCAATTGCGCCGGCAAATCCCCGGGGGGAGATAGGACTAAACGGTGGTGCGCCGCGAATGTCCGGATCTCCTCCCTCAAGGCTTTCGGGTCGGGTACGGCCGCCTCCAGGTAAATCCCCGGCTCCTGGCCTGGCTCTGGACTTTCCAGCAACTTGAGGCCGGTGGCTTTAAGGACAAAGCCCCCGTGTTCGTCTAAGCAGAGCCGGCCGTCGTCATGGCCCAGACAGATGCCTTCCTGGGGAAAGCTGACGGCAATTTTCGGGCAGGGCAGCAGCATGAATTTTCCTCCCAAGCAAGAGTCAATAGCCGGCTCCATCATAGCAAAATACCAGGGCCGGTTTATGAGAATTTACCCCAGAGGACACGGAGAACCCGGAGAAGCCTCAGGTTTTTTCCTAAAACCGAAAACCGAACCCGGACAAGCCGGAACCAAAAACCTTCAAAGATTAACCACAAAGGCACAAAGGACACCAAGGAACACCAAGAATTATTTTTTCCTTTGTGAACCCTTGTGTTCTTTGTGTCTTGGTGGTTAATTTTCTTTCTACCGAACACGGAAAAGCCGGAACCAAAAGGTTTTTAGCTAATTTTTTGCCAGAAAAAGCACGAATCCTATAAATAAGTTACTAAAACCGAAAACCATTTTCGTTCCTTGACCAACTAGGGGGAAATAATTATAATTTAATCAAAATTCTGTTAAATCAACGAGGAGGGGATATGGCCTATTCCTCTACTGTTATGGATCATTTTAAGAGTCCCCGGAATGTGGGGGACCTTCCCGACGCCGACGGGGTGGGCGAAGTGGGCAACCCGGTGTGCGGGGACATGATGAATGTGTCTATCAAGGTGACGGAGAACCGCATCTCCGACATCAAGTTCAAGACCTTCGGTTGCGGCGCGGCCATCGCGGTCTCCAGCATGATCACGGAAATGGCCAAGGGCAAGACCCTGGATGAGGCCATGAAGATCAGTAACAAGGACGTGGCCGAAGCCTTGGGGGGCCTGCCGCCCAATAAGCTCCACTGCTCCAACCTGGGGGCCGACGCCCTGCATTCCGCCATTAAGAATTATTATGACCGCAAGGCCGGCAAGGTGCGGCCCCTGGAGGCAGACCGGCAGGAGCACATCAAGGGTCAAAGCGCAGCGGGGTGTTATTGCCCTTATTGCGAGAAGAAGGTGGAGGAAGAGTCGCCTTTCTGCATCTTCTGCGGCAAGGAAATGCCCCACGAACACGATCACTGAGCCGCCACTTACACCGTTTTCCTTTTCAAAGGCGGCAAATCAATAACTTAACCTCCTGTAATGGGGGGAACCTCAAAACCGAAGACCGAAGACCGAAAACAGTACTAAAGGACGCCATCATGGGATTAATTTTTCTGGACCATCTGGCCTCAACGCCGTTGCACCCCCGGGTGAAAGAGGCCATGATCAAACACCTGGAGACGGTTTACGGCAACCCCTCCAGTGACCACCAAGTGGGGCATCCCGCCCAGGAAGCGCTGGATACCGCCCGGAATCGGGTAGCCGAGCTGGTCAATGCCCAACCCCAGGAGATGGTCTTTACCTCCGGCGGCACCGAGTCCAACAATCACGCCATCAAGGGAGTGGCCATCGGTCTGAGGGAGAAGGGCCGCCATATCATCACCTCCAACATTGAACACAAGTCAGTGCTCAATTCCCTGCGCACCCTGAGGCTTCTGGATTACCGGGTCACCTCTCTGGACGTGGATCACTACGGCTTGCTGGACCCCGCCGCGGTGGAAAGAGCCATTACCCCGGAAACCATCCTCATCAGCGTCATGCTGGCCAATAACGAGATCGGCACCATCGAGCCCGTGGCCGATATCGCCAAAATCGCCCAGAAGCACAAGATCATGATGCATAGCGACGCGGTGGTCGCGGTGGGCAACATACCCGTGGATGTCAAGGCCCTGGGGGTGAACCTGTTGAGTATGGCGGCCAACCAGTTTTACGGGCCTCCGGGGGTGGGGGCCCTGTATGTGCGCAAGGGCACTCCGGTATGGCCCCTCATCGATGGCGGCACCCAGGAGAGCAAGCGCCGGGCCGGCATGGAAAACCTCATCGGCATCGTGGGCATGGGCATGGCCGCCCAGATGGCCCGCCAGGAAATGCCGGAGCGCATCCCCCGGCTGCAGGCCCTCAAGGAGCGCCTGGCCAAAGGTTTGGTGGCGGGCATTCCGGAGATCAAGATCAACGGCCACCCCACCCAATGCCTGCCTCATCTCCTTTCCGTATCCGTGGAATACGTCGAAGGGGAGAGCCTGATGCTCATGCTGGACGACGAAGGCATCATCGTGGCCACCCGCTCCGCGTGCGCCTCCGGGTCGCTCAGGGCCTCCCACGTGCTCATCGGCACGGGCCTGGACTTTGCCCTGGCCCAGGGGACCCTGGTCTTTACCCTGGGCCAGGACAACACCGAAGCGGACATCGACCGGGTGCTGGAGGTGATGCCGGGCATTGTTACGACCTTGCGGGAGATGTCGCCCCTTTTCAAGAAGGAACACTCGGGGTCCTGAGAATGGCGGCTCTTATTTTTTAACCACAAAGACACCAAGAGCACAAAGGGGCACAGAGAAATTTATAGGGGGCCTTGGCAAAGTAAAGCCAAGGCCCCCTAATTTTTATCTCTTTGCGGACCTCCGTGTCCTTTGTGTCTTTGTGGTGAATATGATTAAATCCAGGGTGGTTGCGTCCGTTTCATCCCCACATAATAGCGCCCCAGGACCTGGGTGACGAAATCCTGGGTCTCCTTGATAGCCGGCACCTGGTAGCCCGCGGAAATCACCCTTTGATAGCCCGCGTTGTACGCCGCCAGGGCCAGGGGCAGGGAGCCGTTGAACAGATCCAGGAGATGCCGGAGATACCGGCTGCCCCCCAGGATGTTTTCCCGGGGCGAGAAGGGCTCTTTCACCCCCAAAAACTCCGCGGTGCCGGGCATTAGCTGCATCAAGCCCATGGCCCCCTTGGGGGATACCGCCCAGGGGATGAAGTTGGACTCCACCTTGATAAGGGCCTCGATGAGGGGCGCCGGCAGACGAAAGGCCAGGGCCGCCTCCTGAATGAAGGGGGCCAGGGGGGCCGGCGGCAATCCCGCGGGCGGCGCCCGGCCGGCCAGGACCTGGGGATAATCATTGCGGATGGTCAATTTCCCCCGCTTATCCTTGAACGCCACAATCTGTCCAACCGTGGGGGGTGGGGGCAGACCGCTGCCGTCATCCTTTAATGCTCCCGGGGGACCGATCCCGGCGTAGGCCCGGTTGATAATGCCCTGGGAAGGCGGAGGCATCGGCGCCTGGGGAACTTCCGGCACGGCCGGGGCCACGCTCTCCAGGTGCAGGATCCCCTTGGCGTCCCGATAGCGGCGGATGCCGCCCGGGGCCTCAGCATCAGTTTTGCTGACATAGAGCACCGGCGACAGCCCCCGGGACGCGGGAGGCGTCTCTTCCAAGGAAACTTGGGTCACCGGCAACCGCACTTCTGTAGCAGCTGGGATGGGACTGTGTGGTGGGGTCGGTCCATCCCGGGGGCTCCCCGGGATGGCTTCCGCCTGGAGCAGGGGTTGCGGAGGCGGCTCATGATTCTCCGGCGCCAGGTTGGTGATGTGCAAGATGCCCTGTTTATCCCGGTAGCGCCGGATGGTTCCCTCCATCGGTCCCGGGCTTTGGGGGGCCGCGGCGATCTCCCGGCCGTCTATCCCGTTACGGCCGGCGCCATCCCAGGATGCCTTGACTAGAGGCCAGGAAGACCTGGCCCCGGATACTTCCGTGGGCTCGGGGTGTCGGGAGTTGGCGTTGTCGGCCACCTGCAGGCGCAACGGAGGCGCGGCCGGCTCCGGGGCTTGGGTCGAGACATTTTCAATGTGCCAGACCCCCTGAGCATCCCGGTAACGCCGGATGCCGCCGGCAGTGGCAGCCGCCTTGGGAACGCTCGCGGCCTTTTCCGGCCCTGCCTGGGGAGGCTCTCCCTGGGACCAGGAGACCGGTTTTATGGGCAACCGGTTATCCGGAACCTCAGCCCTATCCGCCTGGGCCGTCTGGACCGGAGCAGGAGCGGGCGGGGTTGGGGTAACGCGGTTTTGGTCAGTATCTCTGGATGCGGGGGACTCGGGGAGCTTGGCCGCGGCGTCGGGTTTTGCCGCGTCCGGCCGGGCCTCAGGGGAAGAAGACGCCGTCTTAACCGCCTGGGGCTGGGAGGCCGCAGGCTCAGGTGCGGCAGGGGCCGGAGCGAACTGCGAGGCCCCGCCCGTATTGGTGATCCGGATAATCCCCTGACTGTCGGTAAAGCGCTGGATGGACCCGGCCGCGGCAGGATAGGCGAACATGGCCATGCTCGTCAGGATTATCCCGAAAATCCCTGCCAGTTTCATGGTTGCCGTCCCACCCCGGCCATGGGAGCCGCTCCCGGAGACTTGGGGCACTCCGGGGCCACGCAAGGCTAGTTTACCTAATGGTCCTAATTTAAGGGTTTGTGGGAAAAAAGGCAAGAGAAATACAAGGGATTAGACTCTCTCCATCCGGACGTTTCGGGTTTCGAGTTGGCGGGGCGGGCCTCCGTGCCCGTCGCGGTAGACATAATGGTTGGAAAGTTAAGGCCTGCGAACCTTGCAAACGTGGGTTAAGCTGTGAAGCCAAAGAACCACCACAGCCCAGAGCCACAACCAAGGAGGCAGACCATGAAAAAACTGTACTGTATGCCGGGTTGGATGTCCATAAAATGTCCATAGATGTAGCCACTATCTAAAATATCTATTAGGTTGGGGCTCTTGCAAAAGTCTTTTTGAGGCCGAGATCTTATTTATTTGCTCCAAAAACTATCCGGTGGCACAGGCTTTCCAGCCTGTGCGGACGCAGGCTGAAGTCTGCGGCTACATGAATGCGGGTAATTTTGCAAGAGGCTCGGTTGAGTTATCATTTCGATATGGAACCAAGGATAATGTCCCCCAGCCGCCGCTTGGGCACGTGGTGGACTCCCGCCGCATCCCGCCAGTATTTGATGCTCCCGCCCGGGGCCACCTCTTCCAGAACCACCGTCTCCCTGGGTTTGCCCAAGGCAAGGACCAGGAGGATGTCATAGCGGGCCGGAATATTGAGCAAGTCCCGCAAGCGGTCTTTCTGGAGGGAGCCGATCATGCAGCCGCCCAGGCCCTTCTCCCTGGCCCCCAGGAGGATGCTTTGGGCCGCGATGCCGTGGTCGCAGAAGTGTTCCCAATGTTGCTTGAGAATCTCCCGGTCGGAGAGGATAATAATGTAAGCGGAGGGCCGCTCTCCCGGGGGAGGCCCCGGCCAATCTTTGAGATACCCGGCCCAGGCCAGGCAGGAAAAGATGGCGTCATTCCGGGCGGGTTCGTTGGCCAGGAGATACTTCAGGGGCTGGAGATTGGCCGCGGACGCGGACAGCCGGGCCAGATTCACCAGCCACTTAAGGGTCTCCGCCGGGATCGCCTCGTCCTGATAAAACCTCCGGTAACTGCGATTTCCCTTGATCAGATCTTCGAGCATGGGATTCTCCTACCCCCTGGTCTTGGGGGAGAGCGGTTTGGCGGTATGGCGGGTTAGCGGTTTTGGTTAGATGTTATAAAAGGTTGCGCTCATAAAGGTAATATTCGAAGAGGATTGGGTGGGCGGTGCCCACCCTACATTTTTTGGCTTGGTTGGAACCGATAGGGCGCACTTCGTTACCGGGGCATCAAATTGGCATAGGGATTCGGCGTTCACGGGACGCCCTAAGGGGTTTTCTTATCCTTGAACCTTGAACTTTGAACCTTGAACCCTAACCCCTGACCCCTGCCCTACCCCCGCCGCACCCCGAAGCGCTCCCAGATCTTGGGTCGCCAGCGCTTGGGGCCGGATATATTCAATTGGACCGTGAGGGTTTCCTCGCCTTCCCCGCCTTCCGCCACCACCCAGTGGTCCAGGTCGTCCCAGGCCCGGATGAGCCGGGCCAGTTCCTTTTCATCCGGGGGAGCCGGGGGCTGGATGGCAAAAGAGCCGCCGCCTTGCATGGCATATTGCCGGCCGCCGATTTCCGCCACAAAGCCCGCGGTATTCACCCCCACTACGGGGAGGTAATTATCAAAGGCCCGCACCAGGGCGCCCATCTTCCAGTGGCCCCGGAGAATGGGGAAGATACTGGGATTGACGATGAGGTCCGCGCCTTGGGCCGAGAGCTGCCGGGCCGCCTCCGGCTGGCCCCAAAAGTCGATGCACACCGCCAGCCCCAGACGCCCGAAGTCGGTGTTGAGGACCTTCCAGCCCCGGCCGGGACTGACCCCGAACCCCCGGCGCTCCAGGTTGCCCAGGGTAACTTTCCGCTGGCGGCCCACCAGGCGGCCTTCCCGGTCGAAGAGGGTGGCGGTATTGTAGCGAGTCCCCCGGGCCTCTTCCACCAACCCGGCCACCACATAGGCCCCCAGCTCCCGGGCCGCCTGGGCCAGTTCCGCTTCCCCGGTAAACGGAAAATATTCCGGAAAACAGATGAGATCAACCTTGCGGCCCTGAATGCGGTTCAGGAACCAAAGGGCCCGGTCCAGGTTTTCCGGGCTTTCCAGTCGCGCCACCGGCAGAGGCTGAATTATCAGGATATTAATCATGTCGGCATATTATCAGGCTCTGGCATAACCGGCCAGGCAGGTTGGTTAAGAATTGCCTTAATATCTTTGAACCTTATACCACCTGAAACGGAGGACGCAAAATAAATTCTCCTTGGGTGGGAGAACCGCGCCGCCACTAAAAAAAACTTATCACCATGGGGAAAATCTTATTGAAGCACTTAGGAAGGTCGATGTATTAATGGAAAATCAATCACCGGCAGATTGCCGGGTGAGAGGAGAGGTGTGCGTTTGTCGATATCGGTGATTTCCACCTGGCTGGCGGCCCATCTGGACCTGGCCGCGCCCCTGATCTTCAGTCTCGTCATCGCCGGCATTGATATGAGGACCCGCCGGATTCCCAATTATCTCACCTTTACCTGCGCCGCGGGAGGCCTGGGTTTTCAGGCGGGCGTGCACGGCTGGGCCGGCCTGGGGGACGGCGTCCTGGGATTGCTTCTGGGTTTGTTACTGCTGATGCTGCCTTACCTGAAAGGAGGCATGGGCGCCGGGGACGTCAAGGGCCTGGCCGCGTTGGGCGCCTGGCTGGGGCCGGGACGCACTTTTTCCCTGTTTATCTTTGTGGGCCTTTCCGGAGGGTTGCTCATTGTCGCGGTATTGTGGTGGCGGGGGGTCTTATGGGCCAAAGTCCGGAAGGCCTGGGCTTCCCTGGTTTCCTGGATCTTATGGCGCGAGCCCCTCTTGGAGCCGGTTTCTCCCTCCGGGGAAGATAGTACCCGGATTCCTTACGGCGCGGCCCTGGCCCTGGGTATGGCCTATCTGTGCTGGCACGGCCCCTTGAAGATTTTTTAACCGGAAATCGGGAACTTTCCCCGCTCCCGCCATCCAGCATTAGTAAATTCCAGTAATTCATTAAGACACGCTGAAACGGCCGGCGATTTTCGCCGTCTTTCCAAATGGTCCGCTGTTATCCTCAGTAATACTAATTTCCCCATAACGGTTCATAACGCTGCTTCCTTAAATCATCTGTTAAGGATTTTATGGTGTCAGTATGAATCCCTGCAACTATGGTTCAGGAGATTTAAAATTGGTCCGGGCGGCCAAGGTAGGGCGGATTTTTCTAAATTTTCCGGCGGCGGCGGGGGTTTCCGACTCTCGGCGGTTCATGGACCGCGGCCTCACGTTTAGCTATCTTATTGATTTATCATGCAATAACCCATTGCCTCAGTAAATGGATGACCCTGGTCTCAGTAAATGGATGATATAAAAATAGTCTTGACTTGACTTGTTTTATCTCCATATAATACTTCACTATGATTTGTCATCCTGTTAATAAACCAGGAATAGGTTAAAAACAGTGAACAAAGACAAAAAAGCTACCCCGCAACCGACAAGAACGGCGGCCAAGTTTTTCGGCCTCCTCTGTTTAGTTATTATTTGTTGCTTGACGGCCGGCGCTCCCGCTTACGGGGTGGAACTGCTGGATCGCTTAGGGGATCAGGAGATCAAGCAAATCCTGCGTCTTAAAGCCGGCAGTTCCAAGGTGCTGAAGACGCGCTTTGCCATTACCCGGATCTCCGTAGCCAACCCGGAAATTGCGGATATTATTCTCATTTCCGAGAAAGAGATCTATGTCAACGCCCTGGCCCCGGGGGTCACCAACCTTACTCTCTGGGGACGGAACCGCTTCACCTCCGCCACGGTGACGGTGGAGGCGGATATCACTTTGCTCAAAGAAAAGGTTCACCAGATACTACCCAAGGAAAAGATCCGGGTGGAGGCCGCGGGGGATTCCGTAGTCATGACCGGAGAGGTCTCCGGCCCGGTGGCCCAGGAGACCGCGGTCTCCCTGGCCCTGCCGTTTGTGGGGGGCAAGAAGGACAAGGTGGTGAACCTCCTGCACGTCGGCGGGGTGCAGCAGGTGCTGGTGGAAGTGCGCCTGGCGGAAATCAGCCGCAACGTGGGGGAGCGCATCGGGGTCAACTTCAATTTCTTCAACCGCACGGGCAATGAATTCGGGGTGAGCCAGATCAACAACCTTACCAGCATCACGAATTTTATCCGGGGCTTCAACAACACCACCTTCCTCAACAGCCTCAGCCCCAACATCACCGCCATCGCGGGCTTCAAGACCGGGAGCGTCCTGTGGACCATGTTCTTCGATATCTTGAAGCGCAATAATTTGGGCCGCATCCTGGCGGAACCCAACTTGGTGACCACCAGCGGCCAGGAGGCGTCTTTCCTGGCCGGGGGAGAGTTTCCCATTCCGGTGCCCCAGGCCCAGGGCGGCGGTACGGTCATCACCATCGAATTCAAGAAGTTCGGGGTGGGGCTGAAATTCACCCCCATGGTCCTGGATGAGGGCAAGATTGCCCTGAAGTTGAAATCCGAGGTGAGCGAGCTGGATTTCTCCACCGGGATCACCATCGTCACGGGGGGCACCGTGGTGCCGGGGATAAGCATTCGGAGCACCTCCACCCACGTGGAGATGAAGGACGGGCAGACCCTGGCCATCGCCGGGCTGCTCTCGGACAGCCACCGCAACATCGTCAACAAATTCCCCTTGCTGGGGGACCTGCCCATACTGGGGACCCTGTTCCGCTCCAGTGAATTTCAGAAGCGGGAAACGGAACTGGTGGTGCTGGTGACCCCCCACTTGGTGAAGCCCATAACTACCCGGGAAGCCAGGTTGCCCACCGACCGTTATATTGAGCCCGATGATTTTGAGTTTTATCTCCTGGGGCGCACGGAAGGGAAAAAGAAGGAGCCCCGGCCCACCCCTATCTCCGAGCAGCCGTTGCCCTCAGGCTTCGGACGCCAGTCGGTGGAGTGAGGAGCAGAGGCCAGAGGCCAGGGGTCAGGGAAAAATTCGCAAGTGACTGACTCATGGCGCCTAACTAATAACTACTTGAACCTTGAACTTTAAAGCTGACGGCTAAACCGCTGCGTGGTGAAACGACTATGCAAAACGGAAAAAAACCCAAAGGCCTCCTGATCCTGGGGGTATGGCTACTGGCCCTGGGGGGCTGTGCGGGACCCACCGCCCTGGAGGAAGACTACGGGCGCTCGGTGCGGAACAACGTCGCACAGCAACTTATCAATCCCCGGGCGGGTCTGGACACCACCCCGGCCACGGGAATAGACCCCAAGGCCGCGGCCAATTCCATGGAAACCTACAATAAGAGCTTCAAGGCCGATGAAAAGAAACAGGTTGAGTTGAAGCTCACCATGTGAGGACCACTTCGCCGCATGGCGGAGGGGAGGGTGAGGTTGTGAGGACAAGACAAAGCTGGAGCGCCGGATCTTTTTATCCCGGCATGACCTGGCCGATTCTAACCGTACTGGCCATCACCTGGCTGGGTACCTTTGGCTGCGGCGGCTCCCTGGGCCGCAACCTTTTTGGGAAAAAGCCGGAAAGCCGGTCCCTTGGCCAAATCCGCCCCCTGGCCGGGAACCCCGAGGCCCTGCTGCGCAATGCCCATTATTTTCAATTGATGGGGCGTCCGGATCTGGCCGTGCGGGAACTGGAGGAGGCTTGCCGCCTGGCTCCCCATAACCTCAAGGTGGTGAATGCCTTGGCGCGCAGTTATGAGGAGTTGGGTAAGTTTGAGCAGGCCCGCCAGGTCTATCAGGAAGCCCTGAACCGTCACGGCGTCCATCCTGGCCTGCAAAACAACCTCTGCTTCTCCTATTATCAGGAGGGCAAATGGCAAGAGGCCGAAGCCTGTTTCCGCCAGGCCCTGGCCCGGAACCCCGGAAATCCCGCGGCCCGCAATAACCTGGGACTGCTCCTGTGCCGCCTGGGCCGGCCGGAGGAAGCCCGGCGCCTGTGGCGGGAAGCGGAAGGGGAGGCCGTGGCCCAGGCCTTGCTGAATCAGGCTAGGGAGGCCCTGGGGAGTCCGGTGAGCTTCGCCCAAGCAAGTCCTGCCGCCGGGGGCCCACTCTCCGCGGCCGCCGCCGCGCAGTCCTCCCCCGATCCGGTCCGATCACCGGCTAAAGGCCTCGAACCGGCCCCTGGCCCGCAAGTAGCGGCCCTGGCGCCGAAGCCTGAAAAACCTGCGGTCTCCAAGGCGGCGAAGTCGCCCGAAGCCGCCGCTCCCTATGCTCCCGGAGACTCACCGGCGCCTCTTGCAAAAACCGTTTCCCAGGCGGCCGCAGGAAGTAAAAAGCTTACCCGACCCTCCGTGGCCGCCGCGGCAAAGTCCTCCCCAGGCCCGGTCCAATCAGCGGCTAAACTCCCCGAAGCGGCTCCGGCGCCTGCTCCATCCGTTGTGGTGATGTCGCCCAGCCCGGAGAAACCTGCGGGCCTCATAGCGGCAAAAGCGCCCGAAAGCGCGGCTTCCGAAATGCCCGGAGACTTGCCGGCGCCTCCTGCAAAAACCGTTTCCCAGGCGGCCACAGGAAGTAAAAAGCTTACCCGACCCTCCGTGGCCACCGCGGCAAAGTCCTCTCCCGGCCCGGTCCAATCATCGGCTAAATTTCTTGAACCGGCTGTTGGGCCCGCTCCGCCAGTTATTGCCGCAGCCCCAGCCCCGGAGAAACCTGCGGCTCCGGCCCTAGTTCGTCCCCGGCTGACCGCCCAGGAATTGCTGAACACTCGGATCTTGGTGGTGAATGGCGCGGGTATCCCCAAACTGGCGCATCTTTATCGGGCTCTGTTGTCCGCCGAAGGATTCCATGTGGGCCGCATCGGCAACCATTTCGATTTCGGTGCGGAAAATACCACGATCTACTATCTCCCGGAAGCGGAAAAGGTGGCCCAGGCTTTACAGGCGGAGCATTTTCCTTACTCCCGGATGGCCTCCAAGCACAAGCTTCCCCCAGGCGCCCAAATCAAGCTCGTCCTGGGACATGACCTTGAAGGGCAAGAGCAAGTTTTGGCAATGAAATAATGAAATGATGATTAATACCGGTTTGCCTTGCAAATGCCCCGGACTCGAAGGGTAACTTATTGATAATCCATAAACCGCAAACGGTACATAAGGGTCAGGTATGAGGACCGCTCGAGGCCTGCTGGGATTATTAATAGTGGTCCCGTTGATCTTTTCCCTGAGCAACTGTTCGAAGAAACCCAGCCTGCCCCTCAGGGCCACCTTGCCGGGAGACCCTATGGGCCCGGCCGCGACCATCGAACCAGAAACCCCTCGGAAAAAACGGGGCAAGGACCAGACGGCCCTCCCTGCGGAACGCCTGGAGGCCATAGGAGATATGTCTCTCCAGACCAAGGATTATGAGACCTCCCTGGTACACTTCCTGGAGATTTTGAAAGACAATCCTACCCGCTACGACTTGCGTTACAAAGTGGGGGTGATTTTCTTCCTCACCGGCCAGTATGAGGCGGCTCGCCGGGAGTTGGCCTTTGTGCTGATTAATCGTCCGGATATGCTGGAGGCCCACGAGGCCCTGGGACTGGTGCATCTCCAGGAGAAAAAGTTCCCCCTGGCCATGGAGGAGTTCCGAATCGTCCTGGCCCAAGACCCCAGGCGGGCCAAGACCAGGGAACTCTTGGGGATAAGTTTTTTGGAAGCCGGACAAACGGATCGGGCCATCGCTGAACTCAAGCAGGCCTTGGACACGGACTCCCGGCAGGTTTCTTCCTACGTGGCCCTGGGACAGGCTTATATGCAGAAAAAGCTTTATCCCCAGGCTATCGAGACCTTGAAGAAAGGGCAAGCCCTGGCCCCCCAGAACCAGAAGATCAATTATCACCTGGGCATGGCCCTGGCGGCCCTGAAACGCTACCCTGAGGCTTTGGAAGCCTTTAAGCACGCGGGAGACGAAGCTCAGGGGTACAACAATATCGGGGTCCATTATTTCATGGACGGCAAGTATGAAGAAGCCGCCAAATGTTTCCAGCAGGCCATTGAGTTGCGGACCACTTTCTATGGGGAAGCCAAGGCCAATCTCCAGCGGGCCTTGGAGAAATTGCACCAGTCGCGGAAAGATGATAGCTGACGGACTTTAGTACAGTTTTCGGTTAAAAAGACCAGGATTATCAGCAAGTTACAAATTAAGTTGGTTGCATTGAAAACAGAACTTGGTATAATCTCTGTCCCCTCCCCTCCTTAAGTACGCCTCCATGGTTCGGGTCAAAAATTCTTTATCCCCAAAATTTAGAAAATTAGTCAACTTGCCGATAAGAAATATAATTTCCGGTTAATTACCGGATATTGTTTACAGTTGCGCCTTGCGACTGTCGGTCGTCAACGGCGAATAAATGAGGTGCGGGGCAGGCGGATATATGGTTCCTCGCCGGCAGAGAAAGCTCAATTTATCGAACCGGACCGGGTGGCGAGAATCATCCGGAACGGTGGCGATTGTTACCGGCATCTGCCTTCTATTAATTATGGGCATGGCCGGCCTGGCCCTGGATCTGGGCCAGTTCTATGTGGTGAAAAGTGAATTGCAGCGCGCCGCGGACGCCGGGGCCCTGGCCGGGGCCAGAGCCCTTTCCTTCCCCGCCCTGGCCGCCCTTCCCCAATGCAGCCAGGCCCAGACCAAGGCCTGGGAAATCGGCCAGGCCAATACGGTTCAAGGGGCCACCCCCACCGTGTCCACCCCGCCCTCCTATGCTCTGCCTTATGGGAATTGGGACAGGTCCTCGAAAGTCTTTACCCCGGGCTGTTCTTCCAGCCAGGCAACTTATTCCAACGCGGTAGCCATCAGAACCACCCTGGATAACGTCTCCCTGATGTTTATGGGAGCTTTCGGTTACGGCCCGAGAAGCCTCAGCGCCGACGCCATGGCCGCCAAAGACTGGACGAAGGGATTGGCCCAGGGAGTCAGTTTCGTCCTGGCCATAGCCAGAGCTTATATCAAGACCGAACCCACCGTACTCCAACTGGATATCAACAGCCCCCAAAACAAGGTAGGGACCTGGTATGCCAAGGCTCCCCTCGTTTGCAACAACTCTCGGATCAAGGGTTATCTCGGTCCTCCCTTAAACACCCTCGCCATCCAGATCGGTGAAATGATCAATCTGAATACCGGCTCCTTTGCCTCGAGCCTGGCCTTTGTCCAACAAAATTATATCAACGTGACGGTGTTTATTCCGGTAGTGGAAGTTATGGACTATAACCGGTCCGTAGCCGTGACCGGTTTCACCGCGTTCAAAATTACGGCTGTTAATACCACTGCTAAATGGATCAGAGGCGTGGCCCTCAAGATGGCGGAATTGCCCCCCGGCTCCGGAACCCCCGGCGGAGTTCCTGACGGACTCCTAACCGGCGACCCCCAATTGGTCCAATAGAGCGGTCAGCGCTCCGTTTTAGTTTCCAACCCCGATTCGACGTGTACGGCACGCCCTATATAGTTTTGCTGATTCATGGCTCCTGCCCCGCAATTCCCCCTGGTACCCCCAAGTCCCTTCCCCGGCAACTGTTTGACTTTTCCATCAACCCCTGGTAAGTATTAACCAAACGGGGGGACAGTTAAATTAAATGATATAAAAGCCTTACCCGAAGCCCCGCATGGTTGACCCAAACCATATCAGGAGAAGGCCGGGGCATGGGTGAAAAGTGAACAGTAAGCAGTAAACAGTAAACAGGGAGCAGTTGGTAGTTGGCTGTTAGCTGTTATGAATCAGAGCAATTCAGAGCAATAATGAAGTTCCTTCGTAATAAGCCTTGGCTCCTTGTAGGCGTCAGCGCCGCCGGGAGAGCTCAAACGGAGATGCGGACATGCTGGTAGTAATGGATAAAGACGCCACCCCGGCGGAAATTGAGGCGGTGGTAGCCAGAATCGAGTCCCTGGGATATGCGGCTCAGCCCATGCCCGGTGGGGAACGGGTGGCGGTGGCCATCCTGCGCAATCCCCGGCCGGTGGACCCGGCCTTGTTTTTGAACCTGCCGGGGGTCAAAGAGGCCATCCCCGTATCCCGGCCATACAAGTTGGTGGGCCGGGAAATGAAGCGGGAAGACACCATCATCCGGCTGGCCGAAGACCTGGAGGTGGGCCGGGGCCGTTTCGTGGTCATGGCGGGACCCTGCGCGGTGGAAAGCGAATCCCAGGCCCTGATCATCGCGGAAAAAGTCAAGGCCGCGGGGGCCCGGATCTTTCGGGGCGGCGCGTATAAGCCCCGCACTTCGCCTTACAGCTACCAGGGACTGGGAAAGGCGGGCCTGAAGATCCTCCAGAAGGTGCGGGAGGAGACCGGATTGCTGGTGGTTACGGAAGCCATGGACCAGGACTCCCTGAAGCTGGTGGCGGAATACGCCGACATTATCCAGATCGGGGCCCGGAATATGCAAAATTTCACCCTGCTGCGCCGGGCCGGCCAGGCCTGCAAACCGGTGCTGCTCAAAAGGGGCATGAACGCCACCCTGGAAGAATGGTTCATGGCCGCGGAATACATCATGGCCGAGGGCAACCCTGAGGTAATCCTGTGCGAACGGGGGGTCCGGGCCATCGGCGAACATGCCCGCAACCTCCTGGACCTGGCCACCGTGCCCGCGGTGCATCGGGATAGTCACCTGCCCATTTTGGTGGACCCGTCCCACGCGGCCGGCCGCCGGGACCTGGTGGCGCCCCTGGCCAGGGCCGCAGTGGCCGCGGGGTGCGACGGCCTCCTCATCGAGGTGCACCACGAACCGGATAAGGCCATGTCCGACGGGGCCCAATCTTTGTATCCGGACCAGTTCGCCCAGTTGATGCAGGACATCCGGACTCTGCGCCCCGGTGGCTGGCGTTGAGGGAAATCCTCCTTTCCCTCCCCGGCCGGGAGCAGAGCTGCCGGATCATTATCGCCCCCGGCCTGCACCGTGATCTTCCCAGTCTCCTGGCCCCCTTGAATTTCCCCCGCCAAATCTTTCTGGTGTCGGACCACCGGGTGGCCCGCCTCCATGGGGGCGCGGTGACCAAAATCCTTCAGGAAGGCGGTTTTTCTCCCATCCTGCTAACCACCCCCGTGGGGGAACGGGCCAAGACCTGGCCGGTTCTCCAGCGCCTGGCCCGGGAACTCCTGGCTCGGGGCGCCCACCGGGGTTCGTTGCTCATGGCCCTGGGGGGTGGCGTGGTGGGGGACTTAACCGGTTTTCTGGCCTCCATCTTCATGCGGGGCGCGCCCGTGGTCCAGGTCCCCACCACGCTGCTGGCCATGGTGGACGCGGCCATCGGCGGCAAGACCGCCATCAACCTACCGGAGGGCAAGAACCTCCTGGGGACCTTCCATCAGCCCCGCCTGGTGGCTATTGATCCGGAATTTTTAGAGACCCTGCCCCGGCCCCAGCGCCTCAACGGCCTGGCGGAGGTCCTTAAAGCCGGGTTTATCCGGGACCCCGAACTGCTCGAAAGGCTGGCCCGGGCGCGCTCCAGACTCTTTCGGGATCAAGGGGAATTGACCGACACGATTTACCGGGCGGTCCACATCAAGGCTGACGTGGTGGCCGCGGACGAACGGGAGGCAGGCCTGCGCCGCATTCTCAACTTCGGCCACACCCTGGGCCATGCCCTGGAGGCGGCTTCCCGCTTCCGCCTGCCCCACGGGCGGGCCGTGGCCTGGGGCATGGCCGCGGCCCTGGAGCTTTCCCGGAGGTCGGCGGGGTTGTCCCAGGAAGAAGCGGCCTGGGGGCTCCGGCTCCTGACGGATTTCGGCCTCCTGGGCCGACCCCCGGCCCTGGACCGCCAAAGCGTCCTGGCCGCTCTGCCCCTGGATAAAAAACGCACCGAACAGGGCCTGGCCTTGGTATTGCTGCGCCGCCTGGGGGAGCCGGTGATTCAGGAAGGGGTGCCCGCGTCCCTGGTGGCCGAAGCCATGGATCGGGTATGGGGGCAGTGAGTAGTAATCAGTGGTTAGTTGTTAGTTGTTAGTTAGCGGTTACTGATTACTGGTCACTGGTTAGTTACTATCGGGGGCAGAATATCGGTGGCACAGGCTTTCCGGCCTGTGCTTAATTTCGTTCCCAAGCAGGAGCTTGGAAACGAGAAATGAAGCAATCTACGTCTGACCTATCTTAGGGTAACACTCTCCCGCGTTTCATCTTCATTAAGGAAATTCGGTTATGCGGCTCTACCTGAGGTTATTTTCAACCCTGGTGATTGGCTTTTTCTCCATAATGGTCTATGGTGGGGATATTCAGGCAAAACCCCAGGAGCCCAAGACGTATAAAATGACCGCTATTACCTTGAAACCCATCGGGACGGTGAAAGTCCAGGGAGAACGCGTCTTCCTGGAAATCCTGCCGGAATTCGCCCCGGCCTTGCAGGGTCTGGGGGATTTTTCCCATGTCTGGGTGTTCTATTGGTTTCACGGAAACGACCGCCCGGAAGAGCGCGCCACCCTGAAGGTGCATCCCCGCCGGGACCCCGCCAATCCTTTGACCGGGGTCTTCGCCACCCGAGCGCCGGTGCGGCCCAACCTCATCGGCTTCACCGCCTGCCGCATCTTAAAGGTAGAAGGTAATGTCGTGGAAGTGGCGGACCTGGACGCCCTGGACGGCTCCCCCCTCCTGGACCTCAAGCCCTACATCCCCAAGGGAGACTCCATCCCCCAGGCCCTTACCCCCGAATGGGTGAAGCGCATTTCTAAGCATCCGAAAGAATAGGCAAAAGCCGCGGATGATGAACGACGGCGGGCACAAAGGCCACCCCACTAATACCAACAATCCATTACTCGATGATTGACATCAAACTAAACATGGCGTCGCTAAGCTATGTGCATGATGTCGCATCTCCTCCAGAATTGCATACAGTGGCAAGCTGTTCTCTCGGAATCACCTTGATAGCCAAGAGAATATCTTCCCAGGTTCAATCAAAGACTTCCACCCTGGAAAAAACTAACCAGCTTTACTAAAGCCAGGGTGTCCATATTACAATATTCCAGCAGTCTTTCGGTCAGTTCCTGGCGTCGTGATTCGGTGGGGCAGGATCAATGGCCTCCGCATAAGCCAGTTGGGCGGTGACGCCGTCCTGAACCTCTTCCAGGCTTCCATAATCTATGTCCGGGGCGATGGTGGGCAGGACCGCCTAAGGGACCATGAACCTTTCATTTCAGGATGGTAGTAATGCTGGCGTGTCAGGGGGAGGAGGTCAACCAGGCGGTCTATGAGCCGATTAAGCCCATCGGCCAAGTCGGGAAACAAGTCGGCAAGCTCTTTCAGCCTTGTCTTTTCAAAATGGCCATCTATTTCTTCTGCGGCGGCCTCAGCCTGTACCCACGCTAAACCCGGAAGGACCAAAATTATTAAATAAATGGTTCTCAATAATCGGTGTTATTGATATAACCTTCAGAACCTTTATAGGAGATAACTTTGCCGGGGATACCAACGACTACGGCATTATCAGGAATATCCCGTGTGACTACACAATTAGCTCCTATGGCAACATTATTGCCTATTGTTACATTTCCAATTATTTTAGCTCCTGGTCCTATATAAACATTATCTCCAATGACTGGCCATCCCTTGCGAATCCCTCTATTTACTTGCCCTATGGCTATCCCTGGAGAGACGTTGCAGTTTTTTCCAATAATTACATTAGGTGATACTGTAATACAGCCGAAGTGACCAATATATAATCCACTTCCAATTTTAGTGTAAGGAGGAATATTTATCCCATATTTATACATGTAATGCGACAGAAATAATTTAGCAAATGGTAGAAAAATATATCGTATAATCCGGCCTTTTTGTCTTCTATATGCACATAATCTCATCCAGAAAGAATATTTAAATCCAGGGGTGTTACGAATAATTCTCAAAAAAACCCAGACACCTTTTCTCCCGACGTAACGGTATAGATCTGAACTAACCAAAAAAATGAATTCACGAAAATTCATTGTGTCCATCTCGCAAACCCTTTCTATTGAACCGAGATTATGCAGCAACCTTGGCCACCGCAGTAAAAAATGGCTTTGGGGACCTCTCTCCCCGAGTTTAACCCCAATAAGTTTCCTCTTATATAGCCGAATACTCTAACAAAGTAGTAATTATAGCACAAATTTCCATGAATTTGTCAACCAATCAGCCGGACCTGGTAATTTTTGCAGAAATTTTGGCATACCTGCCCCTTAGAACCCGGATACCTCAATGCGGTGGACCCTAAGGACCCCAGGCGGGGTGTCTTGGGACACATGAATTCCTCGCCGCAGTGAAGTTTGATCTGTTTGGGTCCGGCAAATTATACCAAGTTCTGTTTCCAATGCAACAAACTTAAGTTTCAACTTGCTGATAATCCTGGTCTTTATTACCGAAAACCGATAACCGCAAACGGTATTAGTCCCGAACCTCGCGAGGTCCTTGGGTCGGAAATCAATACTGCCCCGGTCGTCGATGATCCGGCATGCCGGGAATCCGGGGGAATCTTGATTTAAATATGGATATCTGGTAATCACCAAAAAAGGTTGGCCTACGAGAAAAGGACCGTTTTGGGGTTTAAGCTCAGAAAAAGAGGTCCCGGGCAACAATTTTAGGCTGCCGCATAATCTCAGATAAAGACCAGGATAGTATTTAGCCGAGGAAAATGAAAGTTCTTTTGATCCAACCTTCCCGTTACCGCAATGGGCTACTGGATAAAAGGCGACGCCGCTGGTTGCTGGGCATGACGCTTCCTTACCTGGCCGCCCTGGTCCCTGCCGACATCCGGGTGGAGATCAAAGACGATTTGCTGGAAGAGGTCACCTTCCAGGAAGAATGCGATCTGGTAGCCCTCTCTTTCATGTCCCACCAGGCTACCCGGGCTTACCAAATTGCCGCAGACTTCCGGCGCCGGGGCATCCCGGTGGTCATGGGCGGGTTTCATGTAACCCTGGCCCCCCAGGAGTGCAGCGAACATGCGGACGCCCTGGTGCTGGGGGAGGCTGAGGAGGCTTGGCCCCGGCTTCTCCGGGATTTCCAGGCGGGCCGTATGCAATCCAGCTATCAGGCTGAGCGCCTCTCGGACCTGCAAGGTCTGCCCGTCCCCCGCTACGATCTCCTGGATTTAAAGAAATACAAGCTGGTGAATATCCCGGCCCAAACCACCCGGGGCTGCCCCTGGGCCTGCAATTATTGCGAAGTTACCCAGGTTTACGGCGGCAAGTTCCGCCACCGGCCGGTGGAAGAGGTGATTAACGAAATTGTGACGATCCGGCGCCTCACCGGCAGCGAATTCATTTACTTTGTGGACGACAATTTTGTAGCCAACCGTCGCCACGCCATGGAGATCATGGAACGTCTCATTCCCTTAAAATTGATCTATGGCTGCCTGGCTACGGCCAGTTTGGGGGATGATCCGGAACTGCTGGATCTGATGGCCCGAAGCGGCTGCCTCCATGTCAATATCGGCATGGAAACCATCAATCCGGAAAGTCTTAAGGCCATTAACAAACGGCAAAATAAAATCAGCGACTATGAGCGCCAGTTCCGGGCCTTGCGGGACCGGGGCATCGGCTTTTCCGTCAATGTGATGTTCGGGTTGGATGGCGATCGCCCGGATATCTTTGACACCACCGTGGATTTTCTCATCCGGATCAAGGCTCCGGTCTCCTTCATGTTTATCCTGGCGCCCCGGCCGGGAACCAAAGTGCGGGAGCAATTCCTCCAGGAAGGGCGCATCTTCGACCATGATTGGACCAATTATTGCGGCCTGAAGGTAGTTTACTCTCCCAAGCATATGACGGCCCGGCAACTGGAGGAAGGCTACTGGCGGGCCAACCGGCGTTTCTTTTCACTCTCTTCCATTCTCCGACGACAAACTCCGCATCTGTATTCCTGGCACATGCTCCCTTTCAATCTCTACTTCGCCTGGTGCGTCCGGCGCCGGTTCCAGCCCCTAGACTACTATTTCTGAGCCCGGGTGACAGCCGGGTCTGAGGCCCCCCTTAGCCGCCAGGCCTATGCGGCCCAATGAATACTTGATCTTCGGTCTGCGCGCATACCTGCCCTGATCCAAACCTTATCACTGAGCCAAAAACCTTCCATATCCAAAGCATATCAACAATATTCCCAATATTTCCGATAAGTTATTTTCATGGCAAGATAGTGCGCCACGAGCGCGCTTGGTGTTATAGGGATAGCGTGCGCAACTGCGCGAGAGATGGGAGTAGGCCCCCCCGGAGCCGGCTTGCAGGAGCAGGCTCCAAACCACCTTAAGCTGCGCTGGTTAAGAGCCAGGGTGGTGAGCGTTAAGGAAAAGTCATGGCTAAAGACCGTGGCAGGTGAGGTTCAGGGAGACGAGCACCAGCGAACCACTGATGAGGTGTTGAAACACTAAAGGCGACGTCAAAACTGGAGGCTATCTTGACTCCAGGATAAACCCAGGGGAACCTGCTTAATGCCTGGGTGGCGTCCGGCATAAAGGTGGCGTGAACCTGATTCAGGCTCTCGTGCGGAACGTGGGAAACTGTCGTCCCGATGTTAAGGGAGAAGCCCAAGTGGAGGACCCACAAGGGTGAGAGTACCGAGGCGGGGCACAGTGGCGGAACATCCCGTAGTAGCGGAGAAGTCCCGTAATGGGGATGGACCGAAGGGGTTGTGTCGATCAGCCTTACCTGGTGGTCAACCAGATAGGGGAGGAGCCATTGGGTAAGGCAAGGCTATGTAACTGTGGTTGATCGATAGGAGCCGGATGAGCCGAGAAGTTCACCTTCGGTTCTGGGAGGGCCCGGCGATAAAAATCCGCCCCGCTGTTCCAATCGCAACTTCGGCGGATCTCATCTTTCGTGTAGATATTTCATGCACTAAGATTTAAAGAATCATGGTATGTTGAAAATTGGCGAGCCCACATGCCCTCTCAGCATTAATCCTAATAATTTAGGTACTGCAAGCATGACCCTGCTCCCTTATCCCATAACGAAAATTCTCCTTCCTTATGATGGCAGTCCGTTAGCCCGGAACGCCCTGGAACTGGCCGCCCAACTCAGTATAGCCGGCAAGGAAGCGGTAAAAGGTTTGACCCTGTTGCAGGTCATCGGGGGAAGTTACCTGGCCCGGCATGTTCATAATGTGGACTTGCGGGTCAACCGCATGGATAAGGACAAGGATTGGCAAAGGATCCGCAAGCGCTATGTGGAGGGGGAGGTCCTACCCTTACTGGAGGAAGGGAAAAAAATCCTCCGGTCCCTTGGCGTCCAAGCCCCCATCGAGGTTCGCATCGTCGAAGGCAAGGTCAGCGATGAGATCATCCGACTGGCCCAGGAAGAAGCTTTTTCCACCATCCTCATGGGCCGGCGGGGCCTGTCGCCTCTCCAAGCCATGCTTCTGGGGAGCGTCACGCGTAGCGTCTTGTCGCTGGCGCAGGGGGTGACCGTATATGTGGCCGCCCAAGAGGCATCGCCAAGGGGCGGTTGTCCCATCTCTCCCATGCTTCTTCCCCTGGACGGGTCTGAGTCCAGCCTGGCCGCAGTCCGTCAGGCGGCGGCCCTGGCTCAGGCCTTCAGACCGATGGGGCCCTCTCTGACCCTGTTCCATGTCATCGATATTGCCCTCATGGGGATGAAAATCCATGAAGGGCCCAATGCTCTGGTGGAAGAGGGAGAGAAGATTCTGGCTACAGCTCGGGGCATCCTCCAAGAAGCCGGGTTGGAGGGAAGTTTGGAGGAAAAGCTGGTCAGCGGAAAACCGGCCCAAGCCATTGTCCAACAAGCCGAGGAAGGCGGTTATCCCCTCATCCTGATGGGCAGCAGGGGACGCTCGGCTCTGGCCAAACTGCTCATTGGCAGCGTCACCAGCAGCGTGGTGCACACCGTATCACGCGCCGCGGTGGCAGTTGTTTATAGCTGAGTTCCGATGCCTGGCGCTGTCCAGACAACTGGTCCGTCGGGTACAGGATTCCTTAATACAAAAGGGTGGCAACGTTGCTAAGGAAAACGACTGTCACGCCATATAAACTCCGGTGGGTCCTCCTGGCCGTCCTGCTTCTGGCACTTCTGGCCGCCGCCGCCCGGGCCGAAGATCATCTCAATTTGGCGGGAACGGTAAAAAACACTCAGGGGAAGGGCATTAAAGACGTGGCGGTGGAGGTGACGGTGAACGGCCAGCCCCTTCAACCCCTGGGAAAAGAGGGTGACATTCGCACCGGGGTCCGGGGCAGCTTCGCGGCGGACTATATCCTGGCCGCCGGCAGCCTGCCCGGAGGGGTGGCGGTGCGGGTCTCCAAACCCGCCTGGCGGGCTTCCGGGCCCACTCCGGTGAAGCTGCAAACCGGCGAAGTTAATGGGGTTGGCAACCGGATTTATTACGCGCATCAAAATATCACTTTGGAACGCCAGGTGACCCCGGCATTCTGGCTGGCCAGCCTCATTTTGCTGGTGGTGTATCTCATCATCGCCCTGGAATGGCTGCACCGCACCCTGGCCGCTCTTCTGGGGGCCACCCTGATGTTATTCATCTCCAGCACGCTGGGCGCCTTCGATTCGGCCTATTTCATTCTTTCTTTTGAAGACGCCATGCATGCCATGGATATGAATGTCGTTTTTCTTTTGCTGGGCATGATGATCATCGTCGGGGTCATAAAAAAAACGGGCATGTTCCAGTGGCTGGCCTATAAGAGCTACGCCCTGGCCCGGGGCAATGTCTTTGTCCTGGCGGTTCTTTTCATGTGGATTACCGCAGTGATTTCGGCCTTCCTGGACAATGTCACCACCATGCTTCTCATGATACCGGTGACCATAGAAATTGCCTTGACCTTGAAAATCAACCCCATTACCCTCCTGATCCCCGAAGTTTTCGCCTCCAATGTGGGAGGCACGGCGACCCTGATCGGAGACCCGCCCAATATCCTCATCGGCTCTTACGCCAACCTCACCTTTGGCCAATTTGCCGTCAATTTGGCGGGAATCTGCACGATCTGTATGATCGTCACGGCTGTCTATTATGTCTTTTGGTATAAAAAAGACTATCTTCAGGCCGAAGTGAAAGACGTACAAGCCACCATCGCCTCTCTGCGGGAAGAATACCGCATCACCGACCATAAGCTGCTGGCCCTGTGTCTATGGCTCCTTAGCTTTACGATTTTCTTATTCGTCATTCACGGGACTCTTCACATGCAGCCCTCGGTGGCGGCCCTGACCGGTGCCATGCTCCTTTTGGTCTTTTCCCGGGTGGATATCGTGGAGATGCTGGAACATGAGGTGGAATGGCCCACCCTGGTCTTTTTTATGGCCCTGTTTATCGTCATTGCCGGGGCGGAGGAGACCGGTTTGATTCAGTTTATCGCCGAGTGGGTGAGGAATGTGTCCGGCGGTTCGCTTACGATGGCCATCATCATGGTCCTGTGGGTCTCCGCCATCGCTTCGGCCTTTATCGACAATATTCCCTTCACCGCCACCATGCTCCCCATTGTCGCTTTCCTGAACCAGACCATACCCGGGGCCGACAGCGGCGTCCTGTGGTGGTCCCTGGCCCTGGGGGCCTGCCTGGGCGGCAACGGCACCATGATCGGGGCGTCGGCCAACGTGGTGACCGTGGGTATGATGGAAAAGGCCGGCTACCAGATTTCTTTCCTAGCTACATGAAGGCCTGCTTTGTTCCCATGCTCATCACGGTCACCCTCTCCATGATTTACCTGCTGGTGGTCTATTGAGAAAAACTGTCATACGGAGTTGCAGTCAAATAGGTATTAACATGTAGCCTATGATTCAGGGCGAACACAAGGTTCGCCCCTACGAAAAATAACCGTTTGATTGCGAATTGGTATCAGATGTCCCTAAGGCAAGGTGAAGGGGGTATTCCCGGCAAAGCAAACCCGGGGGCGGGTCTTGGCAAAGGGAGAGATTAAGCGCTCACCCTGGCCCCGAAGCAGCCAGGGGCGCGCTGCAAGTGATTTTTTTCGAACAGGATGCCCTCATTTCAGGACAGTCCTCTTTCTTCCTTGGTTTGAAAGCCCCAATCAATACTCAGGGGAGTATAGGGTCTGCTGGTTACCCTATCCAAATTCTTCTGGGCCGGCTTATAAGAGGGACTGAGAGCTAATGCGACCCGATAATTTTTTTCGGCCTCCAGGCGGTTGCTGCGAGGCGAATCTCTAAAGCTCGATACAAAACTTATACTCTGCAGTAAGCTCCACCTTACCCCGCATCTCCGGCTCCTGTGGTTAAATCATGTTCCACTCTTTTCCTGGAGGCGCACCAGGTTCTGCTCTTTACCGATCATTACCAGGATGTCGCTTGGTTTGATGACGAAATCCGGGGGCGGAAGGAAGACAAAGCGCATGGGCACCAGCTCCTTGATGGCCAGAACAAAAATGCCGAATCTTCTCCGCAGGTCCAACTCGACCAGGGTATGGCCGTAGAAGCTGTCCGGCGGGGCTACATCCATGACCCGGTAGTCTTCCTCTAAGGGAATGAAATCCAGCAGGTTGGGGTTGATAAGTTGGGCCGCCAGGCGGCGGGCGGTTTCTCGCTCGGGAAAGATAATCTCGCTGGCCCCGATGGATTTCAGGATGGCGGCATGGTCCTCGGTGGTGGCTTTGGCCCAAATACGCTTCACCCCAATTTTTTTCAGATACAACGTGGCCAGGATGCTGGATTCCAAACTTCCCCCCATGCTGACGATGGCCTCGTCAAAATCCCTGGTAACCACAGAGCTCAGGGCGTGAAAGTCGCGCACATCCAGGATCAGGGCCCGCTGCACCTTGTCAAGGATGGCTTCCACCATGGCCTCTTCCCGGTCGAGGGCCAAGACCTCGCACTCTTTGGCCAGCTGCTGGGCCAACTCCCGACCGAACTCCCCCAAACCGATGACGACAATGTGTTTTTTTTCTTTCATCCGATCATTATCCTGCCTTCGGGATATTTCACATGAGTGTGTATTGCCGGGAGAACTCCCATGGCTATGGTCAACGGCCCCAGCCGGCCCGCGAACATGGTGGCGGTAATCCAGAGGCGGCCGATCACGGTCAGCTTATCCGTCAGCCCGGTGGAAAGGCCCACCGTGCCGAACGCGGAAATTTGCTCAAACAGGACATCATGAAAGCCCACCCCGGGACGGCCGGTTTCAGTGTACAACAACAGCAATATGCCCAACAGGTTCCAGATTACCGACAGGCGGATCAACACCATGGTGCGGTCCAGGATTGGTTTGGGCACCCGACGGTCCAGAATGACCACCTGATCCTCACCTTTCAGCTTGGCCCTGAATTCAGCCAGGGAAATGGCCAACGCGGTGGTTTTTACCCCGCCGGCGCAGGAACCGGGGGAGCCGCCGATGAACATGAGTAGGGTGAGGAGCAACAGGGAGGCCAACGGCATGACCCCGATGTCCACGGTATTGTAACCGGCGGTGCGGGCGGTGATGGATTGAAACAGTGCAGAGGATAGTTTCATCCCCCAGGTGGTCTCCGCGGCGGTCAAACCCAGGATGACCAGGCCCAGCCAGCCGATGGTGATCAACGCCAGGGTCGTCCTCAGGACTATCCTGGAATGAGTGGAAATGGGGTGAGGACCAGACGGGTTTGACCGGAAAAACCAGTTTTTGCCATGATGCCAGACCTCGAAAACCACCATATGGCCCAACCCGCCCAGGACGATGAGGGACATGATCGTGGTCATGATCACCGGGCTGTCCCGCAACCCTATGAGATTGTCTTTGTAGATGGAGAAGCCGGCATTGCAAAAGGCGGAGATGGCGTGAAAAAAGGCGGAAAACAATGCCTCTAAAGCAGGGGCCTGGCGCCAAAGGAGGGCCAGGAAAATCAAGAGGATTCCTGCCAGTTCAATGCTTGCCGTAATCAGCAATATCTGAAAGAATTTCTTTTTAAATTCGATGCCCAAATCCCGTTGGAAGAAGGCATCGTGCAAGGCCGCCTGGGAGGCCAGAGACAGGCGCCGGCCCAGCATTAGGTAAGCCATAGCGGCAAAAGTCATGATACCCAGACCGCCTATTTGGATAAGGGCAACGATCACCGTTTGTCCAAACAGGGTGTAAGCCGTGCCGGTGTCCACTACCACCAGGCCGGTGACGCAGACCGCCGAGGTCGAAGTAAACAGCGCATCGACAAATCCCACCTCACCCTTGGTTTGGCACCACGGCAGCAGGAGTAACAGAGTCCCCACCAGAATGACTCCCGCAAAGCCCCCGATCAACAGGGTCTGAGGCATTTTCCCATAGGGCAGCAGGCGTCTGAAAAAGGGTTCTCTCGCCATTTCAATATTTATGTTAAGAGAGGTATATTTTGGACATAGAAAATTTCTAACTTTGCCTATAATATTTACCACAAATACGGAAACTGGGAAAACTATAAACCTCTCTCAAAAAGTGACTATAACCTAATAATAATGAGGTTCCCGCTTTGAAAATCATCATTGTCGGCGCAGGGGAGGTAGGCTATCACTTTGCCGAGTGGCTGGCCCAGGAAAAAAAGGAAGTGGTGATCATCGACATCAACCCTGAAGCCCTCGGTAGGGTAAGCGATCATCTGGATGTCCAGATACTGCAGGGCTCCGGCTCCAACCCCAGGGTTCTGGAAGAGTCGGGCCTGAAAACCGCCGACATCATCCTGGCGGTCACCGACAAGGACGAGGTCAATCTCATCGCCTGCTTCTTCGCCAACCTCATTGCCCCTTCTATCCAGAAAGTCGCGCTCATCCGCAACCCGGACTATATTTACTACCGGGAGGCCCTCACCCGGGACATTCTCAACATCAGCCTGGTTATCAACCCGGAGATGGAAGTGGTCAACTCGATCCTTCGCATCATGAGCGCCCCGGAAGTGGAGGAGGTCAACGACTTCGTGGGTGGCCGCCTCAAGATGCTCGGCAAACACCTGCCCCCTGACAGTCCCTTGAACGGGTTGAAGCTCAGCCAGCTCCCGGACAAGATTGAGCGCAACCGGATGATCATCGCCGCCCTGGTGCGGGATGAGCAGCTCATCATCCCCAAAGGCAAAGACACTTTGCGGGGCGGGGACTTTGTCTATTTCGTCTGCCAGAGCCGGGACATCGAGGAAATCCTGCGGCTCTTCGGCAAGAAGACCACCTTCCTAAAAAATATCCTGGTGGTGGGAGGAGGCAACATCGGCTTTCCCCTGGCTAAAGAGTTGGAGGCCAGGCGCTTCAACGTCAAGCTCATCGAGAAAGATCCACAGCGTTGCCAGATGCTCTCCGCTAAGCTCAACCGCACCATCGTGCTCCAGGGTTTCGCCACCGATCAGAAGTTCCTGGAGCAGGAAAACATCGGTCATATGGACATGGTGGTGGCGGTGACCTGGGACGAAGAGATGAACATCCTCTCGTGTCTTTTAGCTAAACATTTGGGGGCAAAAAAGACCATAGCCCGGGTCAACAAAGTGTCGTACATCCCCTGGTCCAGGCCATCGGCATCGACCATATCGTCAGCCCCCGCCTTTCGGCCATCAACACCCTCTTCCCCTACATGCGCCGGGGCAAGGTCATCTCCAGCGTCTCCATCCGGGGCAAGGCCGGCGAAGTCCTGGAGGCCGAGGCTTTGGCCAAATCCGCCATTGTCGGCAAGCCCCTAAAGGATCTCCAGTTTCCCAAAGAGGCCCTGTTCCTGTGCGTCTTCCGGGGGGATGAAGTTATCATTCCCGGCGGGGATACCATCATTGAGCCGGGGGACCGGGTGCTAATCCTCTCCACCGGCGCCGTCATTCCCCTGGTGGAACAGGCCCTCATGGGCAAACGGTGAGCCTCCCATGATCCGCTGGTCTGTCATGCTCCATATCCTGGGTTCTCTGATCGTCTGCATCGGCCTGTGCATGCTCGTCCCCATAGGGTTTTCTCTTTATTACCGTGACGGCAGCGCCTTGCCACTCCTGATTTCGGCGGCCATCACCGTAAGTGCGGGCCTTTTCCTCTACCTGTGCTTTCGGCGAGCCCAGGTCAAAGGCGCCATCAGCCATAGGGAAGGCATGGCCATCACCACCCTGGGGTGGGTCGCGGCCAGCGTCTTCGGTAGCCTCCCCTTTTATTTCTCCGGCGTCCTGCCCCACCCGGTGGACTGCATATTCGAAACCATCTCTGGCTTCACTACCACCGGGGCTTCGGTTATTCGGGACGTGGAAATCGTGGCCCCGGGCATCCTCTTCTGGCGCAGCCTGACCCATTGGCTGGGCGGCCTGGGCATCGTCGTCCTGGGCCTGGCCATCTTACCCTTCCTTGGGGTTGGCGGCATGCAGCTCTACAAGGCCGAAGTGCCCGGGCCGGTGGTGGATAAGCTGAAACCCCGCCTCAAAGACACCGCCATGATCCTTTGGAAGGTCTATGTGGCCTTCACGGTGGCCGAAACCATCCTGCTGTTGCTGGGGGGCATGAATCTCCTGGACGCCCTCTGCCATACCTTCGGCACTCTGGCCACCGGTGGCTTTTCTACCAAGAACACCTCCATCGGTTACTATAACAGCGTTTAAATCGACGTGGTGGTGACCATCTTCATGCTCCTGGGGGGCATCAACTTCGCCCTGCACTTCCAGCTCTTTCGAGGTAAGCCCCTGGCCATGTGGCGAGACCCGGAGTTCCGCTTTTTCATGGGATTTCTGCTGCTCCTAACACTAATCATCACCCTCAACTGCTTCGGCAAAACCTATGACTCCTTTTGGAAATCCCTGCAATACGCCTCCTTTACCGTAGCTTCCATCACCACCACCACGGGGTTTGCCACCGGGAATTTCGAACTTTGGCCGCCCCTGGCTCTCTGTCTTCTTCTCCTGTGCATGGTGGTGGGGGCTTCCGTGGGCTCCACCGGAGGTGCGGTCAAGTGCATGCGCATCATGGTGGTTCTCAAGCATGGCTACAGGGAGCTTATCCGCCTCATCCACCCCCGGGCGGTGGTCCGCCTGAAACTGGGCGATCAAGTCGTGCCCCCGGAAATTTTTGCCAGCATCGCCGGCTTTATCTTCCTCTACCTGGGCCTGGCGGCGGTCTCCATGTTCCTGGTGGCCGCGGCGGGCGTCGACCTGGTCACCACCATTTCCTCCGTACTTGCCTGCCTCGGCAATGTGGGCCCCGGCCTTGGTGAGGTAGGCCCTATGGACAATTACGCCGGCATGCCGCAGTTCGCCAAATGGATCCTCTCCCTGGACATGCTCCTGGGCCGCTTGGAGATCTATACGGTGATCATTTTGCTTGTGCCGAGGTTCTATAAGAAATAAAAAGGCCTAAAAAGGTTGCCACTCGGGGAAGAATAAATGAGGGGTGAAATAGGTTCTTACAGGCGCGACTACCTGTTATTTATCAGTAATCTGATGGCCCAATAATATATTTCTATAAGCGTTAATTATGTGCAATTTTTTATGACGTTGTGCATGGTATCAAAAGTCTCAGCTCGGGATTAGGGGGCGTTCTCGCTGAGGGCGGCCAGGAGTCCCGCGGCGGCTTTCAGGCCGAAGGGGAGCGCGGCTTCGTCGGGGTTGAACTCCGGAGAATGGAGGGACTGGCCCTTGGAACCAGGGGGGCGCACCCCTAAGAAGAAGTAAAAGGCCGGGACCTGGGCGGCGTAGTAGGAGAAATCCTCGCTGCCCATGGCGGGTTGGTGCTGCAGCAGCCGCTTCGGCCCCAATATCTGCTGGAGGATCTTCACGGCCCGGCGGCTCAGGTGGGGGTCATTCTTTAAAATGGGATAAATGGGCCGGGCCGTCAGGTCAAGGGCCGCGCCCGTGCCCTGGGCCAACCCGGAGAGCCTTTGCCGCAGCCCTTCCACCACGTCCCGGCGCACCGCGTCCTTCAAATACCTCAGGCTGCCCTCCAGGACCACCTTATCCGCCAGGATATTGAAGCGGTTACCCCCGGAAATAGTCCCAAAAGTGAGGACCACCGGCTGGCGGGCGTCGATCCGCTGGGCCAGGAAGCCCTGGATCAGGTTCAGGGCCTGGGCGCTCACCAGGATGGGGTCCACCCCCCGGTGGGGCGTGGCTCCGTGGGCCGATTTGCCGGTAACCGTGAGGGTGAGATGGTCGGCGCCGGCCATCACCACCTCGGGGCAGTAGCGGATGTGGCCCACATCCAGATTGGGGGCCACGTGCAGGGCGCAGATGGCCGCGACTGGGGGGTTATTTAGGACCCCCGCGGCCACCATGCCCCGGGCGCCGGCGTTTTCGTCCCAAGAGGGCACTTCTTCCGCGGGCTGGAAGATAAAGCGGAACTCCCCGGCCAGGCGGTCCTTGAGATTGCTCAGGAGGCGGGCCGCGGCCAGGGCGATGCTCACGTGAAAGTCATGGCCGCAGGCGTGCATGACCCCGTCCGCCTGGGAGCGCCAGGGAACCGGCGCAGTCTCCACGATGGGCAGGGCGTCCATATCGGCCCGGTAGGCCACCACCTTTCCCGGCCGGGCCCCCTTTAGAGTCCCCACCACGCCGTGGCCCGCCAGGCCGGTGCGGACCTCCAGGCCGGCGTCCTTGAGGTAGCGGGCCGCTATCCGGGCAGTGCGCGCTTCCTGGTTGGATAGTTCCGGATATTGATGAAACTCCCGGCGCAGGGCGATGAGCTCACCGTTCAATTCCCGGGCCTGGGCCCGGATGGCTTCCAAGACGGCTTCCGATAATTCCGACATGAGGTTATTTTAACGCGGCCGGAGCAGAGGGGAAAGGGAAATTCGGTTTTCGGTTTTCAGTTTTCGACCTAAGGATTCTCGGGTAGGGATTTATTTGTTGGGGCGCTGCGGCTACAGAAAAACTCCATTTGAACACAACTCGGTATTAGAGGTGCGCGGTGCGCACCCTACATAAAAATTTCCCCCAAAAGTCCAGTTTCAACTTGCTGATAATCCTGGTCTTTTTAACTGAAAACCGAAAACGGTATTATAGGGCGGCCCGTGGCCGCCATGAGGCGGCGTGCACGGCACGCCCTATGTTTTTTTTACTGCCCCCTTCCCCAAATATCTATGGCAACAATCCGCCAAGGGGTTACCCCCTACCCTGACAAAGAATCTCCCCAGGTTCTCCCAAATTCCCCCGGACCTGAAAAATCGGCCCCAGGAATTGCTCGATGACCCGGAGGTTGGTGAGGAGATGCGAGGTGATGGCTTCGGTAACGAGATGGGAAGGTCCCCCGGCCTGGGCCAGATATAACAACATCTGATCCGCCAGATGCCGGTCCACCCCGGCCCGGGTCCGCTTAAAGGCAAGGTACGCGTCGGCCGCCTCATCGGCCACCTTTTCCGCAGGCTTGCCCCTGGCCCCCAGGGCGCTGAAACCGGCCTGGGGACCCCATATAAACACCAGGGTCCCAGGGGCCGGACCGGTGGCGATTAGGGTATCCACCGGCAGGGCTTCTCCCAGCCTAACTTTCAGGCGCTCCGCCTGGCGGCGGATGATATGCTCCGGCAAGCGGGAGGCCGCGGATATGGCCCGGAAGGCCGGCGAAGGGGCGGGGGTTCTCCAGTCCACTCCCTTTAGGGCATGACCGGGGACGATCTCCAGGCGGGTCTCGCCCCCGCCCCGGGGATACCAGCCCCAGCGCTCCAGGGACATCTTGACCTCCCCGCCCATCCGGGCCAGGGCCGGAAGAAAGACCTCGAGCAGATAGTGCGCCGGAGGACTCCAGGGCACGTGGGTGCCCCCCCGGAGAATCAGGGTGGAGGGGCGGGCGGCCATGAGGAGGGGCGGGATCAGGGCCTGGGCAATGAGGGTGACGGACCCGGCGCTGGCGGTCTTTTCCGCCACGTCAAAAAGATAGCGGCCCGGCTGGATGGACCGGGGCCGAAAGGTAAGTTCCCGGCTGTTCAGTTCATCCCCGGCCACCTCCGCCCGGCTGATTCGGGCCAGGGCCTTAACCGCGGTGAGGTGTTGGGGGCGCAGGCCGGGCTTGGGGCGACCGGCCCGGATATTGACGAGCTTAACCGGCTGCCCCAGCAAAGCTGCGAGAGACAGGGAGGTGCGGAGAATCTGCCCGCCCCCTTCTCCATAGGACCCGTCCAGTTCCAGCATTTGAAGCAGTTGTTAGTTGTTAGTTGTTAGTTTCAAGTTTCGAGGTGTCAGGACAAAGTCAGCGGCAAAATTACCCTAACCCCTGGCCCCTGAAACCTGCTCCTAACCGTCCAGGATAAAAATCACTTCCATCTTCACCCGATAGGTGTTGATCTTGTCGTCCTTGACGGAGACCCGCTGCTCCATGATACGCAGGCCGGTGATGCCCCGCAGGGTCTTAGAGGCCCGGGCGAATCCCACCTTGACCGCGTCATCAAAACTTTTAGGGGATTCCGCGATGACGTGCGTGATTCTGGCGACGTTGGTGCCCGACATGATCTCATCCTCCTTTTATACCAGGTTCTGTTTCCAATGCAACAAACTTAAGTTTCAACTTGCTGATAATCCTAATCTTTTTAACCGAAAACCGATAACGGTATTAGTATGCCACCTTCATGCTGCCGTTCCGATCCCCGGGTTTATCCCTGGGGATGGGGATTGTTTCTAAATGTAAGACTCATTGACGCTAAAGCAAGTGAGCTGCCGGTTTTTCTGCATAGTTATCATGTTACGAACCCAACGGAATTTTGATTTAACCGCAGATGGACGCAGATAATAAGGATAAAATGCCTTAAATATCTGCCTCCATCTGCGGTTAAATATAGGGGATGGGGTCAGTGATGCCGGCCGCGGCAAAGCCTTTGAGGCGCAGGCGGCAGGAGGAACATTGGCCGCAGGCCGCCTCGTCATTCCGGTAGCAGGACCAGGTAAGGCGTAAAGGCGCGGCCAGCTTAAGGCCCAGGCGGATGATGCCGGCCTTGTCCAGGTTTATCAGGGGGGTATGAATGCGGAGGCGGGTCTCGGGCCGGGCGCCTAACTCAATGAGGCGCTCAAACGCGGCAAAATACTCCGGCCGGCAGTCGGGATAGCCGGGGTTGTCCAGGATGTTGGCCCCGATGAACAGGGCCGCGGCCCCCAGCACCTCGGCCCAAGCCGTGGCCGCGGATAAAAAAATGGAATTGCGGAAAGGCACGTAGGTGGAAGGAATGCCCGGGGGTTCCACTTCGTGCGTGGGCACCGGTTGGCGGACATCCGTGAGGCTGGAGCCGCCCAGGCGCCCCAGGAAGCCCAAGTCGGCCTCCAGTACGTGTTCGGCCTGAAAAAATTCCGCCTGGGCCCGAAAGGCCGCCAGTTCCCGGGCCAGGGTGCGTTGGCCGTAATTGGCGTGGAACAGGGCCAGGTCAAATTCCTGCCGGGCCGCGGCCGCGGTGACGCAACTGTCCAGGCCGCCGCTGAGGAGCACCACGGCCAGGGGCCGGTTTTCGGTTTTCGGTTTTCGGTTTTCGGTGTGGTTCATATGGGAAACTCAATGAAGGTAACTAACAGACCGATAATTCTGAATAAATGGCCTGGTTCGCTTGAGACCAGGCAAGGTATGAGAAGGTGCGGACCAAGCGCCCAGGCCTCCCAATAACAGCCGGGCGCGGCTGTTCCACATTTTTCCCTTTGGGGGGAGAAGCCTTACCCCTCAAAACTCGAAAATCGAAACGTGAAACTTGAAACTTTTCAGGGCAGCCGCGCATGAGCCATTGGCTCTCTCCAAAAGCATGAAAAGGGGCGCGCTTTAATGGTGCATAGTGCATCATAGGCTTTGGCGGGCACGGAGGCCAGCCCCGCGAACTTTTCGTAACAGTCATTCACGGGCCTTTAGCCCACCTGTAAATTATGGAAAATTCCTGATGGGCATACTCCTAACTTTGAACCTTGAACTTTGAACTTTGAACTTTTCCAAGCAGGAGCTTGGAAACGAGTCACAAACAGCCAGCCCGACCATCCCGGTCCCGCCGCCGGCTACTTCCGGCGTTGGGCCCCGCCGGCCTGCTGATACTCATCAAAACAGGACCAAAAATGCGACGAGTCCGAAGCGTCCACCCTTTCACAGAGTTGTTTACCTCTGGCCATGGAGAGGTACTTTTGATAAGCCGCCTCATCCCCCATATATAAGGTATTAGAGCCCTCATCCGCATAAACATGGTAAACTTGGCCATCCATTTGGTAGGTAATAATTTTCCCCCGGGGAATGACGTTCAGTAACGCCTGCCGCTTGGGGGTTTCATCATTCACCGCCCAGGTCTGGAATCCGGCGTCTTTGAGCAAATATTCCGTTACTACCAACTGCTGGGTGGTCTCTCTCCCGGCACAACCATTAAACAGTATTGCGAAGAAGATTAAAAAGAGCGTGGCGTTAAGCCTGGCTTGCTTGCAGTCCATCATGACCTCCCCTTATCTGGTTTTCGGTTTTCGGTTTTCGGCAAGAAAATCCAAGGATTATCGATCCTGCGGCTTTACGGGATTCCCAACTACCCGGTCCGTAACTATTGCTTAAAAAATGGTTGTAGGGTGCGTTCTACGCACCTTATCATGCCCGGTAGAGAGATGAGAGCAACGGCGGGCACGGCGGCCCGCCCCACCGGGTATATTACCTTAAGGAAACTTTCCCCGGTAGCCCGATGCGTTTTTCGGGATCAGATGCAACAATAGATTGCCCAATTTAGAATAATATAAACCAAATCCATCCTTATTCATACCGCCCGTGATGGAGGTCATCAAGGAGAAAGGTATATTTCCTTTCCACCGAAGACCGAAGACCGAAGACCGAAAACCGTCCTTAAACCCCCCGGGCCTCAGGGTCCCAGATGTATTTGTGCAATTGCAGATTGAGCCGCAACGGCAGGCGGCTTTGGAGAATCCAGGACGCGGCCTCCCGGGCGGGGACCGATCCGAATACCGGAGAAATCAGCGCCGGGACCCGGGCGAGTAAATCATGCTTTTTGACCACCTCCAGGGCCCAGACAAAGTCTTGGTAATCCGACACCACGAACTTCACCTCATCCCGGGGAGTGAGGGCCTCCAGATTGGGCCAGTGATTGTGCCGGTCCATGCCGCTGCCGGGGCACTTGAGGTCCAGGATGCGGCGCACCCGGGGATCTATCTGCTGGATGGGCAGGGAGCCGTTAGTCTCCAGATTAACGTCAAACCCGGCCTCCGCCAGACGGGACAGGAGGGACAGGGTGTCGGCCTGGAGCAGGGGTTCGCCGCCGGTGACCAACACTATTCGCCCCGGGGAGGCTTGCGCCTGGGCTACCAAAGCCTCGATGGACTCCTCCCGTCCACCATGGTAAGCATATATTGTATCGCAGTAGGCGCAGCGCAGATTGCAGCCCGTCAGGCGGATGAACCACGCCGGGACCCCCGCCAGGGTGGATTCTCCCATAATGCTGTAAAAGGTTTCGCAGACCTGAAGAGGCATAATACCGTTTTCTGTTTTCGGTTTTCTGTAAAAAAGAAAATGGATTATCAATATGTTATCCGCAGAGTTTGAAGTATTTTAAACGCGACGGGGCATCTCTTCCTCACAGGTTGATAAGTTTCAGACCTAAAATTTAATATATTGTATTCCCTCACAGGATTAAAGCAATTTCAACCTCCTGGGGCGGCCCGTGGCCGCCGCAATTCGGGTGGGCCGGCGCACCCTCCATGAGTTTGGCCGGTCCCATTGCCAAGCAGTTTCTAATGAGCCGTTGGCTCACCCGTAAACCATGAAAAGTTGCACCGGACGCGCGCCGCCCTTACGATTCACTCCACTCTGAGACGGTTAAATTTGTTAAATAAGGAAGTTCGATATGAAAATCATCACCTGCCTCAAACTTCTATTCCTGTTCAGCCTCTTCCCGCTCCCCGGGGCCGCCGGGGCCGGGCCGGCCGATAAGCCGGCCGCGGCGGACGCCCTGCTTAACAGCCCCACCCTGGATATGCCCCAGGCCCGACAGGCCCTGGCCCTCTATGAGGAATTGCTGTCCTCCGCCGGAGACCGGCGTGGACCATTACTGGCCCGGGCGGCTCAGGCCTGTTTCGTTTTGGGGGACATGGGTCCGGATAGCGAACGGCAGGGTTTTTACGATAAGGGGCGCGGGTATGCTGAGAGGCTGCTGGCGGAAGACCCGGCCGGAGCCCCGGGCCATTACTGGCTGGCGGTCAATCTCTGCGGCCTGGCCGACGCCTGCGGGGCGCTGAAGGGCCGCCAACTGCTGCCCCGCATCTTGGAAGAACTTCAAAAAGCCCTGGCCCGGGATGAAGCCTATGATCACGCCGGAGCCCACCGGATTCTGGGACGCATCTACTTTGAAGCCCCGCGCCGGCCTTTCTCCGTGGGCGACTTGCAAAAATCCCTGGAGCACCTCAGCGCCGCAGTGCGGCTGGCCCCGGACATCAGCACCAACCACCTCTACCTGGCGGAAACCCTCATCCGGCTGGACCGGCCCGATGAGGCCCGCCGGGAGTTGCAGCAGGCCCTCCCCTCAAACTCCCCTCCCAACCCCCTGTAAGGGGTTGGGGGAGAGGGTTTGGGAGAGGGGGCCAGGGGCCCCCTCTCCCAATATTTTTTCATCCCCCCTAAATCCGCCGCCAGTCTATCAGCCGGAATTCCGGACGATTCCGCCCCTGGAAGTGGGACAGCCGGGCGCTGAAGGCCACTTCCAATGGGCCGTCGGGCAGGCCGTGGGGCGCCTGGTTGAACACAATGGCTTCCCGGACGCAGCCGGACTGGGCCAGGTGCACCTTCAGATGGCGCTCCCCCACCACCCGGGAGTTCACACACTCCACGCCCGCACAGCTAAACACGGGTTCCGGGTTGCCGGGGCCGAAGGGCCGCAACTGTTCCAGGTGCTGAAAAAAGACCTGGTCCAGTTCGGCCAACCCCACCTGGGCGTCCACCTTGAGGACCGGCCGGGGCGGCTCCGTGCCCAGTTGTTCCTGAAAGGCCAGTTCCAGAGATTCTTGCAGGGCCGCGATATTCTCCGCGGCCACCACAAACCCGGCCGCGGCCTGGTGCCCCCCATATTTGGTCAGGACCGCCCGGCAGGCATGGAGTCCCTGGTAGAGATGGAACCCCTCGATGGACCGGGCCGAACCCTTGCCGGTCCCGTCTTCCAGGCTCACCAGGGCCACCGGGCGGTGATGCTCCTCCGCCAGCCGGGCCGCCACAATACCGATCACCCCCGGGTGCCAGCCTTCCCGGGCCAGGACCATGACCGGCCGTTGATCCAGACCCTGTTGGCGGACCAAGGTCGCGGCCTGCTTCAAGACCTTCTCCTCCAGGGCCTGGCGCTCCCGGTTCAGCTCGTGCAGATAACGGGCCTGGACCCTGGCCTGGGCCAGATCGTCATTGAGGAGCAGCTCCAGGGCGCCCCGGGCCTGCCCCAGACGGCCCGCGGCATTGAGCCGGGGGGCCAGGCGGAAGACCACGTCCCGGTAAGAAACCGGCTTGCCTTCCAACCCCGCGACTTCCTTCAAGGCAATGAGGCCGGGGCGCCGGGTATCTTCCAGCACCTTGAGGCCCTGGCGCACCAGGATGCGGTTTTCCCCCAGCATCGGGGCCACGTCCGCCGCGGTTCCCAGGGCCACCAGGTCCAGGTAGGCCCTCATATTGGGCTCCGGATGCCGCTGGAACCAGCCCCCCTCTCGGAGTTCCGCCCGCACCCCCAGGGCCAACAGCAGAGCCACTCCCACGCCTGCCAGGTCCGGGAAAGGGTACGCGGCGCCGCCGCGCTTGGGATTCACCACCGCCAAAGCCGGGGGCAGTTCCGGGGGAAGTTCGTGATGGTCGGTGACAATGACTTCCAGCCCCTGGTCCCGTGCCCAGGCCACTTCCTGGGCGTCGCTGATGCCGCAGTCCACCGTGACCAGCAACCGGACCCGGGTGGCCAGCTCCTTTAAGGCCGGGATCTTGAGGCCGTAACCTTCCCGCAGGCGGTCGGGAACATAGGGGATACAGGTGAGGCCCAATTCCTGGAAAAATTGATGCAGCAGGCAGGTGGAGGTCAGCCCGTCGGCGTCGTAATCCCCGAAAACGGCCACCGGCTCCCCCCGGCGCACCGCCTGGCCCAAGCGGGCCGCGGCGATCTCCAGATCCGGGAGGCCGAAGGGCGGGTGCAGCCGCTCCAGCGCGGGGTCCAGAAAGGCCAGAATCTCCTGGGATTCCGACAGGCCACGGTTCAGGAGCAGCCTGGCCACCAGCGGCGGCAACCCGTGGCGGGCGCTGAGTTCTCCAACTAACTCGGGCCTATCCGGATAAATCTGCCAACGCTTCTTGTGGCGGGACAATTAAACCTCTTTAGAAGAACATGTTAGATACTACTCGGAGCATTAATTGTGTTGCATCGGTTATGGGCAACGTAGGGGCGGGTTTTAAACCCGCCCCTACATCAACGCAACATATTTTATGCTCTGAGTAGTATTTCATGATCCCAAAAGCCATTCTTGATTATTGCTCCCATTTTCCATGACCTTATGAGCCTTCTTGAAAGTAACATTTACTTTGGAAGGAGGAGAATCGATACCTTTGTTCTCCAAAAGCTCATTAATCGTAATAATCTGTATCCGTGGGTGGCTCGTTCCCCAAGGGGATTCATAACTACCCGCCTCTTTTGCCTCAACTCTCATAGGCTTAGTGGAGGGATGTAAGGTTATAAGGACGCCGATCTCCGCCTGTTCACGCTCTATAACACCTCTTAAGTCTCTGATATGAGCTACTGAGATATGCCCCGACTTGACCGAAAAAATTATCTGTTTGGTTTTGATTCCTTTAGTATCGTCATGAAAATAAAGACGACCGTCAATGCCCCGGTCGGCGCTCTTCTTTTGATCAACCGGACGAGCCCCCACACGCCCCAATGCCCAGCACTGAAACTGATACGGGTCTTCCCGCGCAAGTTTTTCCGCATCAGGAAGAGAAACCGGCTCGCCGATTACTTTGTATGCCACCCCCTCCCCAAGAGCATCCCTGAGACGGTTTTTTATAAGACTGATAGCCAGGTGAGTTATATCTATACCGATCCAGCTTCGGTTTAACCTTTGTGCTGTAACTATTGTGGTTCCGCAGCCGCAAAACGGGTCGAGGACCGTGTCACCTTCATTACTGGCGGCTAAAATAACCCTTTCGATTAAGAGTTCGGGCTTCTGGGTCGGGAAAAGTTGCTTTATGGGTGGGACCCTACCGATATCCCAAACATCGTCTTGCCGAACTCCTTCTGAATCTTTTTCTTCAGTTGTAGAAGGCAGACGTCGTCCCATATCGTCATGACCGGAAACTATTTTTGCGGTACCGAACCGCTTCAAAGTTGACGGGGTGCGATCCATAAATAACTGGTTAAATGTCCGTTTAAGACTATCGGCTTTCGAATAAAACAAAATTACATCATGGTTTTTTTGGAAGGCATACTTCCCTGAAGGCCACTTTCGGTAATGCCAGATAATTTCATTTTTGAAGTTTCCCGGTCCGAAAATCCCGTCCATGAGGAGCTTCAGGTAATGGCCGGCTGTGGGGTCACAATGTAAAAATATGCTCCCCGTATGTTTTAATACTCGTCGCAACTCTATTAATCGCGGGACCATCATGGATAAATAAGCCAACATGTCGCAGCCGCCGATAAAAGAGTGCAAAGCTTGCATAAGCCTTGAGACATTGCCCCCGCCTTCCACAATCTTTCTATAAGCTGTGACCGCGGCTTCATCCCAACGCCAGGTATCTTCAAATGCCTCTATTTGTGCTTTCGACCTTGAACCATTTTGCTCGGCAAACAAAATATTATACTTTTGATTGCTCTTGAAAGGAGGGTCAAGGTAAATAAGATCAATCGTTTCATCTTTCACATGAAGTTTGAGAACATCCAGGTTGTCCCCATAATAGAGCAGGTTTTCGAGCATACCTTGACCCCTTTCCATCTACCCGACTTTAATATAAAGATTACTCCACCGTCTCCCCCGGCTTCAGGGCGATGACTTCGATGTTCTCGCCCTTGAGGAGGTCCTTCAATTCCTCCGGGGTGCCGGTTAGCACCGGGAAGGTGCCGTAGTGCATGGGGATCACCCATTTGGGTTTCAGCATCCGGCAGGCCAGGGCCGCCTCCGCCGGGTTCATGACATAATGGCTGCCGATGGGCAGCATGGCCAGCTCCGGGTGGTAGAGTTCCCGGATCAGCTCCATATCCTTGAAGGCCGCGGTATCCCCGGCATGATACGCCACAAAGCCGTTGGGGAACTGCACCACGAAGCCCGCGGGGTCCCCCGCGGCTACCATTTGACCCTCAAACTCCACTGTGGAGGAGTGCACCGCGTGAGTCATGGTGACCTTAAGCCCGGAAAACTCGAAGGTCCCCCCTTTATTCATTCCCACCACCTGGGGCACGCCCCATTGGGCCAGGATCACGGACAGCTCGTGGATGGCCGCCACGGGGGCATTGTTCTTCTTGGCCAAGGCCACGGTCTCCCCCACATGGTCCCCGTGACCGTGGGTGAGCAGAATCAGGTCCACTTTCCCCACTCGGTCCACCGGGGTGTTGAGCAAGGGATTGCTGAGCCAGGGGTCGATGATCACCGTCACCCCGGCCCCGGTTAGTTTGAACGCGGCATGGCCGTAAAAGGTGACACTCACGCCGCGACCGATGGTTTGAGTTGACATGAGGCCCTCCTTGTGGGTTTTCGGTTTTCGGTTAAGGGAATGAACCGACTTGCAAATAAAATGGGGCGTTTCCCAGACGTTTAACGTGTATGAATGCTAATTAGATTACGGCCCAGGACTGCTCTTCCCACCGAAGACCGATGACCGAAAACCGAAAACCCTCAATCACTAACCATCTTCTCCAGGGCTTCCAGGTTTTTGCGCAGGCCCAGGACGATCAGGGTGTCCCCGGCCCGGAGGGTGTTCTCCGGAGTGGGGTTGAACAGCATCTCCCCGTCGGCCCGCTTAATGGCCACCACAATGAGATTCAATTTTCGGCGGATCTCCGTGTCCTTGAGGGGCATCCCTAACAGGGGCGAGGAGCCTCCCACCGCGATCTCCTCCATGCTCCACTCGATCCCTTCATGCATGGCCAGATCCATGAAGGTGACCACCGTGGGCCGCAGAATGGTGTGGGCCATCTTCCGGCCCCCCATCACGTGAGGGGATTCCACCTTGTCGGCCCCGGCCCGTAGAAGCTTTTGCTCCGAGCCCGGCTCTTCCCCCCGGGCCACGATGAACAAGTTGGGGTTAAGACCCCGGGCCGTCAGGGTAATATAGACGTTGCCCGCGTCGGAGGAAACCACCGCCACCAGCCCCTTGGCCCGTTCGATGCCGGCTTCCAGAAGCACATCTTCCCGGGTGGCGTCCCCGGACACATAGGAATAGTCGGAAGCCTCCAGGCGGGCCAGGGATTCCAGGTTATTTTCGATGATCACCAGGGGAATGCGGCTTTGCGTCAGTTGCCGGGCAATGATTTCCCCGATGCGGCCGAAACCGCAGATGATATAATGATTCTGGAGCTTTTTCAGGTGCTTCAGCAATCTCCGCCTCCCCAATGCTTCCTTTATTTCCCCTTCCACCACAACCCGGGCCAGGGAGGTGATGACATAGAGCATCAGCCCCATGCCGGCCAAGAGCAGCACCATGGTATAGGCCCGGCCGATTTTGGATAAAGGATGCACTTCGCCGAAGCCCACGGTGGTCAGGGTGATCACCGTCATGTATAGACCGTCGAAAAAATCCCAGCCTTCCAGCCAGATATAGCCCAGGCTGCCGGTGACCAACAGGGCCAGGAGACTGGCGACCAGGAGGAGAATCTTACGTAGCGTCATTATCCCGCCCGAATGGATGCGGGGTCAAGGAGTTGGATAGCAGTTTCTTAATAGAGATATTAACCAAGCGCTTATCCATTGGGGTTAACGAATTACTTTCATCTTAACACAAAAAAAATTTCTGCTCGCGAAAAGAATTAATCCTGGATTACGCCGCGGATAATGATGAAACTATGGCCACCTATCTGATATAAGTAGATAATAAAGGCAATTGGGGGGTCTAATACCAAGTTCTGTTTCCAATGCAACCAACTTGAGTTTCAACTTACTGATAATCCTGGTCTCTTTAACCGAAAACCGAAAACGGTATAATCGTGGGGCGGGCCTCCGTGCCCGCCACGGATGAGATCGGCAGCAGAATTCCGGCGGCCACGGGCCGCCCCATGATCAGGTTCCCAATCCTGGCTTGGGAACCAGAATATCAAAGAGGCAGCACAGGCGTCTTGCCGGCGCAGACCACAGGACACAGGAGCCGCCATTATGGAAAAGCCGATGTCTTTTAAGAAATTGTTAGCCTGCACCGACAACTCCACCGACAGCCGGGCTGCGGTGGCTGCGGCCCTGGAGTTGGCCCGGTTGACCGGCGGCAAGGTCTATCTGTTGCAGACGGTGACTTGGGTCACGGGGTATGAGCTGCAATCCCCGGAAATGCCCCTGCCCTGGCCCCAGATGGACCTGGAAAGCCTCAACCGGCTCAAAGCCTCGGTGCAGGCTGGTCTGGCGGAAACCTGGGTACCCGCGGCCCAGCAGGCCGGGGTGGAATTGGAGATTCGGGTTCCCGAGAGCGCGGTTCCCCATGCCGGCATCCTGGAGACCGCCCAGGAGATCCGGCCTGACCTCATCATCATGGGGCGCCACGGCCGCACCGGTCTGGCCCGGCTCCTCATGGGCAGCGTCACGGCTCGAATCATCGGCCACAGTCCTTTTCCGGTGTTGGTGGCCCCCCCGGACACCCTTTTGAGTTTCCAAAGGATTATGGTGGGAAGCGACGGCTCCCCGGACAGCGCCGCGGCCTGGGACGCGGCCCTGGACTTCAGTAAGCAGTTCGGGGCTTATCTTCTGGCGGTTTCCGTCGCCCGAAATGAGACGGAAGAAAGCCGGGCTAAGGAGATTGTCCGGGAGATGGCGGACGCGGCTCAAAAGCAGGGAAGGGTGGCGGAGACCATGGTGCTGACGGGTCCGCCCTATGAAACCCTGGCCAAAGCCGCCGGTTACAAAGAGGCGAGCCTCATCATCCTGGGCAGCCACGGCCGCACCGGGCTTTCCAGGCTCCTCATGGGCAGCGTCACCGAACGGGTCATCGGTCTGGCCCCCTGCCCGGTTTTGGTGGTGAAGAAATAGTTTTCTGAGCCTCTTGCAAAAGTGATTTTGAGGGGAGGACCGGGGGACCGCAGGGTCCCCCGCCCTCCCCTCAAACTCCCCTCCCAACCCCCTTTAAGGGGTTGGGGGTGAGGGCTTGGGAGAGGGGGCAGGGGCCCCTTATAAAAAAGCCCCTGGCCCCCTTTCCCAAAAGACTTTTTCAAAAGCCTCAACTGTTAACCTCTCCCCCTACCGCTCACTGCTCACTGACTTCACTCCCACGTGCACCGCGGCGATGCCGTTGGTGAGCCGCCGGTATTGCACCCGGGAAAACCCCAGGTCCTGGAGCAGGGCTTGAAGTTCTTCCGGCCGGGCAAACCGGCGGATGGATTCCGGCAGGTAGGTATAGGCTTCCCGAGACCCGGTGACGATTTTTCCGGCCCAGGGCATGACGGTGAAGGAATAGAAATCATAAAGCCGGCGGAACCAGAGGGTGACGGGCCGGGAAAATTCCAGGCACATCAGCCGGCCCCCGGGTTTCAGGACCCGGTGCATCTCCCTAAAGCCCGCGTCCGGGTGGGTGAGATTGCGGATGCCGAATCCCACCATGGCCGCATCGAACCGGTTTTCCGGGAAAGCCAGGAGTTCCGCGTCCCCCTGGACCCAGGCAATCCGCCCGGAGAGGGAGCGCTTGGCCGCCTTGGGCCGCCCGGCCTCCAGCATGGCCCGGTTGAAGTCATAGACCACCACCCGGCCCGCCGCGCCCATCCGTTGGGCGGCCAAGACGGCCAGGTCCCCGGTGCCGCCGCACACATCCAATATGAGTTCCCCGGGCTTCAGGGCCAGCATTCCCACGGCGGCGCGCTTCCAGAGATGATGGAGCCCGAAGCTCAAGAGGGTATTCATCATGTCATACCGGGGGGCCACCCGGGTAAAATGGTCCCCTACCAGCCGGCTCTTGTCCCCGGTCGGCACCGGTTGATTCCCCATATAGGTCATCTCCGGCGCGGAGCCGGATTCATCTTTTCTTCCGCGCATGATTTCCTTCAGTCTCTTTAATATATAAAAATTCACCTTGGCGGATTATTATATAGAGCAGTTGTTCCCCTGACAACCGACCACCGGCCTCTGGCCGTTGGCGCTTCCCTCTTTATAGCGTTTGCCACAAATTCCTTCCATTTGCCAGTTCTTGAATCCCCCTAAATCCCCCTTTTCCAAAGGGGGATTTTAATAGCTATTCCTTGTAGTTCCCCCCTTTTCTAAAGGGGGGTAGGGGGGATTAGAATGATTCCCCTATCGGAAAAAACTTTTGGCAATCGCTATAATCCGGATAGAATGTCCTTATATTGAATTTATGATTAAGATTCGCAGATTGCAAACCCGGCTGATCCTCTTGGTAATCCTGCCGGTAGCTATATTTTTGAGCGCCTCGGGGTTCATTGGATACTTCTATGTCCGGGACGTGTTGTTAAAGGAATGGCAAGAGGTGGCCATGCTCCGGCTGGAGCGGGCCGCGCAGCAGATGGATACGCGCCTGCAGGCGCCCCTGCAGTGGCTAGAGTCTTTGGCCCAGGCGGATAATCAAGGGACCCGGGAATGGATTATGCAACAACTCCGTGGCCAACCCGGCGTCCGGGGGGTCAGTTTAGCCTGGCGCAAGACCGATCAAATCAGTTTTAAAAAGATAGAAAAGATTTCCCCGCCTCAATATTCTTATCCGCCGGGCCAAAAGACCGTGGCCGTTAAGGCTGAACTTCTCGGCCGCAATGATGAGTTGCTGGGGGAGGTGGAAGTTTTAGTGGGCCTCGACTATCTGATGCAAGAGGTGCTCACCTCCGGCTGGCTCCAGAGTTACATGGCCTGCCTGGTTGACGTTGAGGCCGGCCAATTTTTGGCCCATACCGACCCGGCCATGGCAAGCCGCCATTGCCTGGGAGACACCCAGGACCCTCTGGAACTGGCCATGTTTAAGGCCATGAAGGAGAAACCCGCGGCCACCCTGGTGGACCCGGGGTATTTCCCCGACCAGGTGGTGGGCTTCCACCGGCTGCAAGGCGCGCCCTGGGCCATCATGCTCCATGCCCAGGCCCGCCGGATCATGGCGCCCATCCTGAACTTCCGTTTTTACTATCTGGTGACGGGGATTTTATGTCTGGCCGTCATCCTGGCCCTCATCCGCCTGGGGGTAGGCCCCACGGTGGCGGCCATCCGGCGTCTCTCCCAAAAAGCGGTACAGGTGGCCAGGGGAGAGTACGGTGCGCCCCTGCCTCTCAAATCCCATGACGAAATCGGCCGATTGACCGCCGGCTTTAACGACATGGTGGCCGGGTTGAAGGAGCGGGACTTCATCAGCAATACCTTCGGCCGCTATGTGGACCCGGAAATCGCCCGGCAACTGCTGAGCCGGCCCGAAGCTGCCCGGATGGGGGGAGAAAAACGCCAGGTAGCTATTTTGTTTGCGGACCTCCGGGATTTCACCCCCCTGGCCGAGACCCTGAGTCCCGAGGCCACCATCCACCTAATCAACCGGTTCTTTTCCGCGATGATTGAGGTGATTCAGGATTATCACGGCATTATCGTAGATTTTTTAGGGGACGCGATTCTGGCCTTCTTTGATCCCCTGGACGGCCCCCCGGAGACTACCTTGAGGCAGGCCCTAAAGTGCGCCCTGGCCATGCAGCAGGCCATGGTACGGGTGAACCTTCCCGAAGACGTCCCTCCCCTGTTCATGGGCATCGGTCTCCATGCCGGGGAGGTGGTGGTGGGCAATGTGGGTTCCGAGGCCCGGGCCAAATACGGCATTGTGGGGTCCGCGGTGAATCTGACCCACCGCATCCAGGCTCAGGCCAAAGGGGGCGAGGTGGTGGTTTCCCAGGAAATCTGCCGGCAGCTTAAAGAAGGTTTGGAGCTAAAAAGATCTTTTACCACCAGGTTGAAGGGCGTCCAAGAACCCATGACCTTGCACGTGGTTCAGGGGCTCAGGGAGTCCCTTTAGTTTCCATCCGGAGAAGTAATACCAAGTTCTGTTTCCAATGCAACCAACTTAAGTTTCAATTTGCTGATAATCCTGGTCTTTTTAACCGAAAACCGATAACCGATAACCGAAAACGGTCTAATTTCTGTAGCCGCAGGCTTTAGCCGGCGCCCTTGGAATCCTCGTTTTTAGGCACAGCACGCTGTCCCCCTACAGAGGATGGATAATTTGTAATGACTAAAGATTTAAGCTGACAACCCTCACATCGAGAGCAGATTAAACGACCATGACCCGATTCGGGCCACCCCCAACAATGAAAGCCTCTGTAGGGGCGGGTTTAAAACCCGCCCCTACACCCGGACTTTCACGGTAAATCTGACATTGAGAGCAAAATTTAAAAAAAGGCATGATCTTAAATGCAGTTATGATAACCATCTCAACTACCTATTTTTTTATTTTAAGGTGCGTATACAGGGCAGTGACCTGGCAGCGAACGATTTGTCTTGGATTAAGAACATTAGAATCTCTCATTATTAAAACACCGGCTGTCCTTACTTTTCAGAGGCTGGAGAAATTCTATGCTTGGGTTCAAGTGGATTACCTTGGACCAGTCATTCATGGGCCTTTGGCCCACCCGTAAATTATGAAAAATTCATATCAGCCCCAACTATTAACTTTGAACCTTGAACTTTGAACTTTAAACTTTTCAAGGCAGGGTGTAATATGCAGAGAGCCGGTTAACTGATGATAGTCACTAGAATAGAGGTTTTGCTTGCTTCTGTGTATCCTATCAGATACAATTAATGTGTGATGGAAATCCGCCAGACCGAGGTGTATTCCAAGTGGTTCAACAGCTTGCGTGACCGGCAAGCACGAGCGCGCCTCAATGCACGTATCCGTCGCCTGTCCCTGGGGAACCCTGGAGACGTGAAGCCGGTAGGAGAAGGCGTTTCGGAACTGCGTATCGACTATGGTCCCGGTTACCGGGTGTATTTCGTACAACGCAAGCAGACGCTAGTGATCCTGCTCGCCGGTGGCGACAAGCACACTCAAGACCAGGACATCAAGACCGCGCGGGAACTGGCGCAATTATTATAGGAGACTGTCATGACAAAGATTCAAACGAAACCTTGGGACGCGGCGGAACATCTGGAAACCGAGGAGGACATGGCCGCCTATTTGGAGGCTGCCCTGGAAGAAGGTGACCCGGCGCTGGTGGCAGCCGCATTGGGGGATATCGCTCGCGCCAAGGGGATGG
>CAZUBT010000013.1:0-53297 GCA_964618815.1 uncultured Desulfobacterales bacterium | reverse complement strand
ACCCCCAGATAACCGACAACCTTTGCTATTCAATTAGCGTGCCGGACAGCAATGACAAAAACCATAAAATTTATAAGAGGTTATAGCTATAATTTGTCGCGTTTGAAAGCGAACTTGGTATTATTACTCGGAGCAGAAAAGCGATTGCGTTTCCTTAGGGGCAGTTCGCGAACCGTCCCTACATGGCGGATCCCCAGTGCATTAAATTTTGTGCTCCGAGTAGTAATTAAACAGTATTGCAGTTAGGGCTTGTCATCCCCCTATTCTTTAAAGTTGTTTATTCGTTTAGAGAACAATCTTGTAAGACCCGGAACAATTCCTCTTCCCGGCCCAGGAAGAAGTGGTCCGCGCCGGGGATGACCACCAAATCCACGGGCGCGGGGGCCTGGGCCAAGAGCTGCTGCAAGGCCGTCAGGGGGCAAATCTCATCTCGGTCCCCGGCGATAATCAGGGCCAGGCGGGGCGTCCGGGGCAGAAAGGGCATGGGCATGAAGGCAACCGGGGGCGAAATCAAAACGGCTCCCTGGACTTCCAGACCGTTAAGCAGGGCCTGGGTGGCCACGTAGGCGCCGAAGGAATAGCCCGCCACGCAGCAGGGGCCGGGGGTGCGGGACTTGAGAAATTCCAGGGCCGCGGCCAGGTCCTCTATTTCGCCCCGGCCTTCCCCGTAAGTTCCGGAGCTTTCCCCCACTCCCCGGAAATTAAAACGCAGGGTGGCCAGATTCCTTGCCTGAAAAGCCCGGGCCGCGGTCCACACCACATTGTTGTCCATGTCCCCGCCGTACAGGGGATGGGGGTGGGTGATGAGCACGCCGCCTTGGGTTCCGGGGCAAAACCGGCCTTTTAGGGTCTCCGGCCCGGCAATGATGACCTTTTCTTCCATGGCAACCCCTCTTCGCATCTTTCCGGAAAGCCTTTGCTTGGGGATTATATCTCGGATAGGTATCGAGTCATACCAACAATCATTTCACTGCGGACATAATGAGAGATCAAAATGTCCCACCCAAAGACGCAAAGACCTCGAAGAAAAAATGTAGGACAGCCGCCCCCGGCTGTCCATCGTCGGCGCCCAAGGTAAGGCGCCTACGCGGCATTTTCATATTAAGGGGAGTTCTACCCGGGCCAAATCCGCAAGGAGCATTGCGTGCCGGGGATGCCGGCGGTCACCGGGTAGCATCGGGAAGGGCTTCAGGCGAAGAGGCGCACATCCCCCTTGCCTTCCCGGATGACCTCCGGGACATCGTCAATCAAGGAAATGACGCTGGAAGGCACGGGGAGCACAATGCCGCCGTCGATGACCAGGCTTAGGTGGGGTTTGAATTTCTCCTCGATCTCATAAGGGTCGCTCTCCACCGGGCCGTCCGGCAGGGAGGCGCTGGTGGAGATGATGGGGTGGCCCAGGAGGGTCACCAGTCCCAGGGCAATGGGGTGGTCCGGCACCCGGATGCCCACGGTATGCCGCTTGGTCTGGAGGATTTTGGGCACCTGCCGAGAGGCTTCCATGACAAAGGTAAAAGGCCCCGGCAGGAGGCGCTTCATAGTCTTGTAGGCGTAATTGCCCACCTGGGCATATTCGCTGATATTTTTTAAATCCGCGCAGATGAAACTGAAGGGTTTGGACAGGGGCCGCCGCTTGATCTGATAGATTTTGGCGATGCCTCTGGTATTGTAAAGGTCGCAGCCGATGGCGTAGCAGGTGTCGGTGGGATAGGCGATGATGCCGCCGCCGGTGAGCACGGCCAAGGCCTGACGCAGCAGGCGTTCCTGGGGATTCTGGAGATTAATTTTGAGGATCATGGTCACCTTCTCCTTCACACTACCCTGACGGGGCATGGGAATTTGTTTCCGGTATCGGGCGGTTGGACAAGTAATACCGTTTTCTGTTTTCGGTTTTCGGTTTTCTGTTAAAAAAACCAGGATTATCAGCAAGTTGAAACTTAAGTTGGTTGCATTTGAAACAGAACTTGAGACCTCTGCGAAAATGGCTTAAGCGATGAGAAATCAGCTTCAAAAGAAAAGAAACCAGTGGCACAGGCTTCCAGCCTGTGGGTAATTCTTTGGTAAATCAAGGTTTTTTGCACAGGCTGGAAGCCTGTGCCACCAGAATTTCTTCCTGGGTTTTGTTTGCCTATGTACCTGTAGAATTTTCGCAGAGCTCTGTAACTTAACCGGGCGCCGGCGGCTGACTGCTTCCCCCGGCCCTCAAGTTTCCAGGGCTTAACGCCGCTTTTTGCTCTTGGCGGCTTTGGCTTTGCCTTTGGCGGCCTTGGCAGGCTTCGCAGTTTTGGCCGGCTCGACCTGAGGCGCCCCGGCCCGGGCCCATTGCCCCTCCATCTGATCTTTGTGCCAGTGGGGGTCCCACCACTCCACGGGGTCTACGAAATCTCCCTGGAGAATCATGGCGAAATGCAAATGGTCCCCCCCGGCCAGACCGGTGGCGCCGGTGCGGCCCACGGTAGCCCCTTTGGCCACCTTCTCGCCGGTCTTGACATCGATTTGGCTCAGGTGGCTGTACATGGAAAAGACCCCCAGGCCGTGGTCCAGGATCACCGTCTGGCCGTAGATGCCCAGGTCTTCCGCCATAGCCACGATGCCATTATGGCCGGCTGGCACGGGGCTGTGTTCCAGGGAGGCCAGGTCTTCCCCCAAATGTACCTGCTGGTCCACCTGGCGGCCCTGGTACATATAGGCCCGGCGGTCGCCGAAGCGGGCCATGGGTTTGCCCAGAAACCGTTGAAAGGCCCCGGACCACAGGGGTTGCGGGTTGCTCTGGGCGCAGACCTGGCGCACCCGCTCGTGATTCTGCCGCCGAAGCTTCCGGTTGACCTCCAGATAAGCGCTTAAGGGGTCCCCGGGATTGCTTACCTTGAAACGACCGGCCATCTGCCGGAGGAAATCTTCGGACAGATTCATCTTATCCGACCGCCAGCGCCGCGGTTTGACCTTGATGGTCACCTTCTGCCGGGTCTCCGCGCCGATTTCCGGCCGGGCCAGCAGTTCCACCTGCTGGGTTCCCGCGCCTTCCCGGGACACCGGAAAAAGGGAGATATATTCGCCCGCCGCGCCCTTGGGATTGGGATAACCCTGATAGAGACGGCCGCCGGTGAACACCCCGCTTTCCTTGGCGCTTTTGTTGAGACGGTAGCAGATCACCCCGGTTCCCCCGGAATGGAGCAGGTGGTTGACTGACAGGAAGGTCAGTTTTAACGGCACCAGGTCGATGACCAAGTCCCGACTTAACTCGGCCTCCCGTCCTTGGAAACGGTTTCTCCAGGAACGATCGTGGACCTTAACCAGCAAGACGGCCTTGCCCTCTTTCAGCCCCAGGGCTTGGGCGTCCAGGGTAAAGGGAACATCCACTTTGGACACCTTGGCCCCTTTGGCTCCGAACCAGCCGGGGGCGGGGAAGGTGCGGTTAAGCGCCTCTTTTTCATGGTCTCCCTGGCGGACGGACACCCGGACACTCTTGACCCCCGAATCCTTATCCCCGGCTTCCAGGATAAAATCGGCTTTGGCGCCGATGGCCGCGACCTCCGGTTTCAGGGTCACCCAGGGGTCGTGCCAGTCCAGGTTCCCCAGGACTATCCACAGGACCAGGGCCACCACCGCGCCTATTGCCAGGTTCATAATGAAGAGGCGGGACCGCCTTTTCATGGAATCCTTACTCAGTCTGCCCATAGGGGTATAGTAACAGGTATCTTTTTCCAGGGCAAGGCGGTGAAATCCTTTGAGCCAACTTGCCTTTTATCGTACCGGTCTTTATTATAAAAAGAGGTTAAAGAGTAGTAAGCCGTAAGGGCGGTGAACGCACCGCCCTTACAATTTCCCCGGAGACCGTCAATGCCGTCTGCATCGGAAGAAATCACTTTTACCCTGGGAGGCCTGCACTGCGCCGCGTGTGTGTCCCGGGTGGAGCGGACCTTGAGCGCCCAGCCTGGGGTGGAGCAAGCCCTGGTAAACCTGGCCACCCGCCAGGCCAGGGTAAAATACCAACCGTCCCTGATTACCGTGGAGGCTATGAAGGCCGTCATCGAGGAGGGCGGTTATCAGGTGGAGGTCTGGTTTCGGGAAGCGCTCCGGCCGCCGCCTTCGCCGGAGGTGGAAGCCCGCAACTTGAAACGCCGCTTCTTCCTGGCCCTGGGCCTGAGCCTGCCGGTGTTTATCGGGGCCATGGTCCCGCCTCTTAGGGGCTGGCTGGGATTCTCCGACGCCGCCTGGAACTTCCTGCTCCTGGTCTTCACCACTCCGGTGTTGTTCTATTCCGGCGCGCCGTTCTTCGTCGCCGCGCTCAGTGCGGCCCGCCACCGCGCCGCCACCATGGACACCCTGGTGGCCCTGGGGACCTCCGCGGCCTACGGCTATTCCGCCTGGGTCACCTGCTTTCCGGCCAGTGTGGCAAGCGCCGGGCACGCCCACGGGGTCTATTTCGACACCACCGCGATGATCATCACCTTCATCATGCTGGGCCGCTGGCTGGAAGCCCGCACCCGGGGGCGGGCCTCCCAGGCCATCCGGCGCCTCTTCGCCCTGGCCCCGCCCACCGCCCGGGTTCGCAAAAACGGCCAGGAGTTGGAGATTCCCCTGGAAGGCGTGCAGGTGGGCGACCTGGTAATGGTGCGGCCCGGGGAAAAGATTCCCGTGGACGGGGTGGTGGTGGAGGGGGCGTCCAGCGTGGATGAATCCATGCTCACCGGGGAGAGCCTGCCCGCGGCCAAAGAACCGGGGGCCGAAGTCTGGGGCGCGACCATCAACCAGCGGGGCTTTCTAATCTTTCGGGCCACTCGGGTGGGCCGGGACATGGTGCTCTCCCAGATCATCAGGCTGGTGGAGGAGGCCCAAAGCAGCAAGGCCCCCATCCAGCGCCTGGCGGATAAGGTGGCGGGCATCTTCGTGCCCGTGGTCATGGCCCTGGCCGGGCTCACTTTCCTGGCCTGGCTCTATTGGGGGCCGCCCCCGGCCCTGACCCGGGCGCTGGTCAGCACGGTGGCGGTGCTCATCATTGCCTGCCCCTGCGCCATGGGACTGGCCACCCCCACCGCGGTGATGGTGGGCGCGGGCCGGGGCGCGGAGCTGGGCATCCTCATCCGGGGGGGCGAACCCCTGGAGCGGGCCTATCGCCTCACCACCGTGGTCTTTGACAAAACCGGCACCCTGACCCGGGGCGCTCCCCAGGTCACCGACGTTCTGGCTTTGGGAGAATGGCGAGAAGACCAAGTGTTGAGCTGGGCCGCGGCCCTGGAGGAGAAATCCGAGCATCCCCTGGCGGAGGCCGTGGTCCAGGCCGCGGCCCGGCAAAATTTGGCGCTGCCGCGAGTGGAAGAATTCCAGGCAGTGCCGGGGATGGGCGTCAAGGCGCGCATCGAGGATCAAGAGGTGCGGTTGGGAAATCTCCCTTTTCTGAGGGGGGAAAATATCCCGGTCCAGGCTCTGGAAGCCCAGCAGAGCCGGCTGGCCCATGAAGGCAAGACCGCGGTCTTTCTGACGGTGGCCGGCGCGCCGGTGGGAATCTTGGCCGCCGCGGACACCCTGAAGCCGGGCGCGGCTGAGGCCGTGGCGGCCCTGAAAGAGACGGGCTTGAGAATTCTGCTGTTAAGCGGCGACAACCGCCTCACGGTGGCCGCGGTGGCTCTCAGCGTGGGAATTTTTGAGGTCCTGGCGGAGGTGCTGCCGGGAGATAAGGCCCGGAAGGTGGCGGAACTCCAGGCCGCCGGGGAGGTGGTGGCCATGGTGGGAGACGGCATCAACGACGCCCCGGCCCTGGCCCAGGCCGACGTGGGCATCGCCCTGGGCACCGGCGCCGACGTGGCCCTGGAGGCCGCGGACCTGACCCTCATCCGGGACGACCTGGCCCTGATCCCCCAGGCCATTCGGCTGTCCCGGCAGATGATGCGCATCATCCGCCAGAACCTGTTCTGGGCTTTTTTTTACAATGTCATCGCCATCCCGGCAGCCGCCGCGGGTCTCCTGAACCCAGGCCTGGCCGCCCTGGCCATGGCCTTAAGCTCCGTCAGCGTGGTGACCAATTCTTTGAGGCTTAGAAGATTTCGAAGTTAGGATTATGGGGGAGGGGGATTAAGGGGAATACTGTTTAATAGCGTTTTCGGTTTTAGGTTAAAAAGACCAGGATTATCAGCAAGTTGAAACTTAAGTTGGTTGCGTTAGAAACAGAACTTGGTATAAATTGATATAATTATTAATTACTGCTCACTGCTGACCGCCCCATAGGAAACCGGCCCATGTCATCTAAAACCCCAGCTTTGTTTGCGCCGCCCCAGCCCCTGGCGGCCCGCATGCGGCCCCGGCATCTGGAGGAGTTTGTAGGCCAGCAGCATCTGGTGGGTCCCGGGCGCCTGTTGTGGCGGGCCATCAAGGCCGGCCGGCTCTTTTCCTCCATGATTTTCTGGGGCCCTCCGGGAAGCGGCAAGACCACCCTGGCCCGGGTGATGGCCGCCACCCTGAATTGCAGGTTTTTCAGTCTCAGTGCGGTGATGTCCGGGGTGGCGGAGGTGCGCCGGGTGGTGGAGGAGGCCCGGAAGGAGCAGTCCCAAGGCCGTCGCACCGTGGTGCTCATCGACGAGATTCACCGCTTCAACAAGGCCCAGCAGGACGCGCTGCTGCCCCACGTGGAAGAAGGCCTCATTACCCTCATCGGGGCCACCACGGAAAACCCCTACTTCGAAATCATCGGGCCGCTGCTGTCCCGTGCCCGGGTTTTCATCTTCGAACCCCTTTCGGAAGAAGACATCCTTACTCTGTTGCAGAGGGCCTTAACCGACCGGGATCGGGGCCTGGGAAACTTACCCGCCGAGGTTGCCGAGGAAGCCCAGGGCTACCTGGCCCATATGGCCGGGGGCGACGCCCGGCGGGCCTTAAACGCCCTGGAGCTCGCGGTCTTGAGCACCGAGCCGGATGCCGACGGTAAAATCCGCGTGGACCTGGACGCGGCCCGGGAGAGCATGCCCCGCCGGGACCTACTCTATGACAAAGAAGGGGACGCCCATTACGATACCCTGTCGGCGTTCATCAAGAGCATCCGGGGCTCCGACGTGGACGCGGCCCTGTACTGGCTGGCCCGGCTGGTGGAAGCCGGAGAGGACCCCCGCCTCATCATGCGCCGCCTCCTCATCCTGGCCTCCGAGGACATAGGCCTGGCGGACCCCCAGGCCCTGCCGCACACCGCCGCGGCGGCCCAGGCCCTCACCTGGGTGGGTCTGCCGGAGGCCGCCTATCACCTGGCCCAGGCCGTTATCTACCTGGCCCTGGCCCCCAAGAGCAATTCCACCGGCGCCTACTTCCGGGCCAAGGCGGCCCTGGAGGACCGGGGGGTCACCCGAGTGCCCACCCACCTGCAGGACACCCACCGGGACGCCCAGGCCCTGGGGCATGGCCGGGACTATAAGTATCCTCATGATTTCCCCGGCCACTATGTGGAGCAGAATTACCTGCCGGAGGAATTGTCCGGGACGCGCTTTTATGAGCCGGAAACGGAAGGCCAAGAGCCGGAGTTGGCAGACAGATGGCGAACCTTCAAGAAAATCGGAAAGGGAAGCGGCGACTCGAATCCGGAGGGTTAGACGAATTAAGCGCCGATTCAATGCCCGGATTTCGATGAACCTGTCCCCCTGCAACTACTTGGCTAACCGTGAATTTGATCTTGCAATAAATAACGTTATTCGATACCTTAAATTACCGTGATCAAGACTTTTGCGCAACCCTGGCTCGAAGAGTTTTGGCATACCGGCAAACACCAGCGCGTGCCTTCAGAACTTGAATCCCGGTTATTGCGAAAAATGGATATGCTTCATCAAGCCGTTACGCTTAATGATCTGAAGGCTCCACCTTCCAATCGTCTGCATACTCTCTTAGGAGGCCGGCAAGGACAATGGGCTATCTCGGTTAACGGTCCATGGAGATTATGTTTTCGTTTTGAGGATGGAGAAATTTTCGATCTGGAGTTGGTACGATACCCTTAATGGGAGGGAGTTATGCTGCCCCGAAAGAGACGCCCGACTCCGCCGGGAGAAATCCTGCGGCATGAATTTTTAGAGCCTCTGGGAATTACTCAAAAAGAATTAGCGGAAGCCCTGGGGATTACCCGGGTCCGGGTGAGCGAAGTCATCCGGGGCAGGCGAGCCGTCACCCCGGACACGGCTTTTAGGTTGGCGAGGTTTTTTGACACCACCGTGGATTTTTGGTTGGGGCTGCAAAAGGATGTGATTCTCTGGGATACCTTGCAGGCTCACAGTTCCGAGTACCAAAAAATCCGTCCGGCAAGATCTACCGGTTAACGTCCTTCCGGAAAAGCGCCGCATATTACTCTATCGCCGCATAGAATTCTTTTGAGGGTCGTCCTCCCGTTACGAGTCCACGATCTTGAGCAAGCCCTATCCCTGGCGGCACGGATTCAACCGAGAAACCATCCGGCTTACCTCTCGCATAAAAAGAGAAAAAGCGAGACAATCGGTTAACTGACGTTGTCGGTTTAATAAACGCTGACTGCCCTCTCGCACCGACACCATATTCAAACACCCGAGGTCAATATGCCTGAACCAACCTTCATCTATAATCTCTTCCCACCCCTGGCGGGGGCCATCCCCAGGTGGGAAGGCCATCTGGATCGCATCGCGGGCATGGGCTTTACCTGGATTTATCTCAACCCCATCCACACCCCCGGCCTCTCCGGCAGCCTGTACGCGGTCAAGGATTACTTCGGCGTCAATCCCCTCTTTCATCCCGAAAATGGGAGCGACCCCGAAGCGGCCCTGAAGCATTTTCTCAAGGAAGCCCGCAACCGGGGCCTCAAGGTGATGCTGGATCTGGTGATCAACCACACCGCCATTGACTCGCCCCTGGTGGCGGAGCACCCTGAGTGGTACGCCAGAGACGAGCAGGGCCGCATCAAGCGCCCCGGGGCCATTGACCCGGCGAACGCCAGCCACGTCACCGTTTGGGGCGACCTGGCGGAACTGGAATACTGGCCGCCCCCGGACCCCGAGGGCCTGTTGCATTACTGGGACGCGGTGGTGGCTAAGTACCTGGGCCTGGGCTTCTTGGGATTTCGGGCCGACGCGGCCTACAAAATCCCCGGCGAATTCTGGGGCCGCCTCATCAATGAAGCCCGGATTCTGGAGCCGGCCGCGCAGTTTTTCGCCGAGACCCTGGGATGCCGCCTGGAAGAGTGCGGTCAGCTTTCCTCCGCGGGGTTCGACTTTCTCTATAACAGCTCCAAGTGGTGGGATTTTCAGGCGGACTGGTGCTTGGAGCAGTACAACCGCTTCCGGAGGCTGGCCCCGTCCATCAGCTTCCCCGAGAGCCACGACACGGAGCGGCTGGCCGCGGAAAGCCAGGGCGCCCCGGAGGTGGCCCGGCAGCGCTACCTCTTCGCGGCCTTTTTCTCCACCGGCTTGATGATTCCCATGGGATTTGAATACGGCTTTCAGAAAAAGCTTCACGTGGTGGAAACCCGGCCCCAGGATTGGGAGGCCCCCACCTACGACCTCACCTCGTACATCGCCGGGGTGAACCGCATGAAGCGCAAGTGTCCGGTCCTCCTGGAGGAAGGCCCTATGGCGCGGCTCAATCCCCAGGGTGAGCCGGTGGCGCTGCTGCTCAAATCCGGCGTCACCCGCAAAGGCCGGGTCCTGGCGGTGGTTAACCGCACCTGGGAACCTCAAACTGTAACCCTGCCGGACCTGGCCGCAATGGGGGGCCCCAAGACCGCCTGGCAGGATATCACCCCGGATATCATCCCCATAAAGCCGCAACCGGGACGAGAATTTATTTTACCTCCCATGAGAATGCGGATTCTATTTAACCCCAAGGCTGCGCCCTTGGTGGAAGGGTAAAAAGAATAAAAATGATTTACCACAAAGACACCAAGGACACAAAGGTACACAAAGAAATTTTTTTTAGTGAACCTTTGTGCTCTTTGTGCCTTTGTGGTGAAATATTGTGGTGAAATATTCTAATGTGTTCCCGAGGAGCAACCCATGACCCAGGCCCTGGCGGGGTTCGATGAGCATGGCCTGATTCTGGCCACGGATAGTCTGGCCACCCGTTTTACCCCGGATGGCGGGACGGAATTGTTCAATGTGGAGAAGCTCTTCCCTTTGGGGAGCCACTGCGCTCTGCTCAGCGGCGGCGCCGGGGTGAGCGTGCCCCTGTCCCGGGCCCTGACCCATGAGGTTGGCCGCCGCCGGGGTCTGGAGGACCCGGAGGAAATCGCGGACTTTGCCCTGCCTTTCCTCTCCCAGGGGTATGCCCGTTATTTGCGGGAGCACGGCCCGGAGCCGGAAGACTTTCGCCGCATTTACTTCATCCTGGCGGGTTATTCCCCGGGGAAACCGCCCCCCGGCTATTACCTGTTTCTCTTGGGCAGCGAAGATAACGAGCTGCCCCTGAGCCACATGTCCGCGGCCAATCTGGTGGTCATGCCCCGGAACTTGGGCATGGAGATGCGCCTTTTTAAGGCCCTGAATGAAGGCGCGCCCTTGACCGAACTGTTGAAAATGAGTAAAGAGTTTTTAGAGAAAATGGCGGTCCTGAAGGAGGAAGTGGGCCCGCCTTTCTACTTCGCCGCCATCACCGCCGCGGGGTATAAGGCGGTTGCGGGGTAAGGAAGAAGAATAATAAAGATTCACCACCAAGACACCAAGACACCAAGAGCACCAAGAGACACAAAGAAAAATATCTTGGTGAACCTTTGTGTCCTTAGTGTCTTGGTGGTGAAATATTCTCGGAGGCATTATGAATAAAGCCATGCTCATCGTCATGGACGGCCTGGGCGACCGGCCCATCAAGGAATTGGGGAACCTGACGCCCCTGGAGGCGGCCCATACGCCCAATCTGGACGCCCTGGCGGCCCGGGGGGTGTGCGGCATGATGAACGCCCTGGGGGTGGCCATGCGCCCCGGCAGCGACACCAGCCACCTGGCCATTATGGGCTATGACATCGACTGCTATTACACCGGCCGGGGCACCATCGAGGTGGCGGGCTTGGGCATGGACCTGGAAGCCGGAGATGTGGCCCTCCGGGGCAACCTGGGCACGGTGGACGATGAGATGGTGGTCACCGACCGCCGGGCCGGGCGCATCACCGACACCGGGCCCTTCGTCAAGGACCTGGACGGCCTCACCTATGAAGGCGTCACCCTGAAGGTCCAGCCGGGCACCGGCCACCGGGCCGGCATCATCCTGAGGGGTCCGGGGCTCAGCAGCCGCATCAGCGACAACGACCCCCATGAGGTGGGGGTGAAGATTCATGACGCCCACCCCTTAGACGACACCCCCGAGGCCGCGTTCACCGCCCGGGTGCTTAATCACATGTTGGCCGAGGCCCACCGCATTCTGAAGGATCACCCCTTGAATAAGGAGCGCCTGGCCCAGGGGAAGCCTGCCGCCAATTATCTGTTAAGCCGGGGGGCGGGTTACTACAAACAAATCGAAAAATTTGAAGCGCGCTACGGCCTGAAGGCCTGCGTGGTGGCCGGGGGCGGCCTTTACAAGGGCATCGGCGCGTTCACCGGCATGGATATCCTCCCGGTCCCCGGCGCCACGGGCCTGCCCAACACCGACATCGCGGCCAAGTTCAAGGTGGCGCTGGCGGCCCTGGCCGGGGCGTACGACTTCGCGTTCGTGCACATCAAGGCCGCGGACACCTTCGGGGAAGACGGCGATTTCCTGGGCAAAAAAGCCTTCATCGAACGGGTGGACGAAGCCTTTGGCCTCCTGTGGGACGCGCCCTGCCTGCTGGTCGTCACCGCGGACCACTCCACCCCCTGCGCCCTGAAGCGCCACTCCGGGGACCCGGTGCCCCTCATGATGATCGGCGACGGCCTGGTGCGCCCGGACCATGTGGCCCAATACGGCGAACGCCCCTGCGCCCAAGGCGCCATGGGCCGCCTCACCGGCCTCCAGATCATGCCGGAGATTATTAATTTGCTGGGATTATCGAAGTTGATTGGGGATTGAGGAAAGAAATATTTTGAGGGGAGGGGGCTAAGGTCCACAGGCGAGACGCCTGCGCCCCTGGCCCCTGGCCCCCTTTCCCAAAAGAGTTTTGCAAAAGCCTCCTTTATAAGCGGGCATAGGCGATGCTGTCTTTCTCAAATTCCATGATGACTTCCTCGGTCAGAGACGGACGGATTTTGGGTATTATTTCAAAAATAGTGTCCGTAGTCACCCGGTAATCTTGCTGGGTAACCAGTTCCTGTTCAAAGGCGAACTGAGCCACCTGTTGGAAGAGATATTCCATATCCGCGGGCGTAAATCGAGAGGTCATCTTGATTATCCGACCAAGGTCAACTTCCCCCATATTGAGCTTAGCAAGGTGGTGTCCCAGAATCGTGGCTCTTTCGTCTTCGTTCAAACCGCCCACCGGAATGATGCAATCGAATCTTCCTGGACGAAGCAGGGCGGCATCCAGCTGTCTGATATAATTGGTCGCGCAAATGAAGAGGATATTGTTCCCCTGGTTTTTGAGCAGCGGCACCTGTTTGAGAAATTCGTTGGTAATGGACTTGTCAACCCGGCTGGCCTCATCTCGACTGCCGGCGATTTCTTCGAATTCATCGATAAAAATGACGGCTTCTTCCAAACTTCTGGACTTTTCCATGATGGTGCGCAGATTGGCTCCGATCTTTTCGGCGCCGTCAACCATCAACATGCTGGGGGCAATCTCAATGAACCACCAGGAAAGGGCCCCGGCGATGGCTTTGGCAAAATGAGTTTTCCCCGTGCCGGGAGGTCCGAAAAAAATGATGGTCTTGGGAGGAACCACTCCATGCTTTTTCGAAAGATCTTGCTTGGTCAGCGGCAGGATGATTTTCCTTTGCACTATTTGCTTCGGAGGTTGCGAATCAGAGATGGTGTCCCATAATTCTTTGCTGATGGTCTGAGCCCCCATCTCGTTCAGGATGTCCCGTCGTTTATAGGCTAAGTATTCCTCCCGGGCTTGCTCCATATTCTCCAGAAAATCGATGCACGCCACCCGCAAGCCTACGTCCCGGCGGAGTTTTTCAGACATGAGCCATTTATGTTGCAAGATTTTGGGCCACAGGTCGGCCGCGGTATCAGGATCAAGTTTGGCGCCGCTGATCTCAAAGATTTTACCGGCGCACAACTCGGGCGCCAGGGCCTCTGTCAAGTCTTGGTTCACGATTTACCTCCCGGCAAGGTCCGGCGAGAAAAGTTTCGAGTTTCGAGTTTCAAGTTTCGAGTTTAGGGTTCTGAGTTTTCCGGGGTAATACCAAGTTCAGTTTCGATGCAACCAACTCCATGGCAAACTTATTGATAATCCAATTTCTTTTAACCGAAAACTGAAAACCGGAAACCGAAAACGGTATTAATCCCTCAGGTCAGTCTCGAAGAACGACCACCAAAGTGAGCCTTAGGAAAAAATGGTCAATAGTTGGAGTAGGCAGGCTGCCACGAAGATGCGCGCGGAAATGTAGGGTGCGTTCTAAGCGCCGACTCCTGCTTGGAGACCGGAAGAAACATTCACTTGCGCACCGGTATGTAAGGAAGCCGCCACCGGTGAAACCCCACCCCCGCACGAACCCCGCGGCTGCCGGCCTTTACCAGGAAATGTAGGGTGCGTTCTAGGCACCTCGCGGCTGCCCGCTTTTACCAGGGTTTCAGGGTGAAGGCGCTGGACCCCTCGATGATTTCTCCCGGCCGCTTATTGGATAACCCCACGAACTGTTCGGACCACTCCTTGATGATGTCTTTGCCGTGGCCGTACCAGGTAAATCCTTTGAAATCAATGATGCGGATTTTCTTGGCTTGCCGGTCCGCGAACATGGCCACGTTGGCGCCGGTGTCCGTATCCTTCATCTTGGCCTCGAAGGCCACCGTACTCTCTGCGCCCGTGGCTCTTTCCATAACCCTCACCGCGGTGCCGCCGCCATAAGGGGCATACTCCAACACGGTGAGAGCCACATTGCAGGGAACCAGCTCCGTGAGGGCCAGATCAAGGGTCAGGGAACCTTTCTGCGGTTCGTCCACCACCTTAAAGCGGCCGTAAGGATCGTTGCGGAATGCGGCTTTGAATTCCTGTTGCATGTATCGCGCCATCATGCCCACATCTTCCTTCATCTTCCCCTGGCGAAAACTTTGCTGCCACCAGTCCGCATGAATGACGTAATCGGTGTGCACCTCCGGGATATAGATGCAGGTATAGCGCTTCAGATCAACGTCGTTCTTGAACCAGACCCTTTGGAAAGGCAGGTCTTCCCGCTTGGACAACTGTTCCATGGGCACAAAGCCGGCTCCCTTGGAAGGAGCCGCCTTCATCGCCGCGCAGCCTGAAAGCATGATGCTCAACCCCAGGGTAACTGCCAACAGAACCTTAGACACCTTCTTGTCTCCTTTCCCCCATTTAGTCAACAACCATCATTTTACCTGATAATTTTCTAAATTAGTTCTAAATATAAACAATTTTCAGGGTGAATTGAACCAGTAGATAACTAACGAAAATCTCATACAAACAATTATTAATTAGTATAATATCAACAGCTTATAGCTTACATCTCCTTGATGATTATATCATGCAATACTTCACTGAGGTCCAAAACTTTATAAGGTTTGGCAATCACCCCGCTGAACCCATAGGCTTTGAAGTTTGCCATTATCGGGTCGTCGGAATAGCCACTGGAAACTATGGCCTTTACTTGAGGATCGATATCCAGAAGCTTCCTGATGGTGTCTTTCCCGCCGATACCGCCGGGAACGGTTAGATCTAGGATCACCGCCTCGAATTTATCCCCGGTTTGTTGGGCCGCAGCGAATTTTTCCACGGCCTCGGCTCCATCTTGGGCAAACTTCGCCTCATACCCCAGGTTAGCCAACATCTTCCCTAAAACGTCCCGCACTATCTCTTCATCATCCATCACCAAGATCTTGCCTTTACCAAGGAGCGCCTTTCTTTCAGGTCCCGGTTGCGGAACCATCCGTTGGTCGCTGGCCGGAAGAAAAATATGAAAAGTCGTCCCCACTCCCAAGGTTGATTCCACCGAAATATGGCCATGATGATTTTGAATAATCGAAAAGGCCGTGGCCAGGCCCAAGCCGCTACCGGCTTGTTTGGTGGTAAAGTAGGGGTCGAAGATTTTCGGAAGATATTCTGCCGGGATGCCGATGCCTTGATCTCGAATGGAAATTTTCACATATTTACCCGGGCTCAGAGGTACGTCGCGGCTTGCTTTTAAGCTAAGATTTTCCGCGCCAATGTCAATTGTCCCGCCGGCAGGCATGGCCTGGACGGCGTTGATAATTAGATTCTGAAAGACCTGGCCGAGTTGTCCCGGATCCGCCTCCACACACCAGAGGTCGTCGGGAATCCGTAATTCACATCGGGTCTTGAAGCCTCGGCAAGCAAACATTACCGATTCATCGATGGTTGTTGCCACCGAAGTGATTTTCTTGACCGGCGCTCCGCCTTTGGCAAAGGTAAGCAGTTGCCGGGCCAAAGTTTGGGCTTGCAGGCAAGCCTTTTCCGCCGCCATCAATCTCTCCTGCGCCTGGCCTGCCATCTTGTGATCCAGCATGGCCATGCTGATATTGCCGATTATGGCGGTGAGGATATTATTGAAATCGTGCGCAATACCGCCGGCCATAAGACCTAAAGATTCCAGCTTGCCCAATCTCAAACGTTCTGCTTCGGCTTTTTGGAGGTCGGTAATATCGCGGATCGATTCAATCGCGCCCGCATAATTTCCATGGGAGTCGAGTAAGAGGCTGGCTTTCCCGAAAAGATACGCTTCCCTCCCCTTGAAGGTGGGGAAGTAAACCACAGCCGAAAGAGATGGGCCTTCTCTCTTTACCTCGGTGTACTTTTCCAGCTTCTCTTGAGGTTTGTGAACCAGGTCAATGAGAATAGGTCTCCGTGCCCCATAAAACGGCAGGGCATATTCGTAATTACCCTTGCCCACCATATCCTCGGCTTTAACCCCGGTCATTTCTTCGATGGCCTTGTTCCAGGCGATTACCGAGCCCTCTTTATCAATTACCATCGTGGCGTCGGGCAGAAAGTCAATAATGTTGGCAAGTCTTTGTTCTGATTCCCGCAGCGCTTCCTCAGCCAGCTTCCGATGGGTGATGTCCATCATGACGCCCACCATCCCGGCCAACGTGCCGTCAATGCTGGCGTAGGTGGCCTTATAGTAAGTAACGTCATGTCTGGCGCCGTTGGCGTGTTTCGCAGAAAAATCATATATCTGAATCCCAGGCTGCCGAAACAGGGCCGAATCCATTTCAAAGTATTTGTCGGCCAGGTCTTTGGGGGATATGTCATACACCGACTTGCCGATGATCTCTTCTTTAGTCAAACCCAGGAAATCACCTAAAGCCTTATTGCATCCCAAATATATCCCTTCGACATTCTTATAGAAAATGGGGCTCGGAATCGTATCCATCAGCGTTTGCTGGAAAATTAGTTGCTCCCGCAATTTATCTTCGGCTCGCTTGTGCTCGGTGGTGTCCATGAAGTATCCCAGGGTGGCTCTTTTTCCCTGGTATTGGATGGAAGCGACCGTTTCCATGATCCACCTGGTCTCCCCCGTTTTCGTAATAGTCCGATATTCATAGGGGGTGAGCTTTTCTCCGCGCAACATCTTCACAGCATTCGTTCTGACCTCGGATCGATCTTCCGGGTGGACTAGCTGCCAAAAGTCCAATTTTGATAATTTTTTCTCACCATAGCCGGTGATGGTATGAAACCAGCGGTTGGTCACGACAAACTTTCTATCCTGAAGGAGATAAATGCCCACCGGTGATTTGGTGATCAGGGTTCTGGATAATGCCTCGGCTTCCTTGCGCTGGGAGATGTCCTGCATAAAGCCTTCGTAGTAAAGGATGTCGCCTTTCTCGTTACGGACGGCCCTGGCATTTTCCGATATCAGGAGGTCTCTGCCGTCCTTCCGGTAAACTTGATATTCGAAATCCTTGACAAATCCATCCCTAGCCATGAGGCGCTGAAATTCGGCTCGGCGTTTAGGGTCAAGGTAAAATTGGGTTTTTATGTCCGCAATCTCAGCCATGAGCTCCTCAGGAGATTCATAGCCGAACATTCTTGCCATCGCCGGGTTGACGCTGATAAACCGCCCTTCAGGGGTGCTTTGAAAGATCCCTTCCACAGCGTTTTCAAATATACTGCGATATTTCTCTTCGGTCTTTCGCAGGGACTCCTCAGCCTTTTGACGCTTAGTGATATCTATGTCTGCGCCCCGGTATCCCAAGAGATTTCCTGTTTTATCCAGTATGGGGACTCGACTGGTGGATAACCAAACATCTCTTCCGTCCTTATGCAGGTTCCGGTTGATAAATTCTTTAAACGGCTGTTTGGCGGCAAATGCCGCGAGAGCCAGGTTCTTAAGTTCTTCCCGCTCTTCCGGGGGAAACAAATCATAAAAATGTTTGCCAAGGACTTCCTCAGGCTTATACCCCAACAATTTTTCCACAATGGGACTGGCATAAGTATATCTGCCCCGGGCATCGACTTCCCAAACCCATTCCTGAGCATTCTCAGTAACATCTCTAAATCTTTTTTCACTTTCCAGCAGCGCCTCCTCAGCCCGCCGGCTCTCGGTGATATCAACGCCTAAAATGGCGATCCTGGACACTTTCCCTGCCGCATTTAGGACAGGTTGGGCATAGGTGGAAAAATCACGGCCCCTGTGCGTATCTTTGAATCGGACGGGCTGCCCCAGGTGAAAAACTTCATCAAAATATGCTTTTCTCAGGCGTAATACATCGTCGGATAAAAGATCGTCCAGGTTGGCGCCGATTAATTCCTCCAGGCGCTTGCCGAATCTTTGGGCTGCCGTTTGGTTGGCGGTGATCACAGTCAACCGGTCATCTAACAGCAATATCGACTCCGGGTTGGCGTCCAGGAGCGCCCTTAAAGTCCCTTCGCTCTGCCGCAAGGACTCCACCGCCTGCTGGCGCTCGGTGATGTCGCGGCCTATGATCATAATCAGACGTTTTTCCATATCCGGGAAAGAGTCCCATGTAATCCGGCGATATGAGCCATCCCGGCATTGATACCGATTTTCTAAAGAAAGAACCGGCTTCCCGGCCAGGAGTTCTTCCCCGGCGGCAAGCGCGGCAAGGCGCTCTTCTTGATGCACCGACTCAATCCACGGGGTTTCCAGCAGTTCCTTCTCCGTCCATCCGAGGGTCCTACTCCAGGCCGGATTGACATCTTTGAGGCGGCCGTCAAATCCGACAATGCCCAGCAGATCATGGGTGAGATCGAACAGGCGCTCCCAGGCTTCACTGTATCGGTCTTGGTCGGGCTGATCCGTGGTTAAGGATTTCACTCGGGCCTCCTAATCGTTATATGATAACCTTCATCCAACCACTCTGTCACCTCAGAGACTTTTGCAAGAGGCTCGTTCACTTGTGATTGATAATTTCCAGCATTCTCATATAACTTGCAGGTTTGACGGATAGTTCCCCAATAAATGGATAGTCTAATTCGATGATTAAAAATAAGATGGTTGCTATTAAGATTGCCAGCAGAGACGTGAGTACCGCATGCAGCCAAAGTTTTTCGGCGCCTATCAAGATTGCTGAGATAATTGTAATAAACGCGCCGATAATCAATGCTCCCCATACGATGCCCGGAAAATTCGATTCCATCTCCAAGAGGCGCTCCTCCCTCAATTTGGAGAGGTTGTCCAAATCTCTCAAGATCAAATTATAAAGCGCTTGCTCATGTCGATCCTGCGGACTGATTCTTTCCGTATTGCTCCAAAGATCGTTCAGCGCCTCTTCGGTTGCCTGACTGTTCTTCATCCGCATCATGGCCGGAAATTCATCGTTAACCACCTTCCCGACGAACTCAACCAACGACTTTTTTGCCTTATCGGTCTTTTCTTTATCCGGGTATAAATTGAGGTCGCGATACAAAGCTAACGCCGCAGTGCCCTCCCTGGAGGCATTATCCACCGCCTTGTTGTATTGCTGCCACATGACGACCACGACAAATGCCAGCAAAACACCATACATGGCTCCTACCCTATTGAAAACCGATGAAGAGATAACGTTGTCGCGCTGCCTGGTTTGAACGTGGACTAACCGGGTGATGATAAAAAATAGTCCCAGCGAGATTCCTAAAAAAACTGCAATAATGATAAGATAAAGTAACACTGGTGATAACATTAATAATTTTGCAGTGAATGGCATATCTTGGATTCTCCCTTTTAACTTAATACTCAGAGCATAAAATATGTTGCATTGATGTAGGGGCGGGTTTAAAACCCGCCCCTACGTTGCCCATAACCGATGCAACACAATTAATGCTCCGAGTAGTAAGTTTCAACTTGCTGATAATCATGGTCTTTTCAACCGAAAACCGAAAACCGAAAACGGGATTAATCCTCCCCCCGGTCCTCCCAGAAATAGGCCAGGATGAGGGCGTCTTCCTGGTTATCCTGGTAATAACGCGGCCGCGTACCCATTTCCTCAAAGCCCAGGGATTCATAGAGGGCCCGGGCTGCCGAATTGGAAGGCCGCACCTCCAGCCAGGCGGTCCCGGTCCCCAGGTCTCTGGCCCGGGTCAGGGCCTCGGTTAAAAGACGCCGGGCGATGCCCTGGCCCCGGCGCCGGGGGTGCACCGCTAAATTCATGATATGCATCTCCTGGGCCGCGGCCCAGAAGATGACATAGCCCCACACCTGCCAGGCTTGGGGGGGCATGGGGCCGGCCACCAGAAAGTGGCTCACCGGATTGCCCAGTTCCGTCAGGAAAGACCAGCGGGACCAGGGGGCGGTAAAGGCTTGTTGCTCGATATCGCTGACGGCCTTCACATCCGCCAGGCCGGCTTTGCGGATCAGCAACCCTGGGGGCATATCAAGGGGAGAGCTTTTTTGAGGGGATGGCCGGGGAACGCAGGCAGGGACGCCTGCGCCACCATTTTCCTGCCCTTGGGCACAGCACGCGGTGTTCCTACAGTTCCACTCCCACTCTCCATTAAAAGGTTTGGGGAAGGGGGTTGGGGATCAGGGGCTTTAAACAGTTGCCGGTTGCCGGGCGTAGGTTGCCGGTAATTGAGGGTCCGGAACCCTCTCAAACAACCGAAAACCGAAAACTGGAAACCGAAAACCATTTTTGGGGGCCGCCCTCATTTCTTCCGCAGCACTTCGCTGGGCATGGCGATGCCTTTCTGTCCGGATTGTTTCAGGGCTGCGGCCACCTCCAGCAAGTTGCTTTCCTGCCGGATTTGGGCCAATTTCATGAGCATGGGCAGGTTAACCCCGGTCACCACTTCCACTTTGCCCTCCTGCAAGAACGGCAGCGTCAGGTTGGAGGGGGTGCCGCCCAGCATATCGGTGAGAATGATGACCCCGTCCCCGTTGTTCACCTGGGCCAGGGCTCGTTGAATCTGCTGGCGGCATTCCTCCGGCGAGGCGTTGGGATCCAGGGACAGGGCTGTTACCCCCTCCTGGCGTCCCAGGATTAAATCGCACACATTGACTAAGGCCTCGGCCAGTTCCTTATGGGTGACGATCAAGATGCCTATCATCGCATTAGCTCTCCTGCGGCTTGGGTAAATCCCGGTGACTCAGGGTGAAGGAGTATTCCCCGCGGTCCAGATGCTCCCCCAGGACCCGGGAGATCACCACCGAACGGTGTTGGCCGCCGGTGCAACCCATGGCCAGGGTCAACTGGGTCTTCCCTTCCTTTTGGAACTGAGGCAACAGAAAATCAACAAAATCGAAGAGGCGCTGCAAAAATGCCTGGGTCTCCGGCTGTTTAAGGACATAGTCCCGAACCGGCGGGTCGTTGCCGTTCAGGACCGCCAGCCCTTCCACAAAATACGGATTGGGCAGAAACCTTACGTCCAGGACCACATCCGCTTCCGGGGGAATGCCGTTTTTGTAGGCAAAGGAAATCAGATGCAGCCACATCCTTTGCTGGGGCAGCAGTTGGGAATATTCCGCCTTGATCAATTCCCGGAGCTGATGGGGGTTTAAGAGGGTGCTGTCAATGACCCGATGCGCCAGGCGTCTAAGGCCCGCCAGGGATTTGCGCTCCTCCCCCAATGCCTGGGTGATGGGGTCATGGTCCGCCAGGGGGTGCTGGCGCCGGGTCTGGCTGAAGCGCCGGATCAAGGCGGATTCCTCGGCTTCCAGGAAGATTAAATGGATGCGGTATCCCTGGCGTTCCAGTTGCCGAAAAACCCGGCCATGATTCTGCACAAAACCTTCGGTGCGCACATCCATTACCAGCGCGATCTTGCGCTCTTCGGCCCCGGCCCTGGACTGCATCTGCAAAAAGGGGCGCAGCAGGCCCAGGGGCAGGTTGTCCACACAGAAATACCCGATGTCTTCCAGGGCCCGAAGCACGGTGGTCTTCCCGGACCCGGAAAGGCCGGTGACGATGAGTACGGGAAAGGGCGATGGAGCGGGGTGGTTGGTCGGCTGTCGCACCACTTAATACTCGGAGTCGGAAAGGAATTTCATAGAATCTCAGCTAACCCCTGGAAAAATCCCCCCTCACCCCCCTTTATACAGGGGGGGCAACTAGCCGGAGAGATCTGGAAAGTCCCCCTTTATTAAAAGGGGATTTATAGGGATGTTTAAGTCAAGTTTCGGAATTATTAGGTCGTTACTTCAATCCCCTGATTAATAACAACCCGGATTTATCCAAATTCTCCCGGAACTGCGGGCCGCGCCGGGTTTAGGGGGTTAAGGCTAAAATTCCGCATCCCTCTCCTGGATGAGCCGATAAATCTCTGCGGCCCCCGACGCCTTCATCAGGTTATCCCGGAAGGTCTGGCTCATGAGCATCCGGGAAATCTTGGCCAGGGCCTTCAGATGGAGGCCCGCGGAATTCACCGGGGCCAACAACACAAAGAACAGATGGGACGGTTTACCGTCCATGGAGTCGAAGTCCACGCCTTTGAGACTGCGGCCAAAGGCCAGGATCAGGTGCGTCAGTTGGGGCAGCTTGCCGTGGGGAATGGCGATATTGTCCCCGATACCCGTGCTCCCCAGACGCTCCCGCTCCATGAGCACCTCCACCACTGCCGCCAAGTTGAGTCCTTCCGGGCCGGAGGCCAGGGGCGCGGCCAGTTCCTCCAACACCCCCCGCTTAGTGGTGGCATGTAAATCCGGCAAAACACGGGCCGCCGGCAGGAGATCGATGGTTTTCATAGAATCCCCCGGGATCGTTACCCCAGTTCCGGCTCCACCAGGATCAGGCTACCGTCCTGGCGGCGGTACAGGACGCTCAAGGCCCCGGTGTTCACATCCGAAAATATCAGCAACTCATGTCCGCCTTGTTGCAGCATCTCCACCGCGTCGTTCACCCGCAAGGCCGGAACCTCGGCACGGCGGCGGCGAATCTGGGGCGCCGGGGCGTCGTCCTCCGGGGCCTCCACCGGGGGCACGGGCCGACTGCGGTCTCCCTTATCCCGCTGTTTGTCCCGGAACTTCTTGAGCTGCTGGTCGATCTTATCCATTACCAGATCGATGGCCGCATACATGTCGGCATTTTCATCTTTGCCCTTGATGATGCGGCCATTGCTGTTGATGGTAACATCGGCCAGGTGGCGGAATTTCTCCAACCCCAAAACCACGTGGGCTTCCACCGGGCCATCCAGATAGCGCTTAAACTTCATCAAGCGGTCGGTTACATAATTTTTCAAAGGTTCCGATGGTTCAAGTTGTCTGAAAGTTACAGAGATTTGCATGCATCCTCCAAATTACGGAACTTCAAGAAAGCTGGAAATTAAAGGGCGGAAGTTTCTGGAAGGCTCTTGCGTCGGTATCCCGGTCTCTTGCGTTTACTGGAAGAGAGCACCCCCAGCATGCCGCGATATTTGGCCACCGTGCGGCGGGCAATAAGCACATCCTGTTTGTGTAACATTTCCATGATTTCCTGGTCGCTCAAGGGGGTTGCCGGATCTTCGGACTGGACGATCTGCCGAATCTTTTCCTTGACGCTTTCCGACGCGATCTGGTCCCCCAGGGACATGTTGATGCCGCTGTTAAAGAAGAACTTCATATCCAAGACCCCCTGGGGGGTATGGATGTATTTATTGGTGGTTACCCGGCTGATGGTGGATTCGTGCATCTGCACGTCTTCGGCAATCCGGCGCAGGGTCAGGGGTTTCAAATAGGCCAGCCCCCGGTCCAGGAACTCCCGCTGGTACTGGATAATGCTCTCGGTCACCCGGTACAGGGTTTTCTGGCGCTGGTGAATGCTGCGGATGAACCACAGGGCGTTGTCCAGATGCTTCTGGATGTAACTCTTGGCGCCCTCCGAGAGAGTCTCGGGATTCCGCAGGGCATCCAGGTAAAAAGAGCTTACCCGGAGCTTGGGCAAGCCGTCCTCATTGAGCCGGATAACATAATCATTTCCCACCTTGTCCACATGGACATCGGGGTTGATGTAATCGGCCTCCTCGTTGTCAAATACCCTGCCGGGCTTGGGCTCCAGATTAACAATGATCTCCCCGGCCCGGATCACCTTCTCCATGGACGCCTTCAGTTCCCGGGCGATGGCCTGATAATTCTTGTTCCCCAGGTTGGGGAGATGATTTTCCACGATGGCCCAGACCAGGGGATCTTGCAGACCCTGCACCTTGAGTTGGAGCTTTAAACACTCTTTCAAATCCCGGGCCGCGACCCCAGGGGGATCAAAACCCTGGATGACCTGGAGCACTTCCTCCACCTGGGCCGAATCCACATTCACTTCCTGGGCAATCTCCTCCGTGGCGGCCCGCAGGTAGCCGTCCTTATCCAGGTTCCCGATGATGAGAATGCCGATGCGGTCCTGGTCTTCGTCCAATTCCGCCATGCGCAACTGCCACATCAGGTGAGACTTGAGGGTGGTCTTTTGGGCATTGAGGGCTTCAAAGGGCATGGACTCCCGTTCCTCATATTCCCCCATGGGAGGGGGCATGAGGCGGTCATTGAGAAAGCCTTCCCAATCCCATTCTTCACGGGAGGCGGGCGCTTCACCTTCTTGGGGCTTGACCTCCGAGGGTTCCCCGTTGGCAGAGAAAAGCTCCGGACCCTTCTCCAGGTCCACCCCCGACTCCGGTTCTTCCCGTTCTTCGAACTGGTCTTCCTCCAGAATCGGATTGGTCTCCAGGGCCTGTTGGATCTCCCCCAAAAGCTCCAGACGGGACAGCTGCAGCAGTTTGATGGCTTGCTGCAACTTCTGGGTCATGATGAGCGTTTGCGTGAGTCTTAGACTCTGTCGAATTTCCAGGGCCATGGGGGGTGCTTTAACTCCGTTAACCGAGATCTCTGTTTAGAAAAGTTCAAGGTTCAAAGTTCAAGGTTCAAGGTTTGGGATGGTGGGGCGGGGCTCCGTGCCCGCCTGAGCACCATCGGTTTTTGCCACTTTCATAATTTACGGGTGAGTCCAAGGCTCAGGAGCAACTGTTATGAAAAGTTTCGAGTTTCAAGTTTCAAGTTCGTGGGGCGGGCCTCCGTGCCCGCCAAAGTAGGGTGCGCACTGCGCAACAATAAAAGCGCGCCTCTTTTCATGCTTTTTAAGAGAGCCAACGGCTCATGCGCGACTCGTCCGAGCAATCTCATGTTTTCAAGGTTGGCCCAGGTTTGGGAACCACTGCCCGGCGCGTTAATCGCCATTATAACTTAAAGGTGTCTCCCAAGTAAATTCTTTTGGCCAATTCGCTGTTCACCAGCTTATCCGGGGCGCCCTCCTCCAGAATGACGCCTTCATTAATGATGTAGGCCCGGTCGCACACCCCCAAGGCCTCCCGGACATTGTGGTCTGAGATCAGGACCCCCAACTGCCTATCCCTTAACTGTCTGATAATATTCTGAATATCAGTTACCGCCAGGGGGTCGATGCCGGCAAAGGGCTCATCCAGGATGATGAAATGGGGCGCGGTTACCAGGGCCCGGGTAATCTCCAGGCGGCGGCGTTCCCCTCCGGACAGGAGCGAGGCCTTCTGGTTGGCCAGATGGGAGATGCGCAACTCCGAGAGCAGCTTCTCCAATCGTTCCTGGCGGACCCGGGGGTCGGGCTCCAGGGTCTCCAGAATGGCCAGGACATTTTCCGCCACCGTGAGCTTGCGGAACACCGAGGTCTCCTGGGGCAGATATTGCAGCCCCATCCGGGCCCGGCGGTAAATGGGCAGCGGGGAAATATCTTCGCCGTCCAGGGTGATCTGCCCGGCATCGGGCTTCAGCAGGCCCAGGATCATATAGAAAGTGCTGGTCTTGCCCGCGCCGTTGGGCCCCAGCAGTCCCACCACTTCCCCGCTCCGCACTTCCAAGGATACGCCGTCCACCACTTTCCGGCCGTCGTAACTCTTCATCAGGGACTGAATACTGAGGCGATGCATGGTTCAGGGTTTCCGGTCCTTGCGGCCCTTGCCTCCCAGGGGCAGGAAGTCCTTGGCTTTGGCAGGGCCTTTGGCGGAACCTTTGGCCGCGGAGTACATGTGGGCTTCCACCCGCTTCTGGGGCGAGCTTTCCACGTGCATCTTGTTATCTTTCAGGTTGAAAACGATGCGCTCACCCTTAACGGTATTTTCTCCCCGCCAGATTTGGGGATTTCCCGTAAGCACCAATTCATCTTTGTCCTTATAGTAAACGGCCTCCTGGCCGGTGGCCAGGCGGTCTTCCTGCACGAACCGCACCTGGCCCCGGGCCACAATGCGGGAGATCTTCTCTCCTCCCAGGTCGCCCAAGGGGGAGGGGCCGGCCTCTTTGGGCGCTTTGGCCTTTTGCGAATCTTTGCCGGCAGGCGGGGCGCCGGCCCCCGGCGTCGATGGGGGCGCGGTCTGGAAGTAAACCCACAGGTTGTCCGAGTACAGGGTGGAGTCCCCATACACCGCCTTCACCTGGCCGCTGAACTGCACCACCCCCGCGGTCTGATCCGCCTCCAGACGGGACGAGGTGATGAACAGGGGTATTTCCTTGTCTTCCGGCTTCTTGCTTTTCTCTTGGGCCCCCGCTTTTCCGGGCTCCGGCTTCTTGCCCTTATCCTGGGCGGAGACTCCCCCCGGCCAGCAGACCAGCCAGGTCATGGCCAACAGAGTTAAGACCCATGCTTTCTTTACGGCGTTGGTTTCCACGTCCCCCCCTTTACCTGGGTGAGATGGTGCTGGCTCAAGGACAGCTTCTTCTGGGGCACTTCCACCCGCAGGCCTTTCCCTTCCACCCGGATGCGGGTATTTTCCATGACCACCTCTTCCGGGGCCACGATGACTCGTTCCGCGGGTAAATAGGTGGCAATACTGGTGGTGATGAGGGTCTCCCCGCTTTCCAGCTCCACCTGGCCCTTGAGGATCAGGACCCGGGTTTTAGTGTTCAACAGTCCTTCCTTGGCCCTTACCTGGTACTGCTCTCCGGGGTTCCCGAAGAAATCCACCTTGATGGGGCTAATGCTGATCTCATCCCGTTCTTTATGGAAATCCGCCTTTTGCCCCTCCAGCACCCAGCGCTTGCCGCCTTCCTGAATCTCCGTAAGAGAGAGGCTCTCCATGGTGGCGGTGGCCTCCGCAGCCGGAGGCTTGGGAAGCGGCGGCGGGGGAGGGCTGCCCCGCATGGCCCAGACGCCCACTCCCATGAGGATCGCCGTCCCTAACAGCCAGGCGGCCCGGCGCCTCAGGAACGAACGTGGTTTGGGGCTTCGCAGTTTCTGCATATCATTATTATCGCAAGATTTGTCTAAAAAGGGTTATCGGTTTCCCTTGGCGCTTCATTGATGTCCCCGGCGTCTTGGAATCTTGGTGTCTTGGCAGTTAATCTTTCCACCGCCGAGACTCCAGGAGCGCCAAGCGCCCGGTAAGTCTTAATGTACGGTGCGCACCGCGCACCATATAAACAGCCCGCACCCGGTCAAGTTGATTATATTAGCCGTAAACCGGCGTGTAAAGGGCAATCTGGTGTTTGCCGGCGCCGGCGCTGAGGCGGGATAAGCTGGAAGAGGAAACCGGGTTCAGGAAAGAGGTCGGTTATGAATTATCCAGAGGGGAATCGGCCTCCAGCCAGGGCTGGGCCACTTCCAGCCAACGTCCTTGAGCCTTGAGGAGCAGATCGCAAACCTCCCGCACCGCGCCCCGGCCTCCCGGCGCTGAGGTGATCCAATGGGCCGCGGCCTTGACCTCCGGCACCGCGTCCGCCACCGCCACCCCCAGGCCCACCCGGGCCATCAGGGGCAGGTCCACCAGTTCGTCCCCCACCGCGGCCACCTGGGCCGGGCTGAGCCGCAGCGCGGCCAGCAGTTCCTCCAGCGCCGCCAACTTGTCCCTAACCCCCTCATAGAAACGGTTGACGCCCAACTCCCGGGCCCGGTGATACGCGGCATCGGAGCGGCGCCCGGAAACCATGGCGATTTCCAGGCCCCCTTTTTGCGCCATCTTGATGCCGTGGCCGTCCCGGACGTGAAAGACCTTGAGGGCCTCGCCCTGGGGGCCGAAATAGAGCCGCCCGTCGGTCAACACCCCGTCCACGTCCAGGATTAACAGGCGGATGGGCTGGGCCCGGTTCCAGACCTCGGCGGGGTAGTCGTGAGAATTCAATGGGTCCTTCCTTTATGGGAGAGGGGAATCTCACGCAAAGACGCAAAGGCGCAAAGGCGCAAGAGAAAAATGTAGAGCAGCCGCCCCCGGCTGTTCAATATAACCGTATCTGGGATGGAATCGTCTATGGATTGTTCCCCTGCCCCCGGAGAAACTGGTGCAACTCCTTGAGGCTTCGCCACAGGGGCAAGACTTCGTCAAGGGGCCAGGAATTGGGGCCGTCGCACTTGGCCGCCACGGGATTCGGATGCACCTCCATGAACAGGGCGTCCACCCCCGCGGCCACCCCGGCCCGGGCCAAAAGCGGGATGAACTCCCGCTGGCCGCCGGAGCAACTGCCCTGGCCTCCGGGAAGCTGCACGCTGTGGGTCACGTCCAGGACCACCGGGCAGCCCAGGCTCCGCATTATAGGCAGGCTCCGAAAGTCCACCACCAGATTGTTGTACCCGAACATGGACCCCCGTTCCGTGAGGATCACCTGGAGGTTCCCCGCGGCCCGGGCCTTATCCACCGCGGCCTTCATGTCCCAGGGGGCCAGAAACTGGCCTTTCTTGAGATTCACCGGCTTGCCGGTTTCCGCCGCGGCCACTATCAGGTCCGTCTGGCGGCAGAGAAACGCGGGAATCTGCAAGATGTCCAACACCCGGGCCGCGGCCGCCACCTCCGAAACCTGGTGCACGTCGGAAATCACCGGCAGCCCCACCTCTTCTTTCACCCTGGCCAGAATCTCCAATCCGGCTGCCAGACCAGGGCCTCGGAATGAATCAACGGAGGTGCGGTTGGCTTTGTCGTAGGAGGCTTTGAAGATCAGGGGCAGGTCCAGTTCTTCGGCGTATCCCTTCAAGACCCGGGCGATCTCCAGGGTGGCCCGGGCGGACTCAATGACGCACGGCCCCGCGATCATCACCAGGGCGCCGCCGCCAATCTCAAAGTCCGCAACCCGCACTTTGGCGTTCATGGTCAGTCCAAGGTTCAAAGGTCAAGGTTCAAGGTTCAAGGTTCAAGGGTTTATTAAACTTTGAACTTTGAACTTTGAACTCAAATCTTCGTCCCTGCCCCTCCCAGACTCCGTTTATAGTCCAAACACGCGCCGATGTAATCCCTAAACAGGGGGTGGGGCTTCAAGGGTCGGGATTTGAATTCCGGGTGGAACTGGCAGCCAAGGAACCAGGGGTGGTCATGGATTTCGATGATTTCCACCAGTTCGCCGTTGGGGGAGGTGCCGGTGATCCACAGGCCCGCGGCGCTGAGGCGCTCCCGGTAGTGGTTGTTGAATTCATAGCGGTGGCGGTGGCGCTCCATGATCTCCCCGGCCCCGTAAGCCTGGGCCGCCCGGGAACCTTCAGTAAGGACACAGGGGTAAGCCCCCAGGCGCATGGTGCCGCCTTTGGCCGAAGCCTGGTCCCGGCGGATCACCGTGTCTTGGCGGTAATCGTACCACTCCCGCATGAGGTAAATGACCGGGTCTGCCGCGTCCTGGTCGAACTCCTCGCTCTGGGCGCCGGAGATGCCGGCCACGTTCCGGGCGAATTCAATGACCGCCAGTTGCATGCCGAAGCAGATGCCGAAATACGGCGCCTGATGTTCCCGGGCATAGCGGATGGCTTGCATCTTGCCCTCCACCCCCCTAACCCCGAAGCCGCCGGGGACCAGGATGCCGTGGAGATGCCCCAGCAACCCTTCGGGCCCTTCCCGTTCCACCCTTTCGGAGTCGAGGTAATTCAGGGACACCTGGGCCTCATGGGCCAGCCCCCCGTGCACCAGGGCTTCATGCAGGCTCTTGTAAGATTCCCGCAGGTCCACATATTTCCCCACAATGCCGATTTCCACCCGGTCCTTGGGATGGCGGATGCGGGCCACCAGCTTCTCCCAGACCTCCAGGCGGGGGGCCCGGGTCCAGATATTTAAGGACTCGATGAGGCGGTCATCCAGACCCTCTTCGTGGAAGAGCAGGGGAATCTCATAAATATTGTCCACATCCCGGGCGGTGATCACCGCGTCCGGCTCCACGTTGCAGAACAGGGCGATCTTGGCCTTGATGTCCGGGGTGAGTTGTTTCTCGGTGCGGCACAGCAGGATGTCCGGCTGAATACCGATGCTGCGCAGTTCCTTGACGCTGTGCTGGGTGGGTTTGGTCTTTACCTCCCCCGCGGTCTTGATGTAAGGCACCAGGGTGAGGTGGATGTAACAGACATTTTCCTTGCCCAGATCGCCCTTGAGCTGGCGGATGGCCTCCAAAAACGGCAGGCTTTCGATGTCGCCCACGGTGCCGCCGATCTCCACGATGGCCACGTCCGCACTGGGCGCGATACTAAGGATGGCCTGCTTGATCTCATCGGTGACGTGGGGGATCACCTGGACCGTGCCCCCCAAATAATCTCCCCGGCGCTCCTTGGTGATGACGTTATTATAGATGCGGCCCGAGGTGTAGTTGTTTTCCTGTCCCAGGGTGACGGAGGTGTAGCGTTCGTAATGCCCCAGGTCCAGGTCAGTTTCGGCCCCGTCTTCGGTGACGTACACTTCGCCGTGCTGGAAGGGGTTCATGGTGCCCGGGTCCACATTGATATAAGGGTCCAGTTTCTGAAAGGTGACCCTGAGGCCCCGGGCTTCCAACAACGCCCCGATGGCGGCCGCAGCCACGCCCTTCCCCAAGGAGGAGAGCACCCCGCCGGTGATGAAGATAATTTTGTTTTTCACAAGTCATTTAATATACCTACCCATGGTCAATGTCAAGCCGGAGAGAGACTAATACCGACTAAAGACCTCTGTTTAGAAAAGTTGTCATAGGCCAGTTACCAGTGATCAGTAAAAAATGTAGGGCGGGCACGGCCCACCATCATCTTCTTTTTATAATTTACGGGTGAGCCCAAGGCTCATGAACGACTGCCCTGAAAAGTTTTGAGTTTCAAGTTTCAAGTTTCAAGTTCGTGGGGCGGGCCTCCGTGCCCGCCAAAGTAGGGTGCGCACCGCGCACCATTAAAGGCGCGCCCCTTTTCATGGTTTACGGGTGAGCCCAAGGCCCATGAATGACTGGTCTGATAAGTTTGGAGTTTTTTTGGTGGAAAGCTTTTACCACCAATGCGAAGAATAAAGATATTTTTTGGAAGAGACCTTCATGCCGCCAAAAATTCCTTACGGCGCGGGCGTCTCGCCGGTCAAGGCGATGGTTGGCCATCAAAGCCTCCGCCGGCCACCGGCCCTCAATATAATCTTGACGGGAGGCCAATCCCAGGTTATAGAAAAACCATAGGCACGTAGCTCAGGGGGAGAGCACTACCTTGACGCGGTAGGGGTCCGGGGTTCAAATCCCCGCGTGCCTACCAGAGATTTTAAGGGGTTACGGTTCATGACCGTAGTCCCTTTTTGCTTTTTGTGACCATTTTGTGACCGGTAGCTCCAAAAACCGCATTTTCTAACCGGCAGGCTGCTTCCTGATTAGTGGGTTTCATAAGGTGGGCATAGACGTTCAGGGTGATTGTGGGGCTGGCATGGCCAAGCTGGTTTTGAATGTATTTAATGTTTTCCCCCTGGGCGATTAACAGGCTGGCGTAGGTATGACGGAGATCATGGAACCTGATGGGCGGGCAAGCCGCGGCCTTTAATGCAGGCCGATAATGGCGTCTGAGCATATTCTTGTTGTTGATGTGATTCCCGGCATCGTTGGAGAATACTAGGTCCAGATCATTTTTCGGGCAGGCCAGCCGCCATTTCTTTAATTCCTTCATGACCGTGGGACCAATGTCAATTTTCCTTTTAGAGGTTTGAGTTTTTGGGGTGAACAGCCGCCCATTATTGAAGGTGCGTTGTATGGCCAGTTGACAATTATCCCAATCTAAATCACCCCACCTGAGCCCCAATAATTCCCCTTGCCGTGCGCCGCTAAAGACCGCCAGCATGAACAGAGTGCGATATTTGGGCTCGTCTACCTGAGCAAGAAAGGCGTTTATTTGGGCGGGTGTTAGAATCCGCAAATCCTGGCACGCTTCATTATCATCCTGTAATTGCGCCTGGCCCCTGGGCCGCTCTGCTTCCCTCAAAGGGTTGTGGTCAAGGTACTTGTGCCTTACCGCATAGCTCAGAATCTGCCCCAGGGTCACCAGAATTTTTCTCAAAGTCCCCAGGTTCATCCCTTCCACTTGCCGGGCCGTGATAAATTTTTCTATGGTGGCCACGGTGACCCGGTTGATTTTTAAGCTGTCCAGACCGTGAAAGTGGTTTCTGACATGCCCCTCATAGACTTCCCAGGTGGTTTCCCGGAGTTTGGGCCGTTTGTATTCAATCCAATCCCTTGCCACTTTAGAGAACAAGGGGACCTCTACCCGCGGCAGAAAAATCCCTTTTGCTACCATCTCTTCAATGGCCCTTAATTCTTCCTTAGCCTGGCCCTTAGTGGTTCCTTCCGGCAAGGCCAGCCTTTGCCTCTTGCCGTGCTGGTCATAGAAATCCAGGACCCAGCGGCCGCGCCTTTTACTGATGCAAGCCATTTATTTCCCCTCCTTTCTCAATCGATTCTCCAGGGCCTCCAGGGCCAGGGGTAACAAAGCCGGTATCCCCCTTGTTCCCCTCTCCCATCTGCTAACGGTCATCACGTCAACCCCGAGAGATTGAGCTAACTCACGCTGAGTTAACCCCTGCTTTTTCCGCCATATAATTAAATTATCCCCTGTCATGCACTAATTATATATACCATTGGCCTATATTGCAAGCAAAAAAAATTATAATTGTACATTTTTATGGCGGTCCTGATTCCGAACCTGAAGAAGGCCCCGAAGTTGTCATTTTCTTAAAAAACTCCGGGAAATTGTTAATTGAGATGGGCCTTGCCCCAAGATCGATTAATCGAGCATTCTCAGGGGACTGGAGGGTGAGAAGGAGTTTGCCCCAGGACAGAACCTCGCGAGATAAGTGTTCAGACTTGCTGCCTTCGCTGGCATGGGCAATGAAGATCGCTGCGGCGATGGCGGCCACAAACTTATTGCGAATCTGCGCCAGGTCTGCAGTGGTTCGGCGCAGATTGTCCTCAAAGGGCGAGAGTAGCAGGAGGCGGCCCTGTTCAAGGGGCGATTTCCATTCTTGGGGCAGGCGCATTCCCTGGAGGGTCCGGGCCGGGCAGATAATGACCGGCTGCTTTCCCCGCAAGAGAAGCGCCAAACATTCTTTTTCCATGGGAGAATGAAAACCCCCAATCACGCTGATGTGAGCATTCCGCAAAGCGCGGGCGAGATCATAGGTTTGCAGGATGAGGTTACCGGGGCATTTTACGGAGCAGAAAAGAGCCAGGCTAGGCTGTTGCAGGATATCCAGGTTGCCCCAAGCGGTGATCTCGGCAGGGGCAAGGGTGGCCAGGTGCCGGTTAAGGGCTTTGGGATATGAGTTAGAATCGGCCGTTAAGGTAACTAAGTGCATTAGTTATTGTTGGCCCGCCTGTGGAACCGTTCAGCAGGGGAGAAGGCAAACCTCATTCCTCGCCTTCTACACCCAGACGATATTTAATATCGTAGTTGATGATGAAGTCCAGCTCTTCATCCGTCAATCCGTAGTGCCGCGCCAGAACCCTGTCAATTTCGTCGATGATGGGTTTAGACTGATTAACCCTGAATGATAGGCATTCGACAGCTTTCTTACCTTTGTATACTCTAACCGCCTGCTGGGCGTTTTTTTTGATGTCTTTCACATATCTCCTGCCCAAATTTGACAATAACTCTTGATTTTCTGCGCTCATATCGACAGGATAAAAAGGGAAGGTATTAATATCGCGATTTCCTAGATGGCGGCAATCAGACGTACTGGTGAAATACCACCACCACAAGTCACTACTGAGAGCTGCTATTACTGAATATTTGTCAATTTCAGGCATTACATGAATTTCTTTTTCCTCGCTTGATCCTGTCTCAAAATCAACAAAAACTTTCCAGTACAGCCCACCGCGTCTATAAAATACTTTGTTATTTGATCTCCGCGTAAAACAGTTGCCAATTTCCTTTTTGTGCAGCCGCAGCTTTGTAAGGATAGAAGAAGCTTCTGTTATACCTAGTTTAGGAATACAACCATCAAGCCTGTTATCCTCCACAACGGCATATTCAATTCTTGAGAAGAGTTCTGGTCGGGCCTCAGAATTCCATGACAAGTAGCGAGTTGTTTCGATCCGTTCGAGCTGCTGAGAAACTTTTTGCAGCAAGATTGAGAGTTGAAGGTTGACGCCATCAAAAAGCTTGCCGGGTCTCCAACTGAAGTTCGCTATGTTTAAGCGCTGAGACTTGCCCTTAAGGTGATTTATCAAGGGTGTCATCCTATCAGTACTAAAAGCACTCAAAGGCACGATCATTCCGATCTGACTTCCAACTCTACTAAGCATTGCGCACCGCTCTAAAATGAACGCAAATAGATTACTGCATTGTTCTGTCAGATAATTGCGGACTTCATAGATGCCTCGAATATCTTTATATTCCACATATGGTGGGTTCCCTATAACCACATCAAAACCGCCACTTTTTATGATACCGTAGAATTCTGAGAACCAATGAAAGGGTTGATGAGTATCTCGCCAGTCTTTAAAACTACCCTCATATTCTGTCTTTGAAAAATTAATTTGGTTAATACCGTATTGTCCGGCCAAGTAGCGGTCTAGATTATTGGCCAGGTCTTTGAGCATTTCCTTTAGTCTCAATTTATGTTCGGGAGGAACCGACCCATCCCCTTCGACCTGTCTTTTCCGAAAAGCATCAAACAATTGCTGAATATCTGCGGCTTTTATTTCGATTCTCTTATAGGCATCTTCCACTTCTCCAAAAATGAGTTTTTTCTGACCGTTTGAGGCCATGGAAGTTACATGCCTGACCTCATCCTGGGTGGCATAACCCACCAGGGTATTCCCGGCCCGAATGTTAAAATCAATGTCAGGCAAAGGCTCGATTTTCTCGGCGCTATCCACCTGGGCCACCAACTTTAGGAAGAGGCGCAGCTTGCAGATTTCCACGGCCTCGTGCATGATATCCACGCCATAGAGGTTTCTGATAATGATGGACTTGAGGACAAAATAGCGGTGATTGGGATGCTCCTCAATACGGGCCAGAATCTGCTTGAAGTCGGAAAATTGCTGCGGATGGTGCTTGACTCCCGAGCGTTCCAGTTCTTCCACAAAGACCGCCATGCGGTCCAGACAGGCATCGTACAGAGGCTCCAGGATGTTGAGGGCGGCAAAGAGAAAGGCGCCGGAGCCGCAGGTGGGGTCCAATACGGTGACTTTTTCGATGGCGTGATAAAAGGCGCGTAGCAGTTCCGGCCCTTCGCAGTTTTCAATGACATCCTGGGCAAATTGGCGGAGGTTTAGGTTGTAGGTGACCAGATCATCAATGGAGTGAATTTCCCCCACCGCCAGTTTCGCCCGAACCTCCCGGCAGCGCCGGCGTCGGGCCATGTGTTCCCGCCAGGTTTCCGTGGGTAGAGCAAACTCGGCAGTGGCAGATTTGTTCCAATCCCCCCGTTTCCCGACATCATTAATCCCGGCGGCGATTTCTGTCGGTAGTTCTAAATCTACTCCTTGCCGCACCGCGTCATAGATATAGCGGTCCGGATCGTCACGGAGCAGTCGCCAAAGGGCGCTATCCTCTTTAAAAGCAATGGCGCACTTTTTCTCGGCTGCGTCAAAGAGGAAGGGGATAATGGTGTTCTTGGAGAAATATTCAGTAATGTCCTCCTTGGTGTAATAGGCCCCCATCTGCTTCTGGTTGATGTATTTCTCGAAGATATAGCCCAGGACGTCGGGGTTAATCTCATTGTCGGCCCGCACTGGTCGCTCGTCCAAATGCCAGTGATAGGCGTCGAAGAAGGCGAAAATCTTCTCAAAGGCAGTATCCGGTATTCGAGTCTCCCGCCCCTCTTGTTCTTGCCTTATCTCAATTTCATGCTTGAGGAAGATGCCGCCGTTGAGGTAAGGCACTTGCCCCAAAAGCCGATTAATTTCCGGGGAACGATCCTCTGCTTGCTTGGCGAATCCCTCGAAAAATAGGGGGCAGATGAACTCCTGATAAAAACGGTCCCGCGCCCGCAACCGGCTTTCCGTCAGTTTATTTCGGAGATAATTCTGGTCTTCCCCGAGAAAGCCCTTCTTTTGGATGAAGTAGATGAACATCAGGCGGTTGAGCATGACCGAGGCATACCAGCGCTGCAACTCGGCGTCGGGGATGCCCTGGATGAAGCGGAGAAAGACATCGTGCTCGGCCTGGAAGCGCTCGTAGAAGCGCTTGGTGACCCGCTCCGCATAGAAACCTTGACGGACGCGATCGGCGACGTCAAAGATGGTGAGGTTTTCTTCCTCTTCCAGATCAAAGGCGATGGCCTGGAGCTTCTGGGCCAGGAGTTCCCCTGTCTGGCCCCGGTGATAGGTGTGCTCGCGGCAGGCCACAGGCTTACCCGGTTCGCGCTTGACCCACTGCCAGGTCTGGGTGGTCCTGGCGGCGTTGCAGTAGATGATCAGGTGCTCGTGAACGGATTTGGCAGCTTGCTTTTCAATCTTCCGACGAATGGCATAATTGGGAATGCGCCCATCAGGATCGGGATCGCAGAGAAAGGTGACCAACCCCCGCTTTTCCACCAGGGCATTGAGGGTGTAAGTGCTCCCATCCACCTCGATATTGAGAGGCTGCATCCGGTGTCGGTTCCACCCCAACTCCTCGACGAACAGGGTCTTAAAATCGAAGTTCCTTAGATATTGACGGGCGCGGGCAAGGTCGATGGGCATACCTAATCCCCTTCCGTGGGTGCAAACAGGCCCAAGGAGCAAATGATGCGAGGCTCTCGCGTCTGTTCTTCTTCATGCACCAGGCACAGGCGGTCGTCATCCCGTAGGGCCAGGACAAGGGTTGCCAGGTCCAGATCGGAAATGCCGCTTTTAAGCTGCCGATTAAGGGTATCGATGGCCGATTGCCGCAGGGGATAGCGGTAAATCTCATCAATGGCCTTGAGCAGTTCCTGAGATTCGAACAGAGTCCCTTTGATTTCGGCAGCGTAGTGCTTGAGGCGCTCATAGGTGCGAAAGCGCGCCCCGGAAGGACGCCCCAACTGCCCCCCTACCGATTTCTCTTCTTCAACGATATGCTCAACGCCGCGCCGGACCAGATCGTGGTGCTGATCGTGGCGGGGGATGGCCGGGGTGTTGGGAGCGCACTTGGCAGCCTTGAGAATGGCCAGTTGGGATTGGGTGACGCTATTTCCTTCCTGGTCGATCCAGGCCAAGGAGTCGTTGCCTTCGGCGGTGCGCAGATAAACCAAAACTCCCTGAGGTTCAGAGAGCGTGGGCTTATGGGCGCGGGTGGAATAGACTACATTGGGAAGCTCGGGGATGGTCTTTTTCAGAGCAGCATTGTGGTCGATGGCGTTCTTCCAAATCTGATAGGCGTAAGAGGCCAAGTCCACCTCGGCGTCGGCCTCCCCGTCGTAAATTCCAGACTTCTCGTGGTAAATGTCGAGGATCGGCTGGTCGTTAGCATCGTCCTCAAAGAAAGCCTCATCGGTCCCGACAACTTCGGCGTTCTGGCGAAGGCGTTCCCGCACCCGGCTGCGCAAGCGAATAATGCGCTCCACCCCGTCGGCCGGGAGAAAGGAATAGCAGAGTATCTTTTCCGATTGTTGCCCGATGCGGTCCACGCGGCCCGCCCGTTGCACCAGGCGAATGATGGCCCAGGGCAAGTCGTAGTTAACGATGATAGAGCAATCTTGCAGATTCTGGCCCTCACTCAAGACATCGGTGGCGATGAGGACCCTCAGTTCATCTTCCGGTCTGATAAAATCTCGCTTCTCGGGGTCCCGTTTTTCGTTGCTCACCGGGCTAAAACGCCAGGCCAGGCCGGTGGGATCGGGGGAATCACCGGTCACACCCTCAAGAGCTTGGAGTCCCCAAGATTTGAGTTGGGAAGTCAAATACCGGACGGTATCGGCGAACTGCGTAAACACCAGCACCTTTTCATCCGGGTGCTTTTGGGCCAATAGGCTGATCAAGGCGGTGAGCTTGGCGTCTTTAGAAGCGTCCCAATTACCACAGGTTTCCAATACCTTAATCAGCGCTTTAGCGTCATAAAAGAGATCGGTTTTGAGGGTCTTGCCGAAGAGAGCGGGGCGCAGCCATTTGAAGCGGCGTTTATATTGACTTACGAATTCCTTGTATATTTCTTCAGCCCGACGCCGGAAATCCTCTTCCCTTGTTAGGGGGACAGGCGTGGGGCTCTCTTTAGTGCCGTTATCTTCTTCATCTTCTTCAAACAATCCCGGAATAGCTGTGTCTGCATCTTCGTCATAGGTTCGGGCATCCAAAAACTCGGCTTCCTGGGTACCTATGGGTATAGGGAGGCCGTTTTCGATGGCATGGAGAACCACGAAATTGCGCAAGATGTGCCGTTCGATCGATTGAATAAAGGCCGGGCCACCGCTTTCGAGACGCTTGAAGAGATTGGTGCGGCAAAACCCCATGAGACGCTTCCCGGCGCGGGATAACCCAGCCAGCACTTTGGCCTCGGTTGTGGTAGGAGGTTCGTGCGGCGTGGGTGCCAGGTAATTTCCCAGCCCATACCTGGGCAGCTTCAGAGTATTGACGGCGTTGACCACGGGGGAAGAGTAGAGGTGCGCATAATGGTCGGTTTGATCCTGGTCATTGATTTGGAAGGTGATCGTCTTAGGCAAGCGCTCGGGGAAATACGAGCGGGTCCCGTCCTCAAAAGTCAGATACTCCCGCCCGGTTTCGGGATCTGTGGCTGCATAATTTTCCTGAATAAAACTGCGGGTGCGCCGGACCATGTAGAGTCGCATGAGATCGCGCCAGTCATCCGGGTACTCGCTTTTCTCAAAGGCGGCAAGAGATCGGACGGGGCATTGATGGCGCCTGATAAATTCCGTTTCCCCGAATTCTTTGATCTTCTTCTCCGGGCGGATACCCAGGTCCTTATCTTCGAGGACAAAAAGCCGCAACTGGGTTGAAAGGTCCAGGTAGGTTTTATTATAAGGCGTTGCCGATAAGAGGATGCAACGGCTTTCATTTTCAGCAATGTATTCCTGGATAGCCCTGAAGCGTTTCCCCTCCCGATTGCGCAAGTTATGACTTTCATCAATCAGAACGACTCGGTAACGCCGGAGATCAGGCAGCTCATTGATGACTCTGCTGACGGAAAGAACCCTGGCGAAAAGGCGGTAAGTCTCAACATAGTCTTGCCACATTTTGACCAGGTTTTTCGGGCAGATAATGAGGGTTTCGGTTGCATGATCATCCTGAAAGATGCGGGCCAGGGCGGTGGCCATGAGGGTTTTGCCCAGGCCGACCACATCCCCGATTAGCACGCCCCCACGTTTATTGAGATGGTGCGCAGCGATTTTTACCGCAGCCATCTGAAATTCAAAGAGGCGATTACCGAAATCGCGGGGAATGCGAAACTCAGAAAGTCCGGCCCGAGCCTCCTGGGAGAGATGGTAGGCAATCTTCAGATAGATATGGTAGGGCAGGACGATTTTCTCCCGTGCCCAACTGCTATCGATAATCTGCGCAAGCTCTTCGGATATATCCAGGCACCACCGGTCATTCCAGCGATCGTTAAACCATTTTTGCAGCTTGGTGCAGGCGTCATGGTCGAGAACATCGACATTTAATTCGCCTTGCTTGGAGAGGCCCGCCAGGGTCAAATTGCTACTCCCCAAAAATCCTATAGTGGGGTTGTTGGGGTCAGTCCGATGGAGGAGATAAAGTTTGGCGTGGAGTGGATGACGCAGAAAGAGTTTAACAATAACTTTTTTGGCTTTGATCTGAGCGCTTAATTTGCGGAGGCCCTTTTCATCCTGATTGGTGGGAGCGCCGATTGTAAGCTGTTCTCGGAATTCCTCGGCCATGCGTTTTTTGAGCCGCAACACCGCTTGCTGGTCTATACCTCCATTACCGGGAACGAGACTGAGCGCAGCCCGGAGTTCTTCCTGGGGTAAGGTTTGCATCCCCACCAGAATTCGGCAACAGGAACCTTGATCACCTTCCCAGGAATCGATAAAGGAATCTATCAGCTTCCAGCCGCGCAGGTTAAAGTATCCGACGCAGAAGTCGGCCCGGTCCGAAATTTGAAGGGTATCTTGAAGCGCGGGTAAAAGGGGTAATTCGATGTTATCGAAAATTCTGGGCATACAATTTTCCCTTATCCCGCTCCGGCGTCACCAACCCTACCGGCGGATTATTGACCCGCTCTTTCCCCTTGTGGCCATACTGCTCAATGGGGCGCTTCCTGGGTTTCTTTTCCTCTGCCATTTTCCTATTCCTAATTCCCTAAATTTTTATGGCCCAAAATCTTCATGATTCTTAGAAATTTTCCCGTGGGATTCTCCTTAACCACTACCCGGAAAGGGCCAAGGAAATCAAGAGAAATTTCAATGGGAAGTAAAAGCTTGAAAAGGAGTATTAGATGCTGAGGTGAGGAAATTCTCAGAGGATAATTTAGCTACTTAAATGCCTTCTACCCTCAGATTCCAGGCATAGCTTAATTTTTTCTCAAAGTCGGCTACTTTGTCCGGGTCAACCTCTGCGTTAGCTATTTCATCTTTCAGTTCTTCAAGCCATTCCCAATAAGGCATAGCAAAGGCTTTGAAAACCTTTTCATGGCTCAAGTCTAATTCCCTTTGGCAGAATTGCTCAAACCCCTCCAGGAGTTCTTTTATTCGGCCCATTATTCTTTTCTGGTAAGGCTTATTCAACACATCAGATATTACTTCAACAGTTTCCATGGCAACCTCATACTGCTCCCTTTCCTTCTTTTTCTCCGGCTTTGGCCATTTTTCAAAGAACAGAGAGATCAAGCATTGAACAAAATTTATGGTTTCCAGACGTCCTTGTTCCCTATCCAGGTAATGGCAAATGGCCTGGGTAATATCCAAAGCGGCTTTCATTGGAACAACATAAGCATCATCCCCCGCGCTATAGTTAACTCTGGGGCATGATTGCACCAACCGGTCAACCTCTGCATCATCCCCCCGCGCCTGTGCTCCGATTACCAGACGCAACCGTTCATGGGCTGTTAGCCGGTCATAAAGTTTTGCCAGATTTCCCTTTCGCATTATTTTTTTCTAACCTTAAATATGGATTCCAGGGCCTCTAACCGGGCCTCATGGTTAACCAGTTCCACCGCCTTGCAGTATGCCCCTAACATACCCGCCACACTTTGCCCCTCCCCTGGCGTTATTTCCCCCTGGGCCACCGCAGCCAGGATAGTTCCCAGGGCTGCCGGTATATCCCCCACGCCGACCACCTGAGGTAGTCCCAAGGCTATAGGCCGGTCCTTCCGTGGGGGGATCAACCTTTCAAGACAAAGCCTCAAAGCCATAGAATCACCGTCCAGGGCTTTTTCTATGGCTTTCCGGGTAATTGCCTGGGCCTCCCCGTCCAGAAGGTCCTGGGCCGCCTGGGTTGCTTTGTGTCGTGTTCCTGGGCGCTTGCCCAGAGGATTCCCTGATTGTCCTTTCTTAAATGGCATACCTTCCCCCGTTGTTAATGCAATTTAATTGCAATAAGGCTTTCATTTTTTACCCCCTACCCCTTGGCATCCAGGTCCTCCCGGTCAAGCCAACCCTCTTGAATCATGGCCGCTTCCACTTGGGCCAGGACCGCCCGGAACTGAGGCCACAGGGCAGGGGAGACTGCCAGCCCTTTTTTTGTGGGGGCCGGGTCTTTGCCGTCCTCAAGCGCAAACACACGCATATCAACGAATTTATGGCCTTTAAATTCACCCAGGCGAAAGACAATCTTCTCTCTCGCGTTCTTTGCCAGTTCGCACACTTGATCGCTCATGCCGCCTTCCCTTTATTTTTAACCGTCAATTTCTTTGCACTCATCACAAGCCCGCCGCAGTCCGTAACACCACTTCCCATTGAAGGTACAAAGTCCCCAGCCATGCGCCGGGTTCGGTCCCTGGTATTCATGGAAGCCACAATAGGCACAGGTCAAGATGCGCTCGGGAGGGTTGGCCTGGGGCGTCTCGGCCAGGGGATGGAAAAGTTGATTTCCATTCTTACCCCTTGCTAAAGTCGCTAAACTTGCTAAAGCTGGTGCCTCAACGGGCTGAAGATTAGCAACTTTAGCAGGTTTAGCAGGGGGGTAGACCTCAAAACAAAATTTTGGCACCTTAGACATTAGGGTTTACCTCCCAGACTTGACGGCGTTTTTTGCCGTCAATCTCGGCTCCGCCCTCCACCATGCGCACGCAACCATGATCTGCCAATAGGGCCAGGCACCGGGCTGCAGTCGCCTTGTCTCTCACGGCGTTCGGGCCGGTCTGATAAACACAAGGGAGAGAAAGAAGCTGTGGCCTGGGGCCGGTCCGCGTCTTGAGCCACGTAAGCACCTTTTCAGTCAGTAAAATGTCCGGGTTCGTTTTGCCGGTATGGAATAACCTCAGCGCTTCGGTGAGGTAAAACCGGGCCAGGGTTATCCCGGCCTTGACGTGCTCCGGAGAGATAAATGTGGCATCGATGTTATCAACCAAGGTCAGGGTCCCGGCCAGCCGAAGCGCGTGTTCCGCAGCCTTGGCTGCGATACCGGAAATTGGTCTGAAGATACCCCCCGGTTTCAAGTGGTCTTGCACCCAATCGTGGAAGCGAATCCAAATTTCTTTCCCGTCGGGGGATACCGGCAAGGCTCGGGGGACTAATTCGTTTGTAAGTTCCCTGGTTGCCGGGTCAACCTTTAATGGCAACTTGGCCCGAAGAATCACCGTGAGCCTGCCGCAGTACCGCCCATAACTCGCTTCGATGCTCAAATCCTGGGCCACGTAGGTTTGTGCCCCCAGGGTGCTCTCAGAGGCTGCAATCAGGCATCTTGATAAGAAGCCTTGGTCATGGGCCAGGGGGTCTGATAGGATGGTTTCCGCCACAAGGGGCTGCATGAGTAGGTGGGCACATACCCGCCGCCCGTATAAGGTAGTCGCCCCATCCCCCCCGCGGGTCCGGGTAATGGGCCGTCCATCCCACATACCCGATAAACCGGCCAGGGTTTTTAGCCGATGGTCGGCTGACATCGCATAGCCGCCAAAAAAACGTCCGCCTTCGTCAGAAAAAAGCCCGACTGACGGCCAGCCAACGGCCAATAATTTTGTCACCCCCTCGTAAGTCGGTTCCTCGGTGGTCAACTGTGGGTAGTGAGGTGCGAAGGGCGCTGGGGGTAGGTCGTCTAAAGCTTCCCTGCGCCCCCTGGTTTTTTTTAAAGCCTCTTCGCGAATCTTTTTCCACAAAAGCAGTTCGTTTTCATACCTTGAGAAATCTTTTTTGTAAGCCTCATTCAACTCCTTTTCGTGCGCATCAACCGGCACCAGCGCCGCATGATCAGCCGCACTTTTTCTGTCCCCAGACACCGCAACAGACAGGAAAAATTCTGACAGGGGGAAGCTTCGCCCGTCAATCGCAACGTTCGCAAAACCCTGGACCGTCAAGTTAGCTGTGGCCAACACCGCCTGGCCGCAGATTGCCGCCGGTGCCTTAATAATGTCGTGCATAGCTCGGGCCGCCGGGGCCAGTATCCCCCCCAGGGCCTCCACCGGGAAGGGTTCACAAGGTTCCGGGGAGCGGCGCAACGGTTCCGGCTCGGGCCATGCCCCCCCCGTTGCCGCGCTGTGAGGTTGAGTCCGCTCAATGCCATGGGCTTCAGCCGCCGCCTTCACCGCCGCCCGCACATCACCGCCGTGCTGCAAGAGGCAAAAAATCGAAAACGGGTCATGGGAATGGCCGTCATTCAAGGGATCATTGGCATGGTGGGAAAAGCACCGCCCGTTTTCAAAAATATGCACTCCCGGCAAGCCGGTTGTGCTGGCCGGGGCCAGAAAACGGTTTCCACGCCTCTCATAGCCGTTTCTTTCTAAGATCGTGGCTACATCATAAGCATCATTAAAGGCATTAATGACCCCGCCGTCTAAGCCATTTCGGGAAGACAAAGGAGCCGCTTCCATCTGCTTTTTAGAATGAGGCATTTCATCTAAACTCCGGGCCGCGTCCAAAAGAAATTGGGCCTGCTCGTTAGAAATGGTAGGGATATTAGAGAAGTCCCCTTGAATGACTTTATAGGGCTGGCTGTGCTTCTTACCGCATTTGACTGCTTCGGGACAATAGGAAGGGGCCACCACCGCATATCCGCCCTCTCCCCTGGTTTCAATGGCGGTTAGTCTCCCTTCTTCATTGTCAGCCGGAACATAAGCCAGCTTGTCATTGCGGATAGGGAGATTTGACCGGAAGGCCACTTGATACCCCTCACCGCTTCCGGTTTGCTGAGTAGGAAGCACCTGGGCCATTTCCCCCACCTTCCCTTTCCATTTTTCTAAGAATCCAGGTACATCGAAATCCAGAATAGTTAAGCCCCCGGAAATCTTGCCGCAGACCATCGCCCAGCCCTGCACTCCAGGGGTATCGGCCCATTTTCGAAGAAGGTCCTTTGTTACCTGCTCTTTTTGGAGTTTCTTCCACCTTTGAAATGGCAGGGGCGGGTCTGCCGGCGTCTTTCGGGAATTGACAGGGATAAGGTTTATCCCTCCCTCCAGATAAGCTAAGCCGGCTTCAAGCAGGTCTTGGCGGCCTGGATTCCTTTTAGTTTCATCTTGCCTTGTCATTTTGCCCCTAATTTTCCTGCTGGGCTTTTAACCAGTCCATTACCTCTTCTAGCCGGAAACGGAGATACTTCCCTACCTTGATTCTGGGAATAGACCCTTGCCCCGATTTTCGAGTCTCCCCATATATCCAGGAAGGTTTGACCCTTAATTGCTTTGCAAGGTCATCAACCGTTAGTAAATTCACATTTTGCTCGATCATACAAAACCTCCATCTGGGTAATGAACGAAATAAAAAAGACATAGCATGTACGCTATGCCTTAAGATTAAATAGGAATCTAAAGTGTATTACAAACGGTAATTTATCGTATGTTTAAGCAAAGGTAACCTCTGCTAAAAGTTTTTGAATATCATCGCACAAACCTTACCTTTGCAAAATCCAGTACCGTCCATTTTTGATAAAATCTTTCATTATATTGTTGTTTTCCAATAAGTACCTTTTGATCTGAAAGTTCCCAGGAGCCTGAAATTTCTTTTCCCTCAATTCGAAAGGAATGTTCCCCTTTTTCTGTAAATCCCTGAATTCATATTCTATAGCTTTCGAGATTGCATTAAGTGACATCCCTTTTTTTACTTTTTGGCATCTGTAATATATTTCATATACGAAAGTTTTTTTATCATTCGTAATGTAATTTAGTTCTTTGGCTGATTTTTTTAGCCTGTTTAATACAGATAGGCCATAATTAACATTGAGAGCAATTTTAACATAAACATCTTTTATTATTTTCATCAATGATAAATCAAGTGTCAAGTAATTTATGGTAATAGGAATTTCCAAAAGAACTTCGTAACACATCTCAATTAAACCAAGATGATTGTAAAGCTCTATGAAATGACTAGGTGGGGAATAATCTATGGATAGAATATAATTAACTTCATCAATTGGAGTATCGCATTCAGTTTCACTTCTAATCAGAAGAGTATCACCATATTTCTCTGAAACATTTTTACCCACGATATCCAACAAACTACAAAAATCAATATCTTTAGAAATATCTTTTAAATAATCAGCTTTATATTTACCGTCTTTGTATATGGTGGTTGCCAATATTATTGTAAATAAACTTATTCTAGCTTGTTTAATAAGTTTTTTCTTCGCGTTGATGATTTTTAATAATTGGTCCATAAACATATCGTTTTTAGGAAAACTCTCTAAATCCCCTCTGAGTTCCTCAGCAGTTATGAGATTACTAATTTGCTGAGATTCATCATTCTGCTTGCTCATGTTATGCCTCTGTTACTGAAAGGTTTGTTTTGAGAAGGCGATCAGGGAAAACTGCTTCATTCGGCTTAAGCCCCTCACCTGAGAACTTGGAATAGAATTTCCAAGCGGGAAAGGGGAGTCATGTCCCCGGAAACTCTTAATTCATGCAGTTTTCAGATCAATAAATTTGTGACCATTTTGTGACCATAATACCCCAAAACAAGAAAAAAAACCGGCTACCAATATATAACATGGCAGCCGATTTTCCTATAGGTTTTTGTAGGTTAGTTTATATACTTAAATTGTGTTAGCCCCCTGAACCACATTGACGCGGTAGGGGTCCGGGGTTCAAATCCCCGCGTGCCTACCAAAGATTTTAAGGGGTTACGGTTGAAACCGTAGCCCCTTTTTTTGCTATAGGCGACCATTTTGCGGCGGGTTGCTTCACTAATCGCATTTCCCAATCGGTGGAACGGAAAGAGGAGTTCGACCGCAGTTGCATGAACCGGCTCTTCAGCCTGGGATATGACCCGGGACGCCGGGGTTATTTTTGGATGAACTACATGATCGTGGATGGTAAATCTACCCGATTCAGGGACCTGCAGTTACTGGTGGTTTGTGGTATTCTGGAGACGCTTTTTACTTTGCGCCATGAATTATCAGACTTGATTGAGCCTCTTGCAGAATTCCCTTTTATGCTGAATTTTTTGCAAGTTGCTCCCAACCTACCCATTGGCGCCGGTGTTTCGCCGATGAGGGCGCCGTTTAAACGATATTACAATACCGTTTTCGGTTATCGGTTTTCGGTTAAAAAGACCAGGATTATCAGCAAATTCAAACTTAAGTTGGTTGCATTGGAAACAGAACTTATCAATACACTGCGCAGGGCGACGGCGCGGCATTTTATCCAACTCTTAATCCGGCGACTTTCACGGCACGGCTTGAGCCTAGATAAATGCCGGGTAATTATGCAAGAGCCTTTATAAACTAATGATCGTCGCAGCAGACAACCTCACCTCCTCCAACCCCGCAGTGGCCGCGGCGCTGAACAGTCTCCAGCCCCAGCCCCTCCAGGACCTGGCGCGCCGTTGTGAGGACGCGGGAGCCGCTCTCCTGGACCTCAATCCCGGTTACCTGTCCCCCCGCCATGAGGACCGCATGACCTTCATGGTGGACGCGGTGCAAAGCGTTACCGGGCTGCGCCTTATCCTGGACAGCCCCCAGCCCCGGGTGCTGGCCCGGGGGGTTGGCGGCGTGCCGGGATCAGCCCATCCTCAACGCCTGCACCCTGGAAGAGGCCAAGCTGCGGGAAATCCTGCCCCTGGCCGCGGCCCATCACACGGATCTGGTTCTCCTATTGCTGGATGACCGCTCCTTTGCGCCTCCCACCCTGGACGGCAAGATGGCCCTGGCGGTGGAGCTCCGGGAACATGCCCTGGCCGCGGGAGTCGCCCACGAACAATTGATCTTCGATCCGGTCCTGCCCAACCTGAGATGGCCCGACGCCTTTGACCAGGTGGGGGAGGTCCTTAAGGCCGTGCGGCTCCTGGCGGGTGGCGACATTTTTTCCGTACCCGCGGCAACCATGGTGGGCCTTTCCAACCTGCGCAGCGGCCTGCGGCATATTTATCCCCTCAAGCTGGAAGAAACCTGCCTGAGCTTGCTGGCCGGGGCGGGACTGAGCTTCGTCCTGATGGATGTGCTCCAGCCGGAGCTGGTGGAAACTATGAAGATTATTAAACAGGTAATCTGAACGTTTTCCTTGCAACTCCTGCATTAAGGTTTCAAAATCGTCTATAATGAGTTTAGCCCCAGTTCTGATAAATGGAGAGCCTATGAATTCCGCGTTTATATCATTGATTAACCTATGTTTTTAGGTTTGTTAACCGGAAACCGAAAACCGTATCCATTCACCGCGTCTTAGGCAATCTCAACCGGTTGCAGCCCGGCGTCGCCTGCGGCTTTAAAACCTTGACTGCCGCCGGGTGCTCCCGGTCCCACTAGAGACCTCGTCACCGCCGGGTTAGTGAAAATCTTTGGTAATTAGACCGGCAACAGGACTGATCTTCCAGGAAGGAGGATTCCCCCAATGGCCCGACGTCTAATGCTTTTCCTGATTATTGTCGCAGTTCCGGTAAGCCATTTCACATTAACCGCGTTCAGCAGTCAGGCCGGGGAGGGGAACCGGGCCATTGTTTATCCTGTCCCCCCCGACCGGCATATTGCCCCGCGGGTGATCCTGGCCTTTTCACCCCTGGATGTCGATCTTCTCTGCAACTTGACCGGTGCCGACCAAAGCGGGGAAGGGATCTGGGAATGTCACATGGGGGTGGGTTCCTGGAAAGGGGTGCCCATCACCATTGTCGGGCCGGTGTTAGGCGCACCTTACGCGGTTATGGTCATAGAGAATCTCATCGCCATGAATGCCCGCATGATCCTTACCTTGGGATGGTGCGGCTCCCTTAACTCCCGGGTCAGGATAGGCCATCTGATGGTGCCTGCCTCCGCCATGGTCGGGGATGGCACTTCCCGATATTATCACAAGAAATCCAAATCCACTCCTGACCCGGCGCTCTTGGAATTAATAAAGGCCCGCGCCGCCCTGACCCAAATCCCCTGGCACGAGGGCAAAGTCAGGAGCGTTGACGCCATCTATCGGGAAACCGTAAGAGATGTCCGGGGTTATCAAAGGCAGGGCGAACTGGCCATCGAAATGGAGACGGCCGCGCTGTTCACGGTGGGGAAATATCGGGGCGTGCCTATGGCTGCGCTCCTGGCGGTTTCCGATGAAATATTCACCCTGGTTTGGAACCGAGGATGGGACAGTCCCGAACTTAAGGCGGCCCGGGAAGCGGGAGCGCAAGTGGTTCTGGATGTGGCCGCGGCCTGGCCCGATTGATGGTGGGGCCATAATCATAATTGAATAATAGTTAAGACGCGATAATTTCCAGGATTTAAGGCCCGAATTTTGATATAATTTATCAAAGGAGTTGAGAATATCCACCGCCCCTTAGGTAATCTCACGGGATTAAAGACCCAGCAATATCGTCAGTTGGAGCGGCTCTACCGGCGCAAAGTGCCCCCGGACCAGTTGGTCACCCCGGAGTTGGCCCGGCAGTTGGCGGAAATCTCCCGGGACCTGCGCCGCCAGGTGGGGGTCATGGTGGACCGCCAGGGCGCGGTTACCCAGGTCATCGTGGGGGATGCCAAAGGTCTGTTGATTCCGGCCCTGCCTCGGGAGCGGGGCGTCAGGGGCCGCCTCAAGGGTTTGCGCCTGATACACACCCACCTGGACGGAAGCCCCTTGAGCCAGGATGACCTCACCGACCTGGCCTTCCTGCGCCTGGACGCGGTGGCCGCGCTCACCGTGGCCCCGGACGGCTTGCCGGGCCGGGTCCAGGCGGCCCACCTGCTCCCGCAGCCGGTGGACGGCCACAGTTGGGCCATCCTGGAGGCGCCCCACCCCGGGGCCTTGACCGTGGATTTTGAGGCCCTGATGTCCTCCCTGGAGGCGGAATTCGCCCGGGTGGGGGCATCCGGCGGCGGGCGCCAGGCTGAACGGGCCATCCTCATCGGTGTCACCGGGCCCAGCCGGGCCGCGGCGGAAGATTCCCTGATGGAACTGGCGGAACTGGCCCGTTCCGCAGGTCTGGAAGTGGCCGCTACCCTCATCCAGCGGCGCCCGAAGTTCGATCCCCGCTTCTTAATGGGCAAAGGCCGGCTCACGGAACTGGTCATCCAGGCCCTGCAACTGGGGGCCGACCTCCTGGTATTCGACGCGGAGCTGTCCCCTTCCCAGGTGCGCTCCATTACGGATCTCACCGAACTCAAGGTGATTGACCGGACCCAGTTGATCCTGGACCTCTTCGCCCAGCGGGCCCGCAGCCGGGAGGGCAAGCTCCAGGTGGAGATGGCCCAGGTGAAATATCTCCTGCCCCGGCTCCGGGGCCGGGACGACGCCCTGTCCCGCTTGACCGGCGGCATCGGGGGCCGGGGGCCGGGGGAGACCCGCCTGGAGATCGACAAGCGCCGCCTCCAGGAGCGCCTCCACCGCCTCCAACAGGACCTGGCCAGGGTCCGGGCGGAGCGCCGGGAGCGCCGCCAGCCCCGGCGGCGAGGCCGCCTCCCCATCCTCTCCATCATCGGCTATACCAACGCCGGCAAATCTACCCTGTTCAACGCCCTGACCCATGCCCGGGTCCTGGTGGAGGACCGCCTGTTCGCCACCCTGGACCCCACCAGCCGCCGTCTGCGCTTCCCACGGGAACGAGAGGTGATCGTCACCGACACCGTGGGGTTCATCAAGAATTTGCCCAAAAATCTCCTGGAGGCCTTCAAGGCCACCCTGGAAGAGTTGGAAGAGGCGGACCTGCTGATCCACGTCATTGACTTGAGCAATCCCCGGTTTCCCGAGCAGATGGCCGCGGTGGCGGATATCCTGGGATCCCTGGGCCTCCAGGACAAGCCGATGCTCCAGGTGTTCAACAAGACGGACCTGACGCCCCCCAACCTGGCTGCCTTGCAGTGCCGGGTGCACGACGGGGTGGCCGTCTCCGCCCTGGACCCCGCCTCCCTGCCGCCTCTCATCGCCCGCCTGGAAGAGAAGGTGGAGGACCTGCTGATCCGGCAAAGCGGGGGGCCCTTTCCGGTGGAGACGGTATTTACGGACGTCATGCCGAAGTGAGGGGAGTAGCGGTTTAGCGGGTTAGGCGATGTAGGGTGCGTCTTACGCACCATTTAGGCTGTATCCGCCGGAACTAGAGTCATATTTCACCACCAAGACACCAAGTACACCAAGATACACCGAGAAAAGACTTAAAGGCATTGGCGCAGGACGTCAATGCCTTCATTTTTCTTCCTTGGTGAACCTTTGTGTTCTTGGTGTCTTTGTGGTGAATCTTTTTTAAGACTGCCAGATATGGGGCTGGAATTGCAGGTAATCATGCCCCTCACGCCCCCATGCCACAACCCCCCAGCCGCAGCCCGTCGGTCCTAATCCCGGGCGCAAGGCCGCGGGCGTCCCCTGGAGGGCCGACGGTAAGGGCCAGGCCGTGGCCGGGATTGAGAAAGTGTTTTCTGTTTTCTGTTTTCGGTTTTCGGTGATTTCCTGGTAGGGGGGGCCAGTCTCGTTAAAACGGTTTTCTCTCCATGGCTTTTGACTGCTAACTGCTAACTGCTCACGGCTCACTAACCCCTTAACCCCTGCCCCATGTACATGTCCGTGCATTAGGAGGACCTGGCGGAACCGGTTGAAAAGCGGCATAACCAACGCCGCGTCCGTAGTCCACTGATGCCAGGGGCGGAAGATGGGGGTCAGGGGCGCATGGGAGAGCACCACCAGGGGCGCGTCCGGGTCCAGGCGGGCTAAGTCATGGGCCAGGCGGCGGCGCTGGGGCTCGCCGATTTCAAAGCCGGCTCCGTGAGGGGCGCGAACCTGGAAGCTGTGCAGGCCCACCAGATTTATCCCTCCATAGGCACGGCAAAATCGGGGTTCCCCGAAAACCCTCCGCCAGTGGGGCCGGCCCTCCTCCAAGCTACCCGGACCATCCCCTTCCCCCATCACCATCCACATCGGGCAGGGCAGGTCCGAGAGGATTTCTTTCCCCAGGGCCAGAGCCTGGGGATGGCCGTCATGGGCCAGGTCCCCGGCAAAGAGGGCCAACTCCGGCCGGGGCCGCATAGCCCTAATCTCCCCCACTGCCCGGGCCAGGGCCTTAGCCTCGGCGTGGCGGTCATCGCCGTCCCTCAGGTGGGCATCGGCCAAAAAAGCCAGATTGGGACCAGGATTATTTGAGGCCCGGACCTTAAGGGGAAACGGCCAGGGACTCCACAGCCATCCGGCCGCTAATCCTACTCCCACCTGACGCAGAAATTCCCGCCGTTTCATCTTTAGCCTGCCTCACTGGTTAGGGCCCTGGTGGCGCAGGCTTTCCAGCCTGTGCCCGCTGTAGGCTGAAGCCTGCGGCTCCAAAAAGGCCGGGGATTTTTACAAGATGCTCAAATGTCGTCTTATTAAAGAAACTTGTCAATAGAGGCTGGCTGACGTCCGGCTCAATTTATACCAAGTTCTTTTTCCAATACAACAAAAATAAGTTACAAATTGCTGAGAATCCTGGTTTTTTTAACCGAAAACCGATAACCGAAAACCGAAAACGGTATTAGGGGGGGGAGAAAAGACAAAGGTAAAAATCAAAAGGGAAGCCGGGGATCCAGGTGGCTCCTCTCAAGGAGTCATCTGCAAAGTTTCCCCGGCTTCCCCGGACCACGAAACCTTTTTCAATCTTCCCGAAGGGAAGTCGCCGGACAATCGTCCGAAACGTTCCGTGGCCTTGCTCACTGCTTCGGCTGCGGAGCGGGCATCTATCGCCGCTGCCGGCAATCAGCGCCCGGCCGGCCCCTCTGAACAACCTTGGATCAAAGGCCGGCTTTTGGCTCGGGGCCAAAGCAGGTTGCCGTGAAGTTCAGTCCGGAGGGCGACCCTACCCTCCATCGGGTGCGGCCTGCTGGCAGTCTTCCCGTAACCTATCCGGTGCTCAGACTGAACGTCTTGGCAATCTTATTAATAGCCATCGTTTTAGAAAAAACAAGGGACCGGGGAGGTTTTTGGGAAAATAAATTGGGGGAGGGGAGAGACCTGGCAAGTAATGCGGCGCCGGGTAAAGCCGCCAAATTCGCACCGCGGGGTTGCTGGTCCGGTTGAGCGATGGGTTCAGCCTGTTCCTAAAGCCGATCTTTCCAGTACATGGGATGTCGATGCAAGTGCATCACGGCAAGAATAAAGATGATAATCTCATCTTGCGAGTAGATGATGCCGTAGGGAAAACGGCGGATCTGGCACCGTCGTATGTCATCTCCAAGAAAAGGCCAGGCATTTGGAAAACTGAGTATATTCTCAATTGTCGAATGAACTTCCAGGGCGAAATCGGAGCCGAGACCTGGTTCGTGATCCTCATAGTAGTCTAGGGCAGCAAAGAATTCCGCCTTAGCTTCAGGATGGAAAGCATACTTCATTCGGCAAGCCGCTTAAGAACTTCGGAGAATACCTCGTCGCCGGGAATCGGCTTCACTTGCCCGGAACGAAGCTCCTGTAGCCTTCTTCTTGCCACTTCCGCCCATTTGGCATCGATGGTGGCGTTGGGCATATTGAGGCTGCGCAAAAGCGAATCAGCCAGAAACGCCCTTTCCTCAACCGGAAGAGAAAGAGCCTCTTCAATAAGCTTTTTGGTCTTCATCATGATGGGACTCCCTTGTTTATGAATTGATTTTCCATCCCCATAACTAGAGTAGCAATCTGCCGGGGCATCGGCAATAAGTTTTGGTAAAATAAAATTTTTTCCCAAGGTTTACAAGCTCATAGCCGCCACCAAAGGGAGCAAGACCAAGGCCCGCGATCGGTGCTTGTTGCTCCCTTTATTAACTTTCGGGGAAAAGTTAATAATCGATTTTAGATAACCTTTAGGTTATCTAAAATGGGGGGCAGGGAGGTATCGGACTATGGGGGCTGCCCTATCGCTTCTCTAATCGGCTTGTTGAACGCCAGAGCCACATCATTTCTGGATATAGATCACCCGGCCATACTGGAACTTCACGGAGAAGCCCTTGCTGTTAAATCCTCCCAAGCCGCCTGTCACATGTATCCACATCCACAGCTCACCAGTGCGTTCGACGTGCTTGTTAGTTGGCTCCCCCATGATCTGTCGGACCTCGGACTCGGTCATTCCAATCTGGACGCGATTGGCATCCTCGAAACTAAAGTTCCTTCCGGTAGAGGCGCAGCCGGTGGCCAACAGCAGGACTAATGCAAGGATAGCTAATCTTCTCATCTCCTTCTCCATTTAGTATGGGCCAAATAGCCTTTTCCACCAGCCGGGCTGAGCCGGGGCCGGAAGGAGCCAGTAATTACCCAGAACCTTAATTTTTCGGTTGTGACCCTTTAATAGTTGATAATATAATCATTGCATGGTATATTCCGTT
>CAZUBT010000012.1:0-54362 GCA_964618815.1 uncultured Desulfobacterales bacterium | reverse complement strand
CTCAAATGACTCCCCGTGAGGGACAGAGACCCGGTCCGGCTCAAGTGGCCCCCCGTGAGGGACAGAGACCCGGTCCGGCTCAAGTGGCCCCCCGCGAGGGACAGAGACCCGGTCCGGCTCAAATGGCTCCCCGCGAGGGACAGAGACCCGGTCCGGCTCAAATGACCCCCCGCGAGGGAAAGAGACCTGGTCCGGCTCAAATGACTCCCCGGGAGGGACGGAAACAGGGTCCGGCTCAAGTGACCCCCCGCGAGGGACAGAGATCAGGCCCTGCTCGGGTAGCCCCGTCTGAGGGACGGAAACCGGGTCCTGGTCCTAATGGTGGCAAAAAAGCACCTGCTGGCAAATCTGAAAAAACCAGCCCTGGTGAGGGAAGGCATTAGTTCTCCAGCCGGGGAAAGCTCCACAGTGAGTGCGCGGGACAGGTGGCGATATACCGTCTCATATCGTTCAGACGTATGGTGCGTTTGGTGATATAAGATAAATGGTGGAAATTTAAAAGGGGTGTTATTCTCATAGGTTAGCAATAACCAAGAGGATAACACCCCTTTACATTAAAATTTCCCTATGATTATCCTCGTTCCCAAGCTCCCGCTTGGGAACGAGGGAGGGGGATGCCTTCAGGAAACCAGGTACGCTTTAGTCGGATGAACCAAACATTCCTCACCTGATATCCGCATGATAGCTCTGCAAGGATTTGACTTGCCCCTTGCGGCGGCGGGATTCGGCGATGCCCCGGGCCGCGGCCAAGGCCCCGGCCAGGGTGGTGATATAGGGAATCTTGTACTTGATGGCCGCCTTGCGGATGTATGAGTCGTCGTGCTTGCTCAACTTGCCGCTGGGGGTGTTGATGATCAGGTCGATCTCCTGGCTTTTAATGCCGTCCACGATATGGGGGCGGCCCTCGTGCATCTTGAGAATCAGATCCGAGGCCACCCCCTGGTCCGCCAGAAACTTGTGGGTCCCTTTGGTGGCCTTGATTTTAAACCCCAGGTCCGCGAAGCGCCGGGCCACTTCCAGGACCGCGGGCCGGTCTAACTCCGAGACGGTGAGGAGTACCGTGCCCTCATGGGGGAGCATCTGCTTGGCGGCCTCCTGGGCCTTGTAAAAGGCCAATCCGAAGGACTCGCCCATGCCCAGAACCTCCCCGGTGGAGCGCATTTCCGGGCCCAGCACCGGGTCCACCTCCGGGAACATATTGAAGGGGAAAACCGCCTCCTTCACCCCGAAATGGGGGATGGCCCGGTGCTTCAGGTCCAGGTCGGAGAGCTTCTTCCCCAGCATAACCTGGGTGGCCAGGCGGGCCATGGGGATGTTGCATACCTTGGAGACCAGGGGCACGGTGCGGGAGGCCCGGGGATTGGCTTCCAGCACATAGACCGTATCATGGGCGATGGCGTACTGAATGTTCATCAGGCCCACCACGTTGAGCTCCACCGCGATCCTGCGGGTGTACTCATTGATGGTATCCAGGTGCTTGGGGGGAATGCTGATGGGGGGGATGACGCAGGCGGAATCCCCAGAGTGAATCCCTGCCAGCTCAATGTGCTCCATGACCGCGGGGACGAAGGCGTCGGCGCCGTCGGCGATGGCGTCCGCCTCGGCCTCGATGGCGTTTTCCAAAAACTTGTCGATCAAGATGGGCCTATCCGGACTCACCGCCACCGCCGCGGCCATGTAATACCGGAGCATCTCTTCGTCGTGCACCACTTCCATGGCCCGGCCTCCCAGGACATAAGACGGCCGCACCATCAAGGGATAGCCGATCTTGGCGGCCACCTCCAGGGATTGGGCTAAATCGGCGGCCATGCTCGACTCCGGCTGGGGAATCCCCAGTTTCCGTATCATTTTGCGGAACCGGGTCCGGTCGTCGGCCGGCTCTATTAGGTCTGGGGAGGTGCTCAGGATTTTCACCCCCGCCGCGGCCAGTTCCTGGGCGATGTTCAGCGGGGTCTGGCCGCCGAACTGGACGATCACCCCTTCGGGCTGCTCTTTCTCATAGATGCTCAGGACATCTTCCACCGTAAGAGGCTCGAAGTAGAGTTTGTCCGAGGTGTCGTAATCCGTGGATACCGTCTCGGGGTTGCAGTTCACCATGATGGATTCGAACCCTTCATCCCGGAGAGCAAACGCGGCGTGGACGCAGCAGTAATCGAATTCGATGCCCTGGCCGATGCGGTTGGGCCCGCCCCCCAGGACCATGACCTTGCGCCTGGAGCTCACGGCCACCTGGTCCGGGGCGTTGTAAGTGGAGTAATAATAGGCCGCGTTTTCCACGCCGCTCACCGGCACCGCCTCCCAGGCCTGCCCCATGCCCATGGCCAGGCGGGTGTTCCGGAGGTTTTCCTCGGGCAGGTTCAGCAACTGCGCCAGATAGCGGTCCGCGAAGCCGTCTTTTTTAGCCCGGGCCAGCAGCGCGTCCGGCAGGTCCCGGCCCCGGTACTTCAGGACTTCTTCCTCTAAGTCCACCAACTCCTTCATCTGCTGAATGAACCAGGGTTTGATGTAGGTTTTCTTATATAAGTCGTCGATGGCCGCGCCCTGGCGCAGGGCTTCGTACATGATGAACTGCCGCTCGCTGGACGGCTCCTTCAACATCTCCATGAGCTCTTCCAGGGGCTTTTGATTAAAGTCCTTGGCAAAGCCCAGGCCGTAGCGGCCGATTTCCAGGGAACGGATGGATTTCTGGAATGCCTCCTTATAGGTCTTGCCCAGGCTCATGACTTCGCCCACAGCCCGCATCTGGGTTCCCAGCTTGTCTTCCGAGCCGGGGAATTTTTCAAAGGCCCAGCGGGCGAACTTCACCACCACGTAATCTCCCCAGGGGGTGTACTTTTCCAGGGTGCCTTCCCGCCAGTAGGGGATTTCGTCCAGGGTCAGGCCCCCGGCCAACAGGGAGGATACGAACGCGATGGGAAAGCCCGTGGCCTTGGAGGCCAAGGCCGAGGATCGGGAAGTGCGGGGATTGATCTCGATGACCACCACCCGGCCGGTTACGGGGTCATGGGCGAACTGGATATTAGTGCCGCCGATGACCCGGATGGCCTCCACGATGTCGTAGGAATGTTTTTGGAGGCGCTTTTGCAGCTCTGGATCGATGGTGAGCATGGGCGCGGTGCAGTAGGAATCCCCGGTGTGCACCCCCATGGCGTCCACGTTTTCAATGAAGCACACGGTGATCATCTGGTTCTTGGCGTCCCTGACCACCTCCAGTTCTAGCTCCTCCCAGCCCAGGACCGACTCCTCCACCAGGATCTGGCCCACTAAGCTGGCGGAAATGCCCCGGGAAGCGATAACCCGCAGCTCCTCCAGGTTATAGACCAACCCGCCGCCCCAGCCCCCCATGGTATAGGCCGGGCGGATGACCACCGGGTAGCCCAGGTCGTCCGCAATGCGCTCGGCTTCCTCCACGGTGTGGGCGATATCGCTCCGGGGCATCTCCAGGCCCAGGCGGGTCATGGTCTCCTTAAAGGCCAGGCGGTCTTCCCCCCGCTGGATGGCGTCGATTTCCACGCCGATGATCTTGACGCCGTATTCATCCAGAGCCCCGGCCATGGCCAGCTCCGAGGACAGGTTCAAGGCGGATTGGCCGCCTAAATTGGGCAGCAGGGCGTCGGGCCGCTCCTGCTTGATGATTTCGATCATGTACTGGAGGTTGAGAGGCTCGATATAGGTGACGTCCGCCATGTCCGGGTCCGTCATGATGGTGGCGGGATTGGAATTTACCAGAACGATCTCGTAACCCAATTGGCGCAGGGCCTTGCAGGCCTGGGTGCCGGAGTAGTCGAATTCGCAGGCCTGGCCGATGACGATGGGCCCGGAACCGATGATCATGACTTTCTTGATATCTGGACGTGGGGGCATGTTGCGCTCCTTTAAATAATTGGCGGGAAATGGGATTAGGTTGGCTTAAACTTCAGGGCAATATTATGAGATAGGAGCCGGGGAGTCAAGATTGTTACTAATAATATTGAGATATATTTAAGTTGAGCTTATGGCGCCAGCCAAAGGCGGGAGGTATCCATATCGGAGCAGTTCTTCATGGGCTATCGGCTAATTTCTTAATAGGCGAAAATAAGGACAGGCGCTATTTTTTTTTGCCGGACAACCCACTGATTTTGCCGGGGAAGACGGGCTGTACCTCGAAGATGGCACCCTGTACTGGTTTCTGGCGACCTGCGAGCCCTCGACCTATTATGACCTTACCCCGGAATCATGGGGTTGGCAATGCCCTTTGGGGGCCACAAGCAACTGACGTTTTGAAGTCAAAACTGGAACCTGCTGCACACTTTACAGTGCATATAACCTGCTGCCTGAGCTTCCTTGGCCGATTTGAAGGTAATCCGATCTTCGGGCTTTATTCTATGGGCAAATTTGCAGACAGGCCAGTGATATTCTTTTGAATTCTTAGACGCCACAAACTTGTAACTGCCCGCATCTCCCCGAGGTGGTCCAGCATAGCGGCCGGTTTTACCCCCGCTAACATCCTGACCGAATGCCGGGGCTCCTGAGACGACTAAGAGCACTAGAACCAGAAATCCTGCCAGAATTAAATGCTTCCTCTTGAACATAGTCCACCTCTTGACAAGGCTGTCCTATTCATAGTTGAAAGTTAAAAAGTGAAGGCCGGTTCATCCAGCCGGTTCAGTAGAATCGGTTATGGAAAAAACCTCAAAGGAGGAACCGCCATGAAGCCATCGTAGCAGAATGTGGACCGGAAGAACAGCCAAGGTTTTGCTGGGTATTTGGCCAAAAACGGCCGGTTGTCGCTCCCCCTGTCGGAACTGCTCGAAATCTCTCGCATGGCCGTCGCTGAACTCATCGAAGTCCTGGGTCGGACCGACCGGGTGAGCCGCCGGCGGGATGGCAAGACGGCGCGGCGCCGGGTGGCGGCAGCCTTCCCGGCCACCGAGAAGAAATTTCGCCGTCTCCTGGGCTGCCGTGAGCTTTGGAGGTTGAAGCCGAACTGGAAAATGAGGTTGTCCTTGACCCCAAACAGGAGGCAGCCTAATCTTGAAGAACTATCAACCGCCATCCACTTTCAACTGAATTTGGGACAGGCTCCGCCCATTGCCTAATTCGTTTATTGCTTTTGCTCCTAATTTTAGCTATGCTTGTAAAAAATAATTAGCTAAATGGAGCAAATGTATTGCAACGAAAGCTTGAGTCTTTTGACATTTTAACAAAGGTTTAGGACCGAAAAAGCTTGTAAGAAACACCTGTTGTAGTTGCTTTAGCCTTAAGGTTATCGGCGCCTTAGTTGTCAGCCCGTCCAGGCTCACTTTCAGCAAGGGCGTCATTTTTTGCCTGCAAAGACTGTGGTTGCCGGCCTCCGCTGATGGCCTCCGCTGCGAACCACCATGCTGATCCATTGAGACGCCTTCTATGATGCACATATTTTACCCTAATCGGTGTCCAAGGAAATTGCAGACCAAACCAGACAAGTCCTAATCTGCGGATATATCGAATTAAGGCTGGCAACAGGCCCAACCTTAACGAAGGGAGATATGGTGGAAACAAAAAAGAAAGCGCTGATCACCGGGATTACCGGGCAAGACGGCAGTTATCTGGCGGAGTTGCTTCTGGCCAAGGGCTACGAGGTACACGGCCTGGTGCGCCGCTCCAGCACCTTCAACACCCGGCGCATCGACCATCTCTACGTGGACCCGCATGAAGCCGGGGCCAGGTTTTTCCTGCACTACGGCGATTTGAGCGACTCTGGGCAAATCAGCCACCTGATTTACAATATTCAGCCCGAAGAAATTTATCACCTGGCGGCCCAGAGCCACGTGCGGGTGAGCTTCGACATGCCGGAATACACCGGGGACATCACCGGCCTGGGAGTAACCCGGCTGTTGGAAGCTATACGCCGTAGCGGCATCAAAACCAGGTTTTATCAGGCCTCATCCAGTGAGCTTTATGGGTCGTCCCCGGCCCCCCAGAATGAAGATACCCTCATGCAGCCTCGTAGCCCCTATGCCGCGGCCAAGCTCTATGCCTATTGGATGGTGCGCAATTACCGGGAGGCCTACGGGCTGTTCGCCGTAAACGGCATTCTCTTCAATCATGAATCACCTCGACGGGGGGAGACTTTTGTCACCCGGAAGATCACCCGGGCGGCGGCCCGCATCAAGCTGGGTCTGCAAAGCAAGCTATATTTGGGCAACTTGGAAGCCCGGCGGGACTGGGGCTACGCCCCGGAGTACGTTGAAGCCATGTGGCTCATGCTCCAACAAGAAGAACCGGAAGACTATGTAATCGCCACCGGCGAGACTCATTCCGTCCGGGAATTTTTAGAGGAAGTATTTACCCACCTGGAGCTTGATTGGCGTGATTACGTGGAAATCGACCGCCGGTATTTCCGGCCTACCGAAGTGGAATGCCTGTTGGGGGATGCCGGCAAGGCCCGACTCCAATTGGGCTGGCAGCCCCGAGAGACCTTCCATGAACTGGCCCGGTTGATGGCGGAGGCTGATATGCAGGCGCTCTTGGAACTGCGCCAATCCCAAGAAATTATCCAAAAGTTGGCCCGGGAAAATGGAGTCATGGTTTCCCCTAAAAAATCCTCTCTGACGCCCAAGATACCATGGAAAAACCTGCTAAAATCTATGTAGCCGGACATGCCGGCCTGGTGGGCTCCGCCCTGGTGCGCCGTCTCCACGGCGCAGGTTACAAAAACCTGATATTGCAGAGTCAAGCCGATCTTGATCTTCGGGACCAAGCGCTGGTGGCCGCGTTTTTTGCCCAGGAACGCCCGGATTACGTTTTCCTGGCCGCGGCCCGGGTGGGAGGCATCTGGGCTAACCAAACTCATCCGGCGGAGTTCATTTATGACAACCTGATGATCCAGACCAATATCATTCACCAGGCATATCTTCAAGGGGTGAAGAAATTGCTCTTTCTGGGCAGCTCTTGCATCTACCCCAAATTCTCCCCCCAACCCATGCGCGAGGAGTATCTCTTGGACGGCAAGCTGGAGCCCACCAACGAACCCTATGCGGTGGCCAAAATCGCGGGGATCAAGATGTGCCAGTCCTACAACCGACAGTACGGCACCCGATTTATCGCGGTAATGTCCACCAACCTCTATGGGCCAGGGGACAATTTTGACCCCAAAAACTCCCATGTGATTCCGGGCCTGATCCGCAAATTTCACGAAGCCAAAAGCGCCGGAGCGCCGGAGGTGGTAATCTGGGGTACCGGCACACCCCGGCGGGAGTTCCTCTATGCAGATGACCTGGCTGATGCCTGCCTATTCCTAATGTTACGTTATGAATCTGACGAGATAATAAACATCGGCACGGGCCGGGATCTGACCATCCGGGAACTGGCTGAACTTATCGCCACGGTGGTTGGGTTTCAAGGGCGTTTGGTTTTCGACCCCAATTACCCGGACGGCACCCCCCGCAAATTACTGGACAACAGCCGGCTGAGAGCAATGGGTTGGCAAGCCAGCACTCAGTTACCCGAGGGCTTGGTTAAAACCTATGCCCGGTTCCTGGAAAACACCTGGGCCTAATACCGTTTTCTGTTTTCGGTTTTCTGTTTTCAGTTAAAAAGGTCAGGATTATCAGCAAGTTGAAACTTTAGTTTGTTGCATTTGAAACAGAACCTGGGCCTAAGAGGCCGGATCCGCAATGCCATGATCCAAGAGAGATCACTCATGAATCCTTTGATCTTCCGGGAATATGATATACGGGCCCGGGTCGGCCTGGACATTGACGACCAGGGAGTTTTCCGCCTGGGCCAGGCCATGGGCGCCTATTTTCGCCGGCAGGGCAAGACCAGGGTGGTGGTGGGCCGGGATTGCCGCCACAGTTCCCCCCAGTGGCGGGACCTGGTGGTCGCGGCCCTCACCGCCAGCGGCTGCCGGGTGGTGGACATCGGCGTTTGCCCCACTCCGGTCTTGTATTTTGCCATCCGCTATTTCCAGGCCGAAGCCGGGGTGATGATTACCGCCAGCCACAACCCGCCGGAATATAACGGCTTCAAGATTTGCAGCGGTTACTCCACCATCTACGGCGCCCAAATCCAGGACCTTTACCGTATAGTCCAATCCGGAGATTTCGTGAAAGGGCAGGGGGGGGTGGAGCAGCAAGAGGTCATCCCGGCTTACCACGAGCATCTGGCCCAAAACTTGAATATCACCCGACCCCTAAGGCTGGGAATGGATGCCGGGCACGGAACCGGCGGTGCGGTGGCCTTGCCGCTGTTTAAGAGAATGGGGTGCGAGGTATGGCCCCTGTATTGCGACATGGACGGCGACTTTCCCGCGCATCAGCCCGATCCTACCGTGGAAGCCAACCTGACGGACTTGCGGGACCTGGTGCTTAAACAGGGCCTGGACCTGGGGGTGGCTTACGACGGCGACGGCGATCGCCTGGGGGTCATCGGTCCCCGGGGGGAGATCATTTGGGGCGACCAGTTGCTGGTGTTGTTTGCCCGGGCCATCTTAAAAGAGCGCCCCGGGGCCACCATCATCGGGGAGGTCAAGTGCTCCCAACGGCTATTTGACGATGTGGCGGCCCACGGCGGCAAGCCCCTGATGTGGAAGACCGGACATTCCCTGATCAAGCAGAAGATGCAGGAAGAAGGCGCGGCGCTGGCCGGAGAAATGAGCGGCCACCTGTTCTTTGCGGATCGTTACTTCGGGTTTGATGACGCCATCTATGCCACCGGCAGGCTGCTGGAGTTGTTATGCCTCACCGGTCAAACCCTTACCCAGCTCCTGGCCGACCTGCCCGCCGCGGTGATTACCCCGGAGATTCGCCGGGATTGTCCCGACGAAGTGAAATTTAAGGTGGTGGAAGGGCTTAAGGCCCGATTGCAGGGTCTCTTTCCCATCATTGATATTGACGGAGTGCGGCTGTTGCACCCCCATGGCTGGGGACTGGTGCGGGCCTCCAATACCCAGCCGGCGCTGGTGCTGCGCTTCGAAGCCGACTCCCCGGAACACCTGGAGGAGATCCGGAACCTGGTGGAAGGCCGGCTGGAAGCAGAATTGGCCGCCCATAAGGAGGTCTCATGACTGCGACCGCACCTATCCCTATCTTTGCGGTGATCCTGGCCGGTGGTTCCGGCACCCGTTTCTGGCCCCTGAGCCGTTCCCAGTATCCCAAGCAGGTGTTGCGCTTGCTGGGTTCAGACTCCATGCTCCAGGCCACCGTGGAGCGGCTCCTGCCCCGGGTCCCCCTGGAGCGGATCACCGTAGTCACCAACGCCTCCCAGGCGGACGTCATCCGTCTCGACCTGTACCGCAAGGGCTGGGAACAGGCGCATCTCCTTCTGGAGCCTTTCGGCCGCAATACTGCTATGGCCGTGGGGCTGGCCGCGGTTATGGCCCCGGGGGTGACTGATGAGGATGTGCTGGCGGTGTTTCCCGCGGATCATTACATCAAGGAGCAGGAGAAATTCCTGACCGCCCTGGAAGCGGGGGCCGCCATCGCCCGGGCGGGATACCTGGTGACCTTCGGCATCCGCCCCACCCGTCCGGATACCGGCTACGGCTACATCAAGCGGGGAGAGCCTTTGGACGGCCACGACGGCGCCTTCCAGGCGGCCCGTTTCTTTGAAAAGCCTCCCCTAGCCCAGGCCGAGGCCTTCCTCCGGGAAGGCGATTGCTACTGGAACAGCGGCATATTCATGTTTTCCCGGCAGGCCCTCCTGGACGCCTTCGCCCGCCATCTCCCGGAGGTCTTTGGGGCCCTCAATGAATTGGGCCGGGAGGTGGACGCGCCTTCCCTAAAAGAGGTCTATGCGCGGGTTCCCAACATCTCCCTGGACCACGGCATCATGGAGCGGGCCGGCCGGGTGGCGGTGGTGCCGGTGGACATGGGGTGGAACGACGTGGGCACCTGGGGCGCTCTGGCGGATCTGTTTCCCAAGGACGACCAGGGCAACGTCGCCCTGGGCCGCACCCTGAACCTGGAAAGCCGGGACTGCCTTATCTACGCCCAGGACCGCCTCATCGCCACCGTGGGCCTCAAGGACATGGTGGTGGTGGATACCCCCGACGCCACCCTGGTATGCCCCATGAACCGGGTCCAAGAAGTGAAAAACCTGGTGGGGGAACTGAGCCGGCTGGAGATGGTGGAAACGGAGCGGCCTTTAACCGTGGAACGCCCCTGGGGGCGTTACACCGTCATGGAATCGGGGCCGGGTTATAAAGTTAAGCGCATCGTGGTGGAACCGGGCCAGCGCCTCAGCCTGCAATTGCACCACCAGCGGGCCGAGCACTGGGTAGTGGTGCAGGGGACCGCGCTGGTGACCATCGGCCAGGAGGTCCGCCCGGTAGGCGCCAACGAAAGCGTCTTTGTACCGCTGCATACCGCGCACCGGCTGGAAAATCCCGGCTCGGAACCCCTGGCCATCATTGAAGTGCAAACCGGGGCCTACCTGGAGGAAGACGACATCTTCCGCCTGGCCGACGACTTCTGGCGCCAGTCCAAGGTCCAGGAAGAGGAAGAGAAGTAAGCCAAATAACCTCTTATCCCTTTAATACCGTTTTCGGTTTTCGGTTAAAGAAGACCAGGATTATCAGCAAATTGAAACTTAAGTTGGTTGCATTGGGAACAGATCTTGGTATTAATTTCCCCCGAAATCCCAATCCAGGAATTCTGCGTAGGACGCACCCTGAGAATGCGGCCCCCAGGAGGAGATTATCAGGAGGGGCCTGACCGATATTCAGGATTTATGGGCTTGCGGTTTTTGGATGAGAATGGCCTTCGTTTTTCGGAAAAAAACTGATTAAAAAAGGGGGCTCGCCGGGTCCGGGTGAGGCCCCCTTACCTCCCGCCCCATGATACCAGACCATTTTCATGGTTGGTGATGGTCTTCCCACCATGAAAGTTGGCATGGCTCCCCCTCAGGCATTTCCCACCCGGAAAATCAGGGATTTGGCAGGTCAAAATGGGTTGTTCTCTCTATTTATTTATTATTTCCAATTTTGCATAATCCACTCCAAGTTCAACAAAAGCACAAGCAGGTTCAACAAAGGTACAAGGTCGATGGGGAGAGCCCAGTTCCCCCGTTCGCAAGGATGCGAGAACAATTCGGGAGGCCATGGCAGAGCAAGGAAGGAGGCACTGAGCCATTGTCAATGATAACGAACATAATAACTGTTGATGTCCAATAACCTTAACATAATGCTCCCGGCTCGGGGGCAAAGGGCCTGGGGTCAGGCCACGGGAAAGGCCCGGTGCATGGCACTCGGGAAGGCTCCAGGGCATGGCACAATAAGTGCAAGAAGAAAAGTAGTGACAATGTTTTATTTAGACATTATATTAATTCGATTCAACTTTAATTTTGTCAATTACCTTCGAAGGAAATGTAAGGCCTATCATAATCCAATGAAGACCAGGGGGAAGGTGGTGAAAGGATTATTCCTGACGTTACTGCTGGCCGCGGTTATGATCGCCCCCGTGCAGGCCGCCACGGACACCGTGGTGGTCGCGGTGGAGGCCCCCCTGGCGTCTTCCGCCAGCCTGACCCTGGGGGTGTCGGCCATCGTTTTTCCCGACTCCGATCCCGACACCACCCCCAGCATCTCGGCAACGCAGAACCCGGTGTCCGTCACTGCCAACGCCCAGACCAATCCTGGCAGTACCGTGAACCTGAACGTAAGGGCCCCAAACCTGAGTTCGGGAACCAACACCATCGCCATCACCAACGTCACCTGGACGGCCACGGGGAGCGGCTTTCGCTCTGGCACCATGGGGACCACCAACCGATTGGCTGGCAGGTGGGTGGGGTCGGGAACCCGGATCGGCACCTTTTCCTATTTCTTTGCCAACAACTGGACTTATAGGACGGGCAATTATACCTCCACCGCCACTTACACTCTGACGGCACCATAAGGGGCAGGGTTACAAGGTTTTAATAAGGGTATCCCGGAAGCGCCGGGTTTTCCCAGCCTCCCGGTAAGATATGGCAGAAAACAACCTGAGGGAAGTTTTTAATAAATCGCTAAAGGGGAGATTGGCCGGCAATGGGGAAACAAGAACTCAGTAACCCGGTGGAGAAAACTTAAACTGCGCCCAAGGCGGTAATTTGACTCACAATGACCCAAGGCCAAATTAATCAAGCGATTGAAATTACTCTGAAAGGGAGAATAACATTATGAAGTTAAAAACCATCTTTCTGGCCGTGCTGGCCCTGGCCCTGCTGGCTTCTGCGGCCTGGGGGGCCGCTGACACCAAGACCCTGACCATCAGCGCCGCCATCGCCTCCAGGGCCAAGATCACCATGCTCAACACCACCGTCAGTTTTGCGGACTCGGACCCTGACATCACACCTTCAGTCACGGACACCAACAGCCCTCACAGCATCACCTGTGCCGTCCGCACCGGGGCCGCCAGCAACGTCACCCTGACATGTCTGGCTGCAGACGATTTGAAAGACGGGACCAAGATGATCCCCATCAGCAACGTCACCTGGACGTACACGGGCGCCGGTTACGCGGCGGGCACGATGAATAAGACTACGGCCCAATCCATGGGCGCGTGGACCGGTTCGGGCAATCGCCCCGGCACCCTTACTTTTCTCTTTGCCAACAGCTGGGACTACGAAACCGGGAACTACGGCACCACTGCCTTGATGACCTTGACCGCGCCTTAGCGGTCCCCCCGGAGTTTTGGCCGCCCGGGACGCAACCGTCCCCGGCGGGCGGGTCTAAAGTCCAAGGAGGGGCGACCACCCAGCGGGGCGCCCCTTGGTCTATAATTCCAGCTTCACCTGACGAAGTCGCTTCAATCCCCGGGAAGGGGGGGTCAAGGGAGCCTTAAGATCCGGGGCGAATTTTCGTCCTTCCCCCCATCCCATCGGGGATTGACAAAACAGGCATATTGGCATAATAAGAAAAGATGAAGTGGGAATCATACTGTTCTTAACTTTTTTGGGCCTTTTGAGCGCGGCCCCGGCCGCCGCGGCCAAGGTGGCTCCGCCGGGGGTGAAGCTCCTCATCAGCCCCCAGTCCCTGGTCTTTCGTGTGGGGCCGCCCCCCTCGGTGGGCGTGGCGGAAGTCGCGGTGCAGGTGATCTCCCCGGGCCAGCGCCCCTGGCGCCTTACGGTCATGGCCCCGGGCCCCTTGCAGTCCGCGGAAGGCGCCCGGATTCCCATGAGGGAAGTAACCTGGAAGGGCAGCCCGGGCGCGGTGTTCCTGAATGGACACCTGAGCATCCAGCCCCAACTCCTGGCCCGGGGGCAAGGGTCCAAGGCGGGGGTGGTGCGCTTTCTCCTGAGAAACCGCTGGGAGCATGCCGAAGGGCGCTACAGCCAGAGATTGATCTTTCAACTGAGTTCCCCATGAATAAAAAACGTCTTATTGTTTTAGTCTTATGGGCGCTTCTGGGAGTTGGGGGGGTCCTGCCCGCCGCGGCCCAGTTGAACATGATGGTCAGCCCCATCCGGGTGGAGCAAAAGATCCAGCCGGGAAACTCCGAGACCGACGCGATTCTGGTGAAAAATGAAGGCACCAGGCCGATGCGGGTCAGGGTCTATCTGGAAGACTGGCAGATTGACGCCAAGGGGGAGGTCACTTATTCGCGCCCAGGTCGGATTCCTCAGTCCTGTGCCGCCTGGCTCCAGGTGAACCCCACGGATTTCCGAGTGGATGCGGGTCAGACCCGTGAGGTGCGCTACACCCTCACCGTTCCCGGCGGGGTGAAGCCGGGCACTTACTGGACCGGCATCATCTTTGAAGGCCTGTCCATGGAAACCAAACCCGCGGGACAGAAAAAGATCGGCGTGGCCGGCCGCATCGGGGTGGTCTTTTACGAAACCGTGGGCGACCCCGAAAGCAAAGCCCAATTTCAGGACTTTCAGGTGACCCCGGATAAGAAAGGTTTGACCTTTAAGCTGGCCTTCACCAACCCGGGCCAGATATACGTCCGGGTCAAGAAGAGCTGGATCACCGTGAAAGATTCCCAGGGCCAGGAAGCGGCCAAACTGGAAATCCCCGACATCCCGTTGCTGCCCGGCGGCTCCCGGGAACTGGAATTAAAGCATGAAAAACCTCTGGCCCCCGGCAATTACCAGGCGGAGGCTATGGTGGATGTGGGCCGCCGGGAACTCCTGGGGAAGAGACAAGCCTTTACCGTTGGCCGCTGATGGTTCGGGGCGAGGAGAAATCGTGGGTTTGCGGTCAGGGTGCAAGGTTCAAGGTTCAAAGTTCAAAGTTCAAGGTTTGGGGTCCATGGGATAAATTGCATACCCCGATCATTAACCGATAAACCGCTAACCCGCCAAACCGCTACCCGCCCCGGTCCCCTTTGCCCCTGCACCACGAAGACCCGGAGGACCCAGAGGAATTCAACCGAAAACCATCTCCACATAAAACCTGCGCTAAAGGAAAAACGTTTTCGCCTTAACACCAACCAGCCGCGCGGGTTTGCCTTTTTCTTCCCCCCCAACTTCTCATTTTGCTCTTTCTCTTTCTTAACATGGGGTAAATTTTGTCTAACCAGGGGGAAATGGTTCTGCTACAATGCATCTCGATAATTTTATGGAAACAAGGAAGTCTCCTGTCATTAAAGGGAAAATAAAATTTTTATTTTGTGCCGAACTATTAAAAATTGTCCCTTAATCTTAAGGAGATTTTTCGCCCCTTATGGCTCCTGGCCGGTAACGGTCCTGTTATTGGCAGTATTATTGCCGGCCTGGGCCGGCCCTGCGTCCGCCTTTGAGTGGCCGGAAGGCGGGGGCAAAGTTGGATTTACTTATTATTCCCTGCGGTTCCGGACTTTGGGGGAGCAATTCAGCATTACCGAAGGCTATGGATACCTGGATGTGTATCAGAAAATCCCTAATTACGGGGTATTGGAGGGACGCCTGGCCTACTCCAACCTGCGGGAGCCCCCGGGAACGGGAACGGTGGCGGGACAGCCCTCGGGATTCAACCAGGCTTACGGGCGCTTGACTCTGAAAGATTTCCAGTGGGGCCGGGGCGTATTACAAGCTTCGGCTGGAGATCAATATTTCCTCCTGTCGGACCTGCCGATTCGATTTACCAACTTTTTTTATCCCCAGATATATTTCCGCGGTTTCGGCGCTCAGTATGCCCATCCCTCTTTCCAGGTCTATCTCCTGGGAGGTGATGTCACCCTCTCCCGGGGGCTGGCGGGAGAAACCTTCCAGGGTTTGGGGGAGTCCCTGTACGGCTTCATGAGCCGGATCAGACCTTGGGACAGATTGGTCCTGGAAGGCAGTCTCTTTGCCACCCAGGATGAAAAGGATTTCTCCGGCAACCTGGTGACCAAGAACAATCGGGTCTATCGGGTGGCCTACCTGCTGCGGACCTGGTCCAACCTCTACGCGGCGGGAGAATTCATGCAGAGCTTCTCCCAGGACCCTCAGTCCCGGAGCCAGCATGATGTGGCCTACCGGTTGGGTTCCATCTGGAAAGGCGACTGGTTCCGTCTGGAAACCAATTACCGTTATTTAGGCCCCCACTTTCATTTAATCAACGAAATCTATCAACCGGAACAGAACATCAAAGGTCAATACTTCGCGGGAGAGGTGAGGCCCTGGCCGTTCCTCAGCATTGCCGGCAGTCTTGATCTGGCTAAAAATAATTTTGTCGCGGATCCCCGCCAGAGTCTCACCGACAATGAGACCCGTTCATTGGGGGTCGGTATTTACCAGGCTCCCTGGCCTTCCTTGTATATCCGCTACTATGAGAGTAATCTGGCCTCCCGGAGTGATTTTCCCGTGGCGGTCCGGGGGCATCTCCGGAGTATGTATGGCGAATTAAATAAGAAGGTTTCCTCCCTGGATATTTATGGCCGCTATGAGCGCTTTGAATTTGCCGACCAGATCAACCCCGGCAGCAGTTATCGCAAAGATGTGCCCCTTCTGGGAGTGCGCAATTACCATAAGAAATTTTTTTGGTATGTGGAAGGGGAGTATGACCGTTTTAATCCACCCAGCCAGGGGGCGGGTTTTGAGGGCTTATACCTGAAGGTGGGAGGGAATTATTTTGGCGGCGCCAACTGGAATCTTTATGGGGAGTTGGGCTATCGTCCTTCCAGTCGGCGCTTTGGGGGACAACTCGGCGTATATTGGCAATTGCCCTACGGCCTGCGCGTCCGGGCCTATGGTCGCCTGGAACAAAGCACCAGCGGCGCCGGGGATTTCATTAACGAATTTCAAACCAATCAGGTAGTGGTGGAAATCGTCAAAGTCTTCTCTTGGGGGAAGAAGACCGATATTGCCGGTTTGAAGGGTGGACAGGAATGGCTGGGGTCCGGAAAGATCGAAGGCTGGGTGTTCAATGACGTTAATGTCAATCTGGCCCTGGATGCAGGGGAAGTGGGGGTGGAAGGGATTAAGGTCCGGCTGGAGGACGGCTCCACCACCGTTACCGATAAGAAGGGCTATTACCAGTTTCCCGCGGTGGGGGCCGGCAAACACGTGGTCACCCTGGATGCCAAGCGCATTCCTGCGGCCTATTCTTTTATCGGCTCCGAGACCGTGGTAGTGGAGATCAAGCGCCGGGCCACGGCCCGGGTGGATTTTCCCTTTGTTAAGGGCGCCGGCATCAAAGGTCGGGTCGTGGAAGACCCCAAAGGCAGTGGCAAGCCGGCTCCCGGCGCCAAGGGGGTTGCCGACGTTCTGGTGCTGCTGCAGCCGGGGAACCTGAACACCTACACCGATAGTGAAGGCTATTTTGCCTTTGAGGGGCTCCTGCCCAGGAGTTATGAGCTCAGCGTGGACCGGGAGACCCTGCCGGAATTCAGCGAAGTGTCCTCAGCCCGCCTGCCGTTGAAATTGGACCTGAAGGCGGGCGAAGAGAAGAAAGACCTGCTTATCCTGATTCATCCTCAGGAACGCCGCATAATCTTCAAATAAGGCGCCGAAATGCTTTCCCAGGGCTGCGACCATAGAGGACGGCAGGAGGAACGCCCGGTTGGGCAGGTTGCCTAAAGGGGCTGAACTTAAGGGGAGGAAAGGGTCAAAGTGACGGCAGAAGAGTAATCCCCGGCCCGGAAATTGCCGTTATTCTTTAATAGAAAATCCAACCCGCCTTGATTAACGCCGCTTTTAGTCCATTGGCCCACCAATTGGTCACTGGCGCGGGTTAGCGAGCCGCTTCTTAAGCCCTCGCCCTGGGCCTTCCATTGCACCTGTTGAATCGGAATGTTGCCGTTGGCGCCCATTAAGTCGGATTCAGCCCGGGCCGTTAAGGTCAGGGGCTGGCTGGAAGAAGCCCTCCCCTTGGCCGTGACCTGCACCGGCCCCTCCAGGGCCGTGATAACGGGCTGATCGTCTCGCCCGTCAAAGGTGACTTGGGTGTGACTCAGCGTGAGCGAGGCCCGGGGTCGGATGTGAACAGTTATTTGGATCGTCTTCCGATCCTCCGCAGCCCAGGTTTCACCCGTCGGCATGAGCAATATAATTGCTATCCAGGCAAGAATGTTGCCGATTTTTAGCATAACGCCTCCATTCAGATGAATGTTGGCCCCCGGAAACGAGTCTGCTCTGTTGTTCAAATCGAACTCTTATTTCGATGGTTGTTTCTCCGATTGCCATAAACATGCCAAATAAATAGTTTAGTAATATCAGCAAGATGTGGTTAATTCTAAAGGGTGGCAGTTTCTTGCTCAAAGAAATTTTCTTATGAAATAAGGAATCCTCTTAAAAGATCAGAATTGATTAACTAATCGGTCGATTTCTCTTCCGGATTAATTTTTCAGCATTCGCCTCCTTGTTTCACCTCAACGCTCACCACCCTGGCTCTTAACCAGCGCCGCTTAAGGTGATTTCGAGCCTGCTCCTGCAAGCCGGCTCCGGGGGGCCCGCCCCCATCTCTCGCGCAGTTGCGCAAGCCTTCCCTATAACACCAAGCGCGGTCGTGGCGCACTGCCTTGCCAAAACCGAAATTTCTCAAAAACCTCAATTGATTATAGATATGATCCGGATAGCGAAATGGGGCTTTGGTGGGGGGGCGGCGCTGCAAAACTCAAAAGCAAGCAGGTCGGATGATATTAAATTTTGATGGAGAGGTTGTGTAGGGGCGAACCTTGTGTTCGCCCACCAATTTAGGGCGAATACAAGATTCGCCCCTACGAAAAAAATTACGTTTGATGGCGAATTGATATGAAAACGGTTTTTGACAGGCGAGGGCGCCTGCTCCACTTCCCCCCGGTCAGCCCTTCAATAAATCCCTCAAAAATCCAGATTAAACAGCACGTCGCCGCCGGTGTTGCGCCGGCCCACCTGGGATTCCACGCTCATATATTTATTGAGTTTGTATTCGATGACCACCTGCTCCGTCTGGTCCCGGTGCAAAGGGTCGATTTTGCGCTCAAAGGACACGGTGAGGTCCTTGGTGAGGGGCTTGGCCACGCCCACGGCTTGGCGATTTTCCGTCTGGGGGGTGCGCAAGGTGAGATTGCCCACCAAGGGGACGTCTTTGCCCAGCATCTCTTTGATCTTCTCCGCGGTGATGCCTCCCAGGATGCCCACGGCCTGCTGGCCCACGGAGAGATACTCATCCCGGCTGAGCCGGCCTGCGGGGCGGCCGAACACCAGGTAGCTCAGGAGGTCCGGAGGCGGCAAGGGCGGGATGCTTTCCAGGCGCACCTGGGGTTTGACCACAGGGCCGGTGGCCACCAGTTTCAGGGTGATGCCGCCGGTTTCGTGGGTGGCCTGGGCTTTCAGGTCAGCATCCGCCTTGGGCGCGCCAGGCAGGCGAATCACTCCATTTTCCACTTTGAAGCTGCGGCCCTGGAGTTCGTAAGTTCCCCGCAAGGTTTTCACCGTCCCGCCCCAATAGGCAGTCTGGCCAATGCGCTTTTTGGCCTTCACCTTGCCGGCAAACTCCGCGACAAGGCGCTTGTCCTTGAGCCATACCCCGCCCGGGGCCTCAATGTCCAGGTCCATGTTCAAGTTGCGATAAAAGGGGTAACTAATGGCTGCCTGGCCGTTCTTGGGGGGAGGCGGCGGCGGCTTCACCAGGATAACGTCCTCATGTTTTTCCGAACGGAAAAAGCCGGGGCTGAAGGTGGCCCGGGGAATAGTTAAATGGCCCTTTAGAGTGGGGGAAGTCCAGGGGCCTATCAAGGTGAGGTCTCCGTTGCCGGTGGCTTCGGAACCGGTGCGCCGCAGGGTGATGAAATCCTGAAGATGGGCCCGGGCCTCCACCCGTTGGGGGATTAAACCCGATAGGGTGATCTCGCCGGAAAGCCTGGCGGTGCCGCCGCTTTTGAAGATAATCTCCGGCACCAGGATCTTATCCCCCTGGAGACGGGCCTGACCCGGCAGGAGCTGATACGGCAGGCCGGCCTGGCGGAAGGTGATGGCCCCCTCGCTCCAACGGAGTTGGCCCGACACCGTGGGGTGCCGCGGGTTTCCCTGCCACTGGGCCTGGACATCAAGGGAACCCTGGGCCTTGGGAATCTCCGGGGTCAGAGCGGTCAACAGGGCCAGGTTGGCCTTTTCCCCCTGGACCCGGAAATTGAGGTCCCGATCTCCCAGACTCCATTTCAGGGGCAGAAAAGACAGGTGCAAGGGAATCTGGCCCTCCCAGGAAATCTTCGGTCCCGGTTCGCTTTCTTCCAGGCCGCCCTTCAGATAGAGACGGGCCTCCCGATAATTAAATGAAGTTTTCAGGGACCGGAAGGCGAAATCCCCCCATTGGCCCGGCCCCCAGGAAATCTCCCCCTGGAGCAGCGGGTTGGACGGCAGGCCGCCGATGGTCATGACGCCCCGAACTTTGCCTTTGCAAAGGCCGCCCTTGAGGGACAGCAAGTCGGTGGGCAGGTCGCAGAGTTCCACCCGGCCGCTGAGCCGGCCTTCCCGGGCCTGGGCCTGGAGGGTGAGGCTGCCGTCATTGACCTGGAAGCCGGCGGGGCTGATCTCCCAGCCTGGATGCACTCGGACGCGCACGACCCCGAGGTTGCTCAGGGAAACCTGTGGGGTCTTCAGGCGGCAGCGGTCCAGGCGCAGGGCCAGGGAACGGTCTTGGTAGTCCGCGCTCCCGGAGAGTTCCGCCTGGAGACCCGGTGCGGAGCCGTGGAAGCCGAAGGTCCAGCGACCCGCGTCGCCATGGGAAGTCAGGCCGGCCTTGGAGAATACCCCCAGCGGGGTTTTCCAGCCTGCGCCTTGGGCTTCCAACCGGCCGGACCGGGGCGGCCAGGCCGTGCCTTGAATTTTGATTCCGGCGGACTCCAGAACCAGACCTTCGCCGGACAGTCCCTGGCCTTTGCCCTGAAAACTGTATTGCAGGGCATTAAACGGGCCTTTGAGATTTCCCTCCCCTTCCAACCGCCCCCGCCAGTCCTGGGGCAGCCAGGGGAAGGCGCCGTCCGCGGTGAGGCTGCCCCGGTAATGCAGGTCCAGCCCTTTGGGTTCCAGCCGGCCTTTGAGCTGCACGTCCAGGGTCCCCAGGCGCACCTTGGCCTGGGGAACTTCAAGTCTGGCGCCGTCCCAGGCGAGGCGTGCCCGCAATTCTTTGAGGGGCTGCTGATAAAGCTGCCCCTGGGCCTCCACATCCCCCGCGACTTTGAGGGCCGTGAGGTTGAAGGTCCCCGCGAATTTCCCGGTGAGGAGGCTTTTGGAAAGCTGGGGCAGGCCCAGGACGTCGGGCTTCAAATCCTGAACCTGGATTTTCAGGTCCCCGGCTCGGGAAGTGATTATAGGCCCGGCGGCAGTGAGGTTCACCTTGCCGAAGTTCCCCCGGGCCAGGGCCTCCAAGCGCTGCTGCCGGGGATCGCCGGCAAGATTGAGCTTAAAATCCTGGAACTCAGCGCCCTGGTAGCGGAAGGGGCTGCATTCCAGGCTGCCGCTGACCCTGACGGGAGGCCAGGTGAGCCCCCCACCCTGGAGGGCCAGACGGGCCGTGAGTGGACTGAGACCCTGGAGTTGCTTTTCCCAGGGGGGATGCAAGGCAGTTAGGGCCTGGGGAGGAAAGTCAGTGAGATTTAGTTGGAGATCATACTCCCACTCCCCCGCGGGGCGGCGGCAACCGGCCTGGAGCTGATATTTGGCCTTTTGCCATCCGCCTGCCGCGGTCACCTGGAGTTGGGACGGGCTGCCCTGCAAGCGAAATTTCCCTTCCAGGTCGCCGGCGGGCCAACGGGGCCAGATACGGTTAAGTTCCCCTCCTCCGGCGGGATGAATTTCCCCGGCCAGGTCAAAAGCCGGCTCTGCGTCTCCCAGCCGGGCCTCCCCGGCCAGGGTGAAGAGGGTTTGATCCCCGGCCTGGGCCGTCAGGTATTTCAGCTCCAGGCCATCCCGGCTATAGTTAAGACTGGTGGCCAGGCCGAAGCGGCCCCAGGGGGTGTCCCCGGCCAGTTTCGCATGGTGCACCGACAGGGTTTGTTGGGGCCGCCTGGGATGGGTCACGGTGATGGACCCTTGAAAATCCAGGTCTTCATAGGTCTGGGTGATCCCCAGGCGGCTCAAGTCCAGGCGTCCGGCCTCCACCCGGATGCCGGGGAAATCCAGAGAGGTGAAGGGCGGCGGGGGCCTGGTTTTCAGCAGGCGGGCCGTATTCCAGTTCCCCGGGGGATCCTGGATGAGGTTCAGGTGAGGGCGGTGCAGGGTCAGTTGGGCGATTACCGGCTGGAGCTTAATGAAGGACCAGAGGGAAAAACGCAGCTCCAGCCGCTCCGCCCGGAACACCTGGCCCTGGTCGTCCTTGAGGGTGATGCCCTCAAAATATAGCCCGGTGAGGGGATTGCCCCCCATGGACCGGACGGTCAATTCTCCCCGGACGCGGTCCCGGACCAGGTCCACCATGCGGCTGCAGCCCCAGCGCCAGAAAAAATCCGTTCCGGAAAGCTGCCAGAGGGATAATCCTCCCAAAAGGAGCACCAGGACCAGAGTCAGGGGAATGTACCAGAGGCGGCGCATGAGTTATTTTATCACAATTGTTGATGGGAGCAGAAAAATAGATTGCCTTCCCCCCCCACCATAGCCGGACACCATCAGGGGGGAGGGGCCAGGGGCCGCGTGGGAAGGGGCCACCGCCAGCCCTGAGGGGAATCTAGGTTTTTCATGTAGTTACCGAAAACCGAAAACCGTCTTAAAACGCCTGGCCGATGGTGAAGTGGACGCGGTAGCTGTCGTCCTGGCGGCGGTTAATGGGGTTCAAAGGAAAGCCGATATCCACTCCGATGGGACCGATGGGGGTATGATAGCGCAGGCCGAATCCGGAGGAATATTTCAACTGGCCGATATCCAGGTCCTTGACCTTGAAAAACACGTTGCCGAAATCCAGGAAAGCCACGGCCCGAAATTCCTTGTAGATGGGGATGCGGGCCTCAACGGAGCCTTCCAGGAGGGTTTCGCCCCCCAAGGGCGTCCCCCCCGGGGTGCGGGGACCGAGATAATCCAGGCGGTAACCCCGGACGCTGTTGTACCCCCCGGCGAAGAAGCGGCGGAAGATGGGGATATCCACGGTTCCCTGGATAGGTTGGATGATCCCGCATTTGAGGCGTCCCGCCAGGATAAAGTCAGTACCCCATGGGCTGTGGTAGCGGCGGATTTCCGCTACGGAGCGCAGGAACTGGACGGTGGACCCGAAGAAATCCGGAGCCGCTTCTCCCGACAGGCTGAAGATGCCCCCCCGATGGGGGTCTGCGGCGCTGTCGACGGTCTCCTGGCGCAGGCCCGCCATGGCCATGGAGGCCCGGAAGAGCTTGCCGGTCTCGCTTTCCCCCAGGAGCAGCAGGGTCTCCACCGGGATATTGAACGGCCGGCTGAACTCCAGCCCATAACCCAGAGATCCCCGGAACTTCCAGGGCAAATCCCGCTCCAGGCGGATGCTGGTGAAAAATGCCTTGTCGGTAAAGCCGGGCAAGTAGCGGCGGACAAAGCCGGTTTGAAACACCGCGTCGTTCTTGGTGCCAAAGACCAGGGGGTTGAATAAGGTGCTCTCCACCCGGTATTCCAGGCTGGAGTATTTGGTGTCCAGGTCCAGCATGCGGCCGCCCCCCAGGAAGTTACGAAAACGTAATCCCAACCTGGCGCGGATCTCGTCTTCATCGCCATAGCCCAGGCCCACTTTAAGAGAGCGCTGCTTTTTATCCTGCACTTCAATGGTGATGGGAATTTTGCGTTCCCCCTCGGACACCTCTTCGGGGGTCAGGATGACGCTCTTGAACAGGTCCAGGCCGTAGATCCGATTCTGGGTGTCGTAAAGCTCTTTTAAGGAAAAGGGGTCGCCTTCCTTGAAGGTCAATTTCCGCCGGATCACCCCCTCCGGGGCCTGCGTCTTGCCCTTGACGCTGACGGCACCGAAATAGCAGAAGGGCCCGGGGGTGAGGGAGATCTCAATTTCCGCGGTGTCGTTGTCTTCATCCAGCCGGACCCGCCCTTCCACCTTGGCCTTGGGGAAGCCGTGGTCCAGGAGGTAGTTGAGATACAGGCGTTTCAAGGCGTCGTAGTTGCTTTCTTCGAAGCGCTCCCCCACCTTCAGGGGGGTTTTCTTCTGGAGTTCCGCCAAATCCGGGGCAGGTCCGGCAGGAGGAGGACTGACCTCCAGCCGGGTAACTTTCACCCAGGTCCCTTCGGTGACGTTAAGGGTCACATTTACCCGGCCATCCTCAGTCTGAGCGACCCGGGCGTCAATGACCGTATGGTAAAATCCCTGGCGGCGATAGAAGCGTTGCAGCCGCACCACATCGGCTTCCAGTTCTTCCTGCCGAAACACCGGCGGCTTTTTCCAGGGTAAGGGGGACGGCAGGGGGATTAACAGCTCCTCTTTAATCTTTTTGGCAGGAATGATCTTGGCCCCGGTGATCTTCAGGGCTCGCAGGATGGGGGTCGGCGGCGCTTCCCCGGGCGCGGCCGCAAGCGCCACAGCCCCGGCCGGCGTGAGGCAGACAAGAGTCAAGGCCAGGAATATTGCTCGGAGCATCAAACAGGTCCAGTGAATATCAAGCTGTTTGGAAAAGACAGTTTTCGGTTATCTATGTTAGATTCCAGATTAGTGTCAACGTTATAAATATATTCAGATTATTAAACCTGGTGTTCCGTAATCGGTTGTTGGGACGGAAGCAGCCTTAAAAATCCTTCCGGCCTTCCAGGCGCAGGCGCTCTTCAGGGGTGAAAAGACGAATTTCCCCATAAACCCCGTCATAGCCCGGAGCAATGTGCACCTCCCCTTGCCGCATCTTCCGAACGGCGTGGGCCAGCAGGTCGCCCCCCTCCCTGGCCAGGTCGTTAAGGGGCGTGCGGCGCAGGATGGCCAGTTCCGGGCCCAGTTTCTTTAGGAGAGGAAAATAGCGCTGCTTCACTTTCTTGGCGCCCGGGTTCACTCCCAAAACTTCCGCCAGGATCCCAGGGAGGGCGATCAAGGATTCGTAAGGTTTGGCCTGGGGCGGAAGAACGCCTTGGGGCCGGTCCGCCAGTTCCTGGACCCGGTGCGCCACCCCGCAAGTCAAAAGTTTGCCGCATCGGGAGCACACCCCTCCCAGCCTCTTGGTCTCCTCGGGAGAGAGCCTCAAATCGCAATTGCGATGCCCGTCCAGATGGTACTTGCCTTCCTGGGGAAAGAATTCAAGGGTGCCCTCAAAACCCTCCTTGGTGCGCAGGGCCCTGGTCAGAGACGGATAATCCGGCGGCACGGAGAAGATATTGGCCTCCCGGGCCAGCTTCTGGGGTGAATGGGCGTCGGAATTGGACACCAGCAGGAACCGGTCCAGACCGCTCACTCGCCAATTCATGGCCGGGTCCGAAGACAGCCCGGTTTCCAGGGCATAGATGTGCTCCAGGTGCTCCTCAAAGCACTCTTCCAGGGAGTCGAAGCCGCTTTTGCTGCCCAGCACGGAAAACCAGGGGGTCCAGATATGAGCCGGAATCACCATGGCCTCCGGGGCCGCCTCCAGGGTCAGTTCCAGCAGGTACTTGGCGTCCAACCCCAAGATAGGCCGGCCGTCGGAGCTGACGTTGCCCAGGCGGCCCAGACGCCGGGAGAGCCGGGTCGCGGCCTCCAGGTCCGGAAGCAGCAGGAGCAGATGGACCTTGCGCACCCGGCCGTGTTTCTTATAGATGGTGGAGACTTCCCCGGTGATGACGAAGCGCACCGCCGGGGCCATGTCCCAGTGGGGACCCGAGAGTTCCAGGGGCAGGGAGAACTCCGGCTTCAGGCCGTAAACCCCCGGGCCCACCGGCTCCAGCCTGGCGGCCATCTCTTTCAGCCACTCCGGGTGGGTGCAGTCCCCTGCGCCCACCACCTGCAAGCCCTTGTAACGTCCCCATAAATCCAGGTGTTCCAGGGTGGCTTCCCGCCCCGTGGCGATGGAGAAACGGGAATGAATGTGCAGGTCGGCGATGACTTCCATGAGTTTTCACTTTGTATCACAATTTCCGGGGGTATTCCATAGTATCTCCGGAGTATCTCCGGGGCCCCGCCCTAGAAAGGCGCGGCGCGGACCTTGGTGGGGCGGGCCTCCGTGCCCGCCGGGTTAAAAATCAATCGCAGATATACCGAGCTGCACACAGATTTAAAGGCATTCAGCCGTGCGCATCCGCAGTTAATCTCCCTGATGGCGGGCGCGGAGGCCCGCGCCACCGACATTTTGCGAATTCAAGGCTATAGCCGATGCCGGCCAGACTGGACTTGCGCCAGGAGATGATTATATTAGAACGAAAATAACCGCGTTTTCAGCGGATCGCCTTAGGGGGCAAGGCAGTTTTCAACTATGCCCCTTTCTCATTTTGAGAGGCTTTGATCATAACTGTTCAAGTTTATTATCGATTTGGTAAAATCATTTCATATCACGACAGTAGGTCGGTTCAGGAAGGTTTACATCTCCACAATTTTTATGTCTGTCCGCCAACCCTGGATCAGCTTAATTAACTCCCACAGGAGGATGCTATGAGGAGAAGGAATTGGTTAGTTTTGGCAGTAATGACCTTTTTGCTGATCGTGCCCCTGAGTGCCTGCCTGGCCCAGAAAGAGGAAGCGCCGCGGATCGATAAAGACGCCGTCAAAGGCATGTTGGGTGATGCCAAGCTTGTCTTGATCGACGTTCGCACTCCCAATGATTGGGCGGCCGCCGATAAGAAGATCACAGGAGCGGTGCACCAGGATCCCAACAAGGTAGCCCAATGGGGCAAGACCCTGCCCAAGGATAAGCAAATTGTGCTTTACTGCGCCTGAAACAACGAAGGCACCAGCGCCCGGGTGGCGCTGGAGTTGGGCAAGATGGGGATCAAGGCCATGGCCCTCAAAGGCGGCTGGAAGGAATGGGAGAAGGCCGGATATCCCACTGAACCTAAACAATAAATTGTAGGGTACGTCCTACGCACCACCCACCGGGACTTTCTGATGAGTTAAGCGTGTGCCCAGGGCAAATCAACGACTGAAAAATTCAAGTTTCGCACCCCATGGAACTTTGGATATCGGCAATGGTAAAGGCCATTGGGCATTTCGTCGGTGAAACCCGAAAAATGTGGAGCAGGCGCGCTCGCCTGCTCCTGCACAGGCTGGAAAGCCTGTGCCATCAAAGAACAGCCGGGGGCGGCTGTTTAACATTTCATTTCTCGTTCCCAAGCTCCTGCTTGGGGACAGCTTTAGCTTACTACTCGGAGCGTAAAATATGGTGCTTCGATGTAGGGGCGGGTTTAAAACCCGCCCCTACGTTGCCCATAACCAATGCAATTAATGCTCCGAGTAGTATATTCAACTTTTTAAAATACCATGAATTATTTCGCCAAGCGGGAGCTTGGCAGATAAGGGGGTTCCCAAGCGGGAGCTCATGAGTCTTTGGCCCACCCGTAAGCCATGGAAAGTGGCAAATACTGATGGTGCGTGGAACGCACCCTACTTTAGCTCGCACGGAGGCCCGCCCCGCGACTCGAAACTCGAAACTCAAAACTTTTCAGGGCAGTTCCTCACAGGTTAGCACTCCTAAAAATAAGTAGGGGCGGTTGGCGAACCGCCCCTGGAATTAATCTGACATTTGCACCGGCTTTATTGCATACCGATCTATTACGGTCAGGCGGGATCTTGCCGGCCTTCCCGGTTATTCAGTCTCCCGCGGGAGCCCTTAAGTCTCAGGCAAGGATCTGCTCAATTATAGAGATGCCTTGGTCTTGGGTTTAATTTCCTCGGCCCAGGCCGGCGGCGCGGCCTCTTCAAAATACGGCTTAAAGACATCCTCATCCAGGCGGAGCATCATGCCCCCGCACTGGGTACACAGGGCCGTGTGGTCATCCAACCCGGCGACCCGAAGGTCCTGCCCCCGGCAATCCACACATTGGTATTCATAAATCGGCATAATTAATCTCCCCCTTTTTAATTACACCTATGGTTTCAATATTGATGGTGCAATATTTGTACCTGATTTTTTATTGTCAGGCCGTATTTTTTATATTGTATAATTAGTTAATAATTAATCATAATTTGTCAATCGGCAATACCGCTAAAATCCGGAAATATGACGAGGCCCCAAAATTTAGCGGATTTTTCTCCATTATTATGGGATATATTCCCCATTCCGGTCCAGAACAGGGAGTGAATATGTCCATCTTGCGGGAGCAACGGCGCACCAAGATCGTGTGTACCATAGGCCCGGCCTGTGCCGGCGGGGTGCTGGACCGCCTGCTGGAGGCCGGCATGGATGTGGCCCGTCTCAATTTCTCCCACGGCACCCAGGAAGAGCACCGCGCCTGGATCAAGCGACTCCGGGACCTCAGCGCCCCCAGGGGCCGGCCTCTGGCCATCTTGCAAGACCTGGCCGGGCCCAAGATGCGTATCGGCGAAGTAGCCGGCGGTGTGGTGGAACTTAAAGACGGCCAGGATTTTTCTTTAAGCCTCCATCCGGAAACGGGAAACCCTCGGGTAGCGGGCGTGGCCTACCCGCAGATCATCTCCGACACCCCCGTGGGCGTCCCCATTTTATTGGCCGATGGCCAGATTGAGCTGCAGGTGGTGGACAAGACCGGCGACGCGCTCCACTGCCGGGTGACCGTGGGTGGGGTATTACGTTCCCAAGTGGGAATAAACTTCCCCAGCCATTCCCTGTCGGTGCCGGCCTTTACCCCCAAGGACCGGGAGGACCTCCGTTTCGGTATCGACCAGGGAGTAGATTTTGTGGCCTTGTCCTATGTGCGCTCCCCCCAGGATATTTTGGAGGCCAAAGACTTTATGGCCTCCCTGGGGGCCGACATCCCCATTATCGCCAAGATCGAAAAACACGAGGCCCTCAACCATCTGGAAGGCATCCTGGCCGCGGCCGACGGGCTCATGGTGGCCCGGGGGGACCTGGGGGTGGAAGTGCCCTTGGAGCGGGTGCCCATGATCCAAAAGCAGATCATCGCCGCGGCCAATCGCGCCGCCAAGCCGGTGATCACCGCCACCCAGATGCTCCTGTCCATGGTCAACCACCCCCGCCCCACCCGGGCCGAGGCCACGGATGTGGCCAATGCCATTCTGGACGGCACCGACGCGGTGATGCTCTCCGAGGAGACCGCCATGGGCCTTTATCCAGAAGCCGCGGTGAAATTCCTGGATAAGATCAGCCGGGTCACGGAGGAGAATTTCCCTTATCTGGAGTGGCTTAGGAACCGGGCCCCCGTCGGGGTCCAGGACATCTCCCAGGCCGTCAGTCACGCGGCCTGCGAAATGGCCCATGAACTGGAAGCCGCGGCGATTTTGACCAGCACCAGCTTTGGAACTACGGCCCGCCTCATTAGCCGGTTCCGGCCCCGGGCGGCCATCATCGGGATTACTCCCCGACCGGAGACCATGCGGCGCCTCTGCCTCTCTTGGGGGGTTTTCCCCCTCCTGGCGCCCCATATCCGGGACACGGACCACATGCTCCGGGTGGTGGAAGAAGAGGCTCTGCGCGCCGGGATGCTGGTCCGGGGAGAACGCGTGGTGATTACCGCCGGCTCTCCCATCGGCGTCCGGGGCGCCACTAATCTCATCAAGGCGGATGTGGTGCCTTAGGGGGTTCTTTGGTTTTCGGTTTCCGGTTTTCGGTTTTCGGAAACCAAAAACTCAAGTTTCGCACCCCATTTGAACCGACAAACCAGGTAATTAATGGGGTTCAGGGGCAATACAGGCAGAAATTATTTGGTGGCACAGGCTTTCCAGCCTGTGCGGTGGAACAGGCTGAAGCCTGTTCCACCTGAGAACAGCCGGGGGCGGCTGTTCCACATTTTCTCATTTGAGTCTTGGCGCCTTGGCGTGAGGCATTGCCATCTCTTAATGAATCTACAGAAGAAGGAAAATTTTTTGAGTTTCCGTTTGGACCCTATTTAATAATTGCCTTTTTTCCTTACTATCCTTATCTCTATAATAAAATCTTTGCCATAATAGCCTGGACTAATAAAATATGACCACGCCGCGATCGGCATTTTTCGGAGGAACCCATGTCTGAACCTTTGGGATATTTTACCTTTGTGCTCCATTCCCATCTGCCCTATGTCATCGGTCACGGCCGGTGGCCCCACGGCATGGACTGGCTCAATGAGGCCGCGGCCGAGTCTTATATTCCCCTGCTCCAGGGCTTCCAGCGCCTGGCCGCGGACGGGCTCGGGTCCGGAGTTACCCTGGGGATCACCCCCATCCTGGCGGAGATGCTGGCCGCGCCCGCGTTCCGCCTGGAGTTCCGGGACTACCTGGATAATAAAATCCAGGCGGCCCAGGAAGACCTGGCCACCTTCCAGAAACTGGGAGAAAGCCATATGGCCTACCTGGCCCGGAGGTGGGGCGATCATTACACGAACTTGAAACAGACCTTTACCGAGGAATTGGGCGAAGACCTCCTGGGGGCCTTCCGGCGCTTGATGGACGCGGGGATGCTGGAGATCATCACTTCCGCGGCCACCCATGGTTATCTGCCCCTGTTGGGCCGGGACACCGCGGTCCAGGCCCAGGTGAAGCAGGGAGTGGCGACCTACCGCCGCCATTTCGGACGGGACCCCCAGGGGTTCTGGCTGCCGGAGTGCGCCTACCGCCCCCGGTATCGCTGGTCCCCGCCCCTGGCCGATTGGACCGCGGCCCCGGTGCTGCGCAAAGGCGTGGAGGAGTTCCTGTCGGAAAACGGCCTGCGCTTTTTTATGGTGGACTCCCATCTCCTGAAAGGCGGCCGGGCCATCGGGGTCTATAAAGACCGGTTTGAAGCCCTGGAGCGCCTCTGGGACCGCTTCGCGGCCCAATATCAGGAGCGGCCCGAGGAAGAGACCAAGTCCCCGTACCAGCCCTATCTGGTGAGCTCCGCGCCGGAGACCAAGCGGCCCATGGCCGTCTTAACCCGGGACCCCAAGACCGGCCTCCAGGTGTGGAGCGGCGAGTGGGGCTACCCTGGGGATGCCAACTATCTGGATTTTCACAAAAAGCGCTATCCTGGGGGCCTGCGCTACTGGCAGGTGACCTCTGCCAAGGCGGACCTGGCGGACAAGGGGCCCTATCACCCGGAACGCGTGTCGCCCCGGATTCACGACCAGGCGGACCATTTCGTCTCCCTGGCCACCGGCATCTTAACCGAATACCGGGCCGCGCACGGCCGGCCCGGGGTGATCGTGGCGCCCTACGACACCGAACTCTTAGGGCACTGGTGGTCCGAAGGCCCCGAATGGCTCTATCAGGTGCTTCGCCGCTTTCATGCCCACACTGAGGTAAAGCTGGCCAGTGGCGCCGAACTCCTTCAGGCCGCGGCGCCCCAGGAGGTCATCTCCCTGCCGGAAGGCTCCTGGGGAGAGGGCGGCTATCACTGGATCTGGCTCAATGAGATGAACGACTGGACCTGGCGCCATATCTATCCCGCGGAGCAGGAGATGGAGGATATGGCCCTGCGCTGGGCCGGCGATCCGGATCCACGCCTCCAGGACCTGCTGAAACAGTGCGGGCGCTCCCTGTTCCTCATGGAGGCCTCCGACTGGCAGTTCTTGATCAGCACTTTCAGCGCCCGGGATTATGCGGAACTCCGCATAGTGGCGCATGTTGACGACTTCCGCCGCCTGGCCGCCATGACCCGGCGCTATGCCGAAGCACGGTCTCTGCCGCCGGAAGATTGGAATTTCCTGGAACTTTGCCGGGAACGGGATGATATCTTTCCGGACCTGGACCCCAAATGGTGGGCCGGGGTGCAGTATCCCCCCAAAGAGGCTGAGTGAAAGCAGGGGGGTATGAGTTTTCTGTTTTCTGTTTTCTGTAAAAAACATCAAAAGCCTCGGCTCGCCATAGAGCCGGGTGGGGCGGGCCTCCGTGCCCGCCATCCTCTAGTACCTTGACTATTTGCCCCTGGGCGTGAAATAATCGGCCTTACGCAACGACCCAAAAATTACACTCCTTTAGGATGCAAAAAGGAGGAAAGCAGAGGCTATGGAAATCCGTCCCCTTACCCTGCCCATCGGCCCGGACCGGGTGATCCGGGCGACGCTGGGCATACCCCGGAGCACCACCATGGACGCGGTCATGGTGTTGGCCCACGGCGCCAATAACAATATGGATTATCCCCTGCTGGCGGGCCTCCATGAGCGCCTGGCCCGCCATGGTCTGGTGACCGTGCGCTTCAATTTTCCTTATGCCCAAGAGGGGCGCAAAAAGCCCGATGCCGATGCCGCCCTGGAGGGGGTCTTTCGCCTGGTAGTGGAATACCTGGGCGAGCAGGAGGAATTCAAGGGCCTGGAGATGTTCTTGGGGGGCAAATCCATGGGCGCCCGCCTGGCCGCGCAAATCGTGGCCCAGGACGTGGGAGCCAGCGGCCTGGTGTTTTTGGGCTATCCTCTGCATGCGCCGGGCAAGCCCGAGCAACTGCGGGATCAGCCCCTTTACCGCCTCCCTTGCCCGGCCTTGTTCATTGAAGGCGCTCGGGACCCCTTTTGCCGTTTGGACAGACTGGGGGAGGTTTTAGCCAAGATGCCGGTGCGTACCGACCTCCACATCATCCCCGGAGCCGGCCACTCCTATGAAACCGCCGGCCACGCCATGGCTCCGGAGGTGGTGCCGGAGATTACCCGGGTGATTCTGGGTTGGCTGGATAGCTTGTAGAGAGTTTTCTGTTTTCCGTTTTCTGTTTTCTGTTAAAAAGAGGAAATGCATCATGCCGTTAAATTAAATGAGTGGGGAAATCTCTTTATTCTCATAATCTGTCTAACCATAGGGATCAATCAGAGGGCGCATGATGACCCATAAAAGAAAAACAGAAAACAGAAAACAGAAAACAGAAAACCATTATCCGCTATGAGTGTTATTCTAGTTGTAGACGACGACGCGCCCACTCGGGAAGCCCTGGAAACCGGGCTCAAGAAGCTGGGCCATGAGATTCACACCGCGGGCACCGGGGTCGCGGCCCTGGACGAAGTGCGGCGCCATGCCGTGGACCTGGCCATCATCGACCTGAAGCTGCCGGACATGAGCGGCACCGAATTGTTCGGCGCCCTGCGCATCCTGCGGCCCGAAGCCATCGCCATCATGATCTCCGGCCACGCCACCGTGGATGAAGCCATCTCCGCCCTGAAGCGGGGGATTTACGACTTCATCACCAAAGACTTCCGGATGCACGAATTGCGCAAGGTGGTGAGCAAGGCCCTGGAGACCCAAAAGCTGCTGGTGGAGAACCAGCGGCTCCGGGAAGCCCTCCAGGACCGCAGCCCCACGGGCCGCATCATCGGCCGGGGTCCGGCGCTGCTCAAGGTCATCCACATGGTCAACCAGGTGGCCCCCATGAAGAGCACCGTGCTCCTATCAGGCGAGAGCGGGGTGGGCAAGGAACTGGTGGCCGAGGCCATCCATTACCAGAGCCCCCGGCATAGTAAGCCCCTGGTGAAGCTCAACTGCGGCGCCTTGCCCGAGGGCCTCATCGAGTCGGAACTCTTCGGCCACGAAAAGGGGGCCTTTACCGGGGCCATCCAGCAGCGCAAAGGCCGCTTCGAGCTGGCGGACGGCGGCACCTTTTTCTTGGATGAAATCAGCGAGATGCCCCTGGCCACCCAGGTCAAGCTCTTACGGGTCCTGCAAGCCGGGGAATTCGAGCGGGTGGGGGGCGGCGCCCAGACCTTGAAGGTGGACGTGCGCATCATCGCGGCCACCAACGTGGACCTGGAAGCCGCGGTGGCCGAAGGCCGCTTCCGGAAGGATTTGTTCTACCGCCTGAACGTCATCCACCTGCGAATCCCGGCCCTCCGTGAGCGTATGGAGGACATCCCCCTGCTGGCCCTGAATTTCCTGGACAAGTTCTGCCTGGAAAATAACCGCCCCCCCATGGGCTTTTCCCTGGAGGCCATGGCCGCGATGAAGAGTTACGCCTGGCCGGGGAATGTCCGGGAGTTACAAAATGTGGTGGAGCGCGCCGTGGCCCTGTACTCCGGCAACACCGTGGAGCTGGCCGACCTGCCCGACGAGATTCGCCGCCATTCCCCTGCGGACGACCACATAGTGCTGCCCGTGGGAGTGTCCATGGAAGAGATCGAGCGGATGGCCATTCTCCAGACCTTGAAGAAAACCGGGGGCGACAAGGAACTCACGGCCCGCCTCCTGGGCATCGGCCTGGCCACCCTGTATCGCCGCCTTAAGGATATGGAAGCGAGAGACACGGAAGAATCCGCCGGGGAGACTTGAGGAGTTTTCGGTTTTCTGTTTTCTGTAAGAGTTTTGAGTTTTGAGTTTCAAGTTCGTGGGGCGGGCCTTCACGTAGGATTTGCGCACCGCGCCCCCGAAATATCTGACAATATCGAGGCTCTTGCAAAATTCCCCGGAATTTTTGTAGCCGCAGGCTTCAGCCTGAGTCCGCACAGGCTGGAAAGCCTGTGCCACCGAAGATTTTTTTTAGCAACTTGATAAAATCCCAGCCTAAAAAGAATTTTACAAGAGGCTCTACCAAAACGAAAAAGGCCAAGAGATGCTGCTGCCCACCTTTCTGGACTTAAGGCCCCTGCCGGTGAAAGACGCGGAGGCCGTGATCCTGCCCATCCCCTACGAAGCCACCACCACTTACGGGGCCGGGACCCGGGAAGGGCCGGAAGCCCTCCTGGTGGCGTCCCGGCAGGTGGAGCTGTGGGACGATGAGTTGAACTTTGATCCCAGCCAGGCGGTGCGCCTGGCCACCGCGCCCCCCATCCTCCCGGAGGTCTCCGGCCCCCAGGCTATGATGGACAAGATCCGCCGCACCGTGCAGCCCTGGGTGGCCCAGGGCAAGCTGATCTTGGCGGTGGGCGGCGAGCATTCCATCACTCCGGCTTTGGTCCAGGCCGTGCAAACCCGCTATCCCGATTTCACCGTGGTGGCCCTGGACGCGCACGCGGACCTCAGGGAGAGCTACGACGGCAGTAAACACTCCCACGCCTGCGCCCTGCGCCGGGTCTATGATTTGGGCCGGCCCCTGACGCTGTTGGGAACCCGGAGCCACTCCCAAGAAGAATACGACTTTCTCCGGGTGGCCCCTCGGCTGACCATCTTTAAGGCCGTCAATCTCCTGTCTCGGGAAGGCTTTGAGAAAGCCCTGGAACACTTGAGCAACCTCAAGGGACCGGTCTATCTCACCATCGACCTGGACGTCCTGGACCCTTCCATCATGCCCGGAGTGGGCACCCCGGAGCCGGGCGGCCTGACCTATTACCAGGTGCTGGCATTCATCGAAGCCCTCACCGCCCGGGGGCCCGTCGTGGGCCTGGACCTGGTGGAGTTGGCTCCCATCCCCGGCCACCGGGTGAGCGAATTCACCGCGGCCCGGATTTTGTACAAGGCTTTGGGATATATTTTTAAGAAGTGATGGAGGGCGGTTGCCGGTTCAAAGTTCAAGGTTCAAGGGCGAAGGTTGAACTTTGAACTCGATGTTCCCACCCCTTTTAACAAGTTTTCCAGTTAATTTCAGGGATGATTCGGATCCTTTCATTCCGAAAAGCAACCGTCCTTCCAAGGAGGGAAAATGTGGAACAGCCGCCCCCGGCTGTTCTTTTGCAGGCGAGGGCGAGCAGGCGAGGGCGCCTGCTCTACATTTGGTTATCTTAGGGCCTCACTCACTTCATGATTATTGGGTTATCTCCCTTTGGAAACGCGAAACCTGGTTTTGAACCTTGAACTTTGAACTTTGAACTGACAACAGGCAACTTCCCCAAGGAGCGCGGCAATGCGGCGGCGGCATGAGGATTTTCATGACGGGGCCAGTGACGGCCTCACCCCCCTGGAGCCATTGGATTTAAGTCGCATCCAGGATTTTGATGAGTTGCTCAAGGCCATGGGCCGCACCGCGTTCGGGGGCCGCACCCTGGGAGAGGCCGCGGACGTCCTGGAGGAGATGGTGCGGGACCCGGAGGTCACCATGGTCGGCACCTTTTCCGGGGCCATGAGCGTGGCCAAGATGGGCCTGTTAATCTGCGACATGATGGACCGGGGCTGGCTCAAGGTGATTATCACCACCGGCGCCCTGGTGGCCCACGGCTTTATCGAAACCTTGGGAATGGCCCACTACAAAAGTCCGGAAGGACGGACGGACCGGGAATTGTATTTCCAGGGTTACAACCGCATCTACGACACCCTGGAGATGGAGGCCAACCTGGACTATGCCGAGGAGATTTTCCGGGAGGTGCTGGAGAAATTGGATCCCCAGGAGGTCTGGTCTTCTGAGGGCCTTTGCCGGGAATTGGGCCGCTACCTGGCGGAGCACACGGAGCAGCCGGGGATTCTCCGCAATGCCTACTTAAAAGGCGTGCCGGTGTTCATCCCCGCGTTCACCGATTCGGAGCTGGGACTGGACCTGGCCATTCACATGGCTCGCCGGGCCATGGACCAAGGCCGGGAATTTCCCCAGGCCCTCACTTCCCTGGGATTCCAGTTCAATCCTTTCCTGGACCTGGGTAGGTATGCCCAAAAGGTCTTGGCGGCCAAGAAATTGGGCATCTTCACCGTGGGGGGCGGGGTGCCTCGGAACTGGGCCCAGCAGGTGGGGCCTTACCTGGAGTTGCTCCATACCCGTCTGAATCTGGAATTGCCGGAGAGGCGGTTTCAATACGGCGTGCGCCTCTGCCCGGAGCCGGCCCATTGGGGGGGGTTAAGCGGCTGCACTTATAAGGAAGGAGTGTCTTGGGGGAAATTCGTGTCGCCGGAAGACGGGGGCCGTTACGCGGAAGTCCTGTGCGACGCCACCATTGCCTGGCCCATCATCCTCAAGGCCGTTATCCAACGGTTGGGCAAGGTGAGCAGCCCTTGAACGACTGACCTTGAACCCCATCAGGGGAAGATGGCCACGGCCGAGTTGTACAGGTTTAACACCGTGTTCCCCAGGGCGGTGATGCCGGTCACCACCACCAGGGCGATAAAACCTATCAAGATGCTGTATTCCACGGCGGAGCCCGAGTCGTCCGCCAAAAACCACCGGATGGATATCTGCCCCCGCGCTTTCGCCATCATCGTCTTAATCCTTTCCTTCGGCCTCTCCTCATCCTTGAACCCATGACGGAATACCTGGTGCCCTGGGGGGGTCCGAAGCGCCCCACCGACTTATGCGGCGGCTAATACCGGTTCGTATAACCCCACAACTCTTCCATGGTGGTTAAAGGGTAATGGCGAAGCGGCCGGGAAACAATCAGGGAATACCTGATTTTCAGGGGCTGAATGGAGGATTTTGGGAGATAACTTGCGTATGCTGGAAAGGGCCGGGGCCCCGATAATCAATGCTCTCCGCCTTTTTCAGGCAGGCAGGCGGAACAACTGCACAATTTCTCTTCCTTGAGGGTATGATACCCCTCCCGGAACAGGAATACGACAATGACCACCCCGATGATGGGGTCTGCCTGCCAGACGCCGTACAGGTAGTTGAGCCCCAGGCCCGCCAAGAGTGCTACGGACATAAAGGCGCAGGCCAGGGTCTGCTTGGAGTCCGCCATCAGGCTGGGGCTATTCAGGGCCCGGCCGGTGCGGTATTTCAGATAGAACAACGCCGGCATGGCGATGATGGAGATTATGGCAATGATTATACCCAGGAGGGATGGTTCCGGGATTTCCTGAAAATAGAGTTTCTTCAAGGATTCATACAACACGTAGGCCCCCAATACCAGGAAGGTATAGCCCACAATGGTTACGGCCTTTTTTTCCAGGAGGGCTTCATCTTCCGGGGATAGGTCCTGCCGGTGGCGGAAGCGCCAGATCATGACGCCGCCGGAGAGGGATTCCACAAAGCTGTCCAGGCCGAAACCCACCAGCGCGATGCTGCCGGCCATGGCCCCGGCGATGAGGGACACCACGCCCTCCAGGATATTGTAGCCCACGGTGATATAAGATAGGAGCAGGGCTTGTTTTTGGAAATTTGCGGCCATGATACGGTTTTCGGTTTTCAGTTTTCGGTTTTCGGTAAGAACATGGGGCGCATGCCATTTTCATGCTTCGTTGTGAATGCAAGGAAATGGCCGTTTGTATGGAAACTTCTTTTACCGGGAAGTTTTGGAGGCGGCCCCCTCCCATGCTATAAAACAGCCGGGGACAGCTGTTCAGCATCGGGCACAGCTCGCTGTGCCCCTACGTTCCCCCCCCAAGGCCCCTCAAGGAGTTGGGGGCCGATTCGATAGCCCCGCTTTACGGTGAATAAAATCCCGCAGCCTTTGAAAATACACCTCGCCCCCCACCATGTAGGTGTCGTTGTGATGAGCCCGGGGAATTATATAGAGCTCCTTGGGCTCAGGGGCCGCGGCAAAGACCCGGCGGCCCATGTCCACCGGGATAATCTCGTCCTGCTCCCCGTGGATGACCATGACCGGCGCCTTTACTTTATCAATTTTTCCCAGGTTGTCATAGGGGATGGACGGGCGCCAGTCAAAGAGAAAGGGGGCGAATAGCTTGGCCATGTCCGAGGAATTGGTGAAGGGCGATTCAATGATGAGGCAGCGGCAGGGGACCTTAATGGCCAGGTCCGTGGCCAGAGCGGTGCCCAGGGAGCGGCCGAAGAGGATGATCTCCGGCCCGGGAATGCCTCGGGTGTCCGCCACATAACGGTACGCCGCGGCCGCGTCCTGGAAAGTTCCCTCCCGGCTGATGCGGCCCTGGGAGCGGCCGTATTCCCGGTAATCGAAGATGAAGACCTGCACCCCCACCAGGCCGTGCAACAGCTTGATATTGTCCAGCCGGTGGCTGATATTGCCGGCATTGCCGTGGAACCACACCAACACCGGCGCGCCCGCCTTGGGCACCCACCAGCCGTGGAGCTTCACCCCGTCTGCCGCGGTGAACCAGACCTCTTCGTATTGCAGGTTATAATCCGCCGGCGTGCCGATCAAATAAGGGTCGGGAAAGAAGACGACGCCTTTTTCGGAGTATTCCAGGATCATGGGTGACTTTCATTTTTTACCACAAAGGCACAAAGAACGCAAAGAGACACAAAGATTTTAGAGCAATGTGGCTTTGGCATTGCCAACGCCACATTTCTCTATTAATTCTTTTCTCTTGGTGAATCTTGGTGTCCTTGGTGTCTTGGTGGTGAGATTTGCCCTTATTTTATAAAATACCCTAAGATGTATTGCAAGGCCAGGGCGGAGATAATGATCCCCAGGCCGATGCGGATGGCGATGGCGGAACAGAATTTCTGCAGGCGGGCCCCCAGGTAGATGCCGAAGAAGCCGCCCAGGCCGAAGAGGGCTCCCAGGGCCAAATCCGGCGCCACCACCTGGCCGGGGCAGAAAGGTGCCAGGCAGTAGTAGATGCCCACCCCGGCCACGGAGGTAAGGAAAGTGCCCATGAGGGCCGCGCCCGCGATGGTGTAAATGGGCAGTTGAAAGATGGCCGCCAGGAAGGGGGCGATGATAGCTCCCCCGCCGATGCCGTAGGTCCCCCCGATGAGGCCCACCACCAGGGCCAGGCTAAAAATGGCCGGGACATTGAAGGTGAAGGTCTCTCCGAGAAATTCGTAAGAAACCTGTTTGAGACTCCAGCTCACGGTCCGGACCCGGGCCTCAGGGGGCAGGCCCCGGCCCGTGGTGGCGCCGGCCCGCGCCATGACCGCCTTCAGGCGCTGCTGCACCTGGGCCTCAAATTCCTGGATCTTGGCCTTCTTGCGCTTGGCCCGGGGGGTTTGGTCATAGAGCAGCCGCAGACCGATATAAAACAGCACGCAGCCCACAAAGAGTTTGAAATTCTTAGGGTCCGGGAGCCAATTTACCCGAATCAAGGCCCCGAACAGCAGTCCCGGCAGGGTCCCCAGAATCACCACCCAGGTGACCGGCCAGTTCATGCGGCCCTCCCGGATAAAGCGGTAAACCCCGCTGGGGATGGCCACAATGTTGAATACCAGGTTTGTGGGACTCACCGCCGGACTGGTGAAGTTGAGGATGCTCACCTGGAAAGGTAACAGCAGAAAGGCCCCGGAAACTCCTCCCATAGAGGTGAAGGTGGAAACCACCAGAGCGACCAGGGGAGGGATAAGCGGGTTGACCTCTACGCCGGATACGGGAAAGAGCATAACCCACCTCTTGTGAATCTTTTCTCAATAATAAGGGAATTTTCCAGCTTTTGTCAACGGAGAAATGGACTATTAAGAACTGGGGAGCAAGGAAAATTCGAATTTATAAGGGGCAATGGAAATATTCCCTCTTGAAACCCCCGCCTGCTTAAATACCGCCTAACTCCTCCATCACCTGTGGCCATAGCTTCCCCGCGGCGCCGGGGAGGAAATAATCCGTGACCAACCCGGTCAGCCGGGTGGGTTCCAGGTTGTTTTCCACGATCATGGCCCCGTGGTGTTTGGCGATTTCCGGCAGGTAATTGGCCGGGGCCACCTCCCCGGAGGTGCCGATAACCAGCATCAGGTCGCACTCCATGGCCAGTTCCTCAGCCTCCTCTTGGGCGGTAGGGGGAATCTGCTCCCCGAAGAACACCACATCCGGCTTGATGAGACCGCCGCATAAACAGTACAGGGGCGTCCGGCTGAAATCCAGGCTCTCCCGGGGGTGCTTGCCGTTGCAGTTCATACACACAAAGCGGAAGGCGTTGCCGTGGTATTCCACCACCCTTTGGGACCCCGCCTCCTGGTGGAGATTGTCGATGTTCTGGGTAATAACCCCCAGGAGCCGGCCCCGGGCCTCCATCTCCGCCAGGGCATAGTGCGCCGGGTTGGGCCGGGCCGCGGTCAGGATGGCGTCCAGCTCTTTGAGCATCACCCAAATCCGGGCGGGGTTGAAGAGAAAGGCCCGGATGTGGGCGTATTCCATGGGGTCGAAGCGGGACCACAGACCCCCGGGGCTGCGGAAATCCGGAATGCCGGATTCCACGGAGATCCCGGCGCCGGTCAGGGCCACGGTGCTTCGGCTCCCGCGGATCAAGGCAGCCACTTGCTGGGGATCAACCTCGGTCATTTCGGCATCCTGGTTTAATGGGATTCAGTTGTTCTGGCGGGCCGTGCCCACCCTTCTTATACCGTTTTCGGTTTTCGGTTATCGGTTCTAGGTTAAAAAGACCAGGATTATCAGCAAGTTGAAACTTAAGTTTGTTGCATTGGAAACAGAACTTGGTATTAAACAGGGAAAACACCGCCACCGGATGGTACAGCAGCTTGCAGCCCTCCTCTTCCAGACACAGACCTTCCAGGTAATTGACGATTTCCCCTCGGATTTCAGGCAGCAGGGGCCGGACATCGCCTTCCAGGAAGAAACACCAGAGGTCTTCCCCGGTCTCGGAGGCCGCCTGGAAACATGAGGTCACATCCAGAAAACTGTCTATGGATAGTTGAGAATGATGCCGCGATTCATTTGCCGGCAACTGATTACTAACAACTAACTGTAATGACAATAGTTTTTAGCATACATTATTGTGCTTGGGTGAAGGAAGATAATCCATGAGAATCCATATCCAAGCTGCTTTGACGCTGTGCATAATCGAATGCTAACGTTAGATGTCATTACAACTAACAACTAACAACTAACAACTTCCTTCCTGGATACCTGCTTCCGGGGGCGCATAGTCAATCTTTTACGGCAGTTTTTTTCAACGCGGTCTTGCGGATGTCCCTGATCCCCTGCCAGATGAGGACCGCGGCAAAAATCACCCGCAGGGTGGCTTCATCCAACCGATGGGCCAGGGTGCCCCCCAGGTAGGTGCCCAGGATAATCCCGATAATCAGACCGGGAAGCAGCTTCCCCACCACATTCCCCAAGCGCCAGTGGGTGAAGGCCCCCACCCCGCCCGCGGGAACCATGGCCAGGAGTGAACTCCCCTGGGCCGTGTGCTGGGTAAACCCCACCAGGAGCACCATGGCCGGCACCATGAGGGAGCCGCCCCCCACCCCCATCATGCCGGAGATGAAGCCTGCCGCGGCCCCGCTCACTAACAGGACCATGATCTTCCCCCAACCCTCCAGGTGGATGGCGAAGTGCGCAAAAAAGGGTTTACTCAGCATGGTCAGGGAAACGATGATCAGGAAAAAGCCGAAGGCCCGCTTCAACTGCCGCTCCGGCAGGGCGTTGGCGTAACGGGCCCCGAAGGAGGTGGTGGTAATGGCGGTGACGGCCAGGCACACTGAAGCCCACACATCCACCGAACCTTTCATGTAATAGGTAATGGCCCCGGAGAGGCCGGTGAACACCAACGCCATGAGACTGGTGCCGTGGGCCTGGACCTGCACCAGGCGAAAGAAGCGCACCATCAGGGGGATCATCACCACGCCGCCCCCCAGGCCCACCAGGCCGCCGAAGCATCCGGCCACCAGGCCGATTATCAAACTCGTCATTTAGTTGTCCTGCTTGGAAAAGTTCAAAGTTCAAGGTTCAAAGTTCAAAGTTAGGGGTACGCCCATCAGGAAATTTCCATAATTTACGGGTGGGGCCAACCGCTCATTAACGACTGTTCAGGAAAGTCTCCGTTTTCTGTTAAAAAAACCTGCAGGTTGCAGATCTCCGTGGTCCAAGAGTTCGTTGAGAAGGGTATGTAGGGTGCGTCCCACGCACCATCCGCTAAGGAGTTTTTTTATGATTCATGGGGAGGCCAAAGGGCCGCGAATATCCGCCCCCAAGAATTTGCCGGGGAATTCCTGCTGCCGTGATAGAAAGATTAACCAACGCCTCTGAAATCGGCAACCCGGAAAATAACACACCCCAGATAAACGCCGATGGAGGCTGATGAACTATTTCCCTGACCGGAAAATCCGCCATTCACCCCCCAAAATCAGGAACTCCCTGATGGAACTCACCATCCAAGCAGCTATGCTGGTATCTGGAGGAAATCCGGCGCGGGAGCGCCCCACCGGTTCGGCCGGTATCCGGCTCCTGCATCTATGGAAAGATTTGCCACTCTTCCAGTTCAAAAGGTAGGTTATGAAGATCCTCAAAATCGGCGTGATCCTTGGATCCCTGGCCTGTTTCGCGCTCACCGACCCAAACGGGGCCGTGGGATTCGAGTACACCGGCATTCCGGGCCAATACAAGCGGGGCTCGGCCCAGAAAGCCAAAGGCGGCGCGCCCAAAGCCGAGGCCCCATCTCCTCCCCAGCAATCTCCCTCCGGAAAGAAAACTATCAAGACAGCCAGGGCGTGAAAGCGGAAACGCTGAGGAGGCCGGCGGCCTTCTGAGAAACCCGCCCTTGGACGTTGCTTAATCCTCAGATAGACCTTTATTAATCCGCATATGGCGCAGATAATCACAGATGGATGTAGATCTTTATCTGTGTAAATCGGCGTCCATCTGCGGCTAATATTTATAGGCGCTAAGGTTTGGGGGCAAGGCCGGCTGGCTTGCAGATTCAAGCGGCGGTGATAGGGCGCTGGGGGGGGTTGGTAAAAAGGGGTGAAAATGAAACGGGAAGCCGGGGAATTGACACTCCCTCACCGGAGGGAAGTCATCTGGATAGGCACCCGGCTTCCCAGGACCACGGCACCGCGGGCGGTTATCCCCAAGGATAAGGCACGCGCCAACGTCCATAACGTTCCGTGGCCTTCCATAACCGTTTGGCAGCGGAGCAGGCATCTGCCGCCACGTCTGGCAACCCGCGCCCAGCCGGCTCATCTGAGAGATTCCCCTCAGAACGCCGCCTTTGCTCAAGGCCAAAGCAGTCAGCCGACAGTTCAGCCCGAAGGGTGGCCATGCTCTTTGGGAGTATGGCCAGGACGTCTCCCCATTACCCTGGGGGGGCTCAGACTGAACATCCCAGCAAGGCTATTGTTAATCATCTCAGGAAAAAAAACAAGGGGGGCCAGGAAGCTTTTGTAAAAAAAAATTGGCTATCCGAGATAAAGAATCCGTCTCCGGAAAGAGGGAGGGATTTGGACACCATACAGGATGGACTCGTATGACAACCGGTATCCGATGGCTGAAAGCTAACGGCTAATTGTAATGACAATAGTTGTTAGCATACATTATTGTGCTTGGGTGAAGGAAGATAATCCATGAGAATCCATATCCAAGCTGCTTTGACGCTGTGCATAATCGAATGCTAACGTTAGATGTCATTACAGCTAATGGCTAAACCGCTCACTGTTCACTGCTGCCCCCTAATACCGTTTTCGTTTTCGGTTATCGGTTTTCGGTTAAAAATACCAGGGTTACCAGCAAGTTGAAACCTAAGTTGGTTGCATTGGAAAGAGAACTTGGCATAATCCCTGAAACCTGAAACCTGCCCCCTACCGCCGCCTAGCCTTGCGGTAAAAGATGATCTTGGCCACCTCCGCGGCGCTGATGTAGAGGAACAGAACCAGGGCGAGGAGGAGGAGAAATTCCAGGGGCAGCGGCTGGAAACCAAAGGGCCCGGCCAGGGGGGTATAGGGAAAGAGGAGGGTCGCGGCCACCACCAGGAGGGTGGCGCCCAGGAGATATTTCCCCGGCAGGCTCTTAAACATGGGCTGGCGGGTGCGGATCACCAGCACGATGATGGCCGCGGAAATCACCGATTCTTGAAACCAGCCGGTGCGGAATTGCTCCACATTGGCATGGAGGATAAAGAACAGCGCCCCGAAGGTGAGATAGTCGAAGATGGAACTGACCAGGCCGAAGGTGATCATGAAACGGCGGATAAACTTGATATCCCAACGCCTGGGTTGGTCGATAAGCTCGGAATCCACCCGGTCCGTGGCAATGGTCATTTCCGGAACATCCGTGAGCAGGTTGGTGAGTAGGATCTGTTTGGGCAATAGCGGCAGGAAGGGCAGGAACAGGGAAGCCCCGGCCATGGAAAACATGTTGCCGAAATTGGCGCTGGTGGCCATGAACACATACTTGAGGGTATTGGCAAAGGTTATGCGGCCTTCCCGGACCCCCTGGGCCAATACCCCCAGGTCCTTTTCGAGGAGCACGATGTCCGCCGCCTCTTTAGCCACATCCACCGCGCTGTCCACGGAAATGGAAACGTCCGCGGCGTGAAGGGCCGAGGCGTCGTTGATGCCGTCCCCCATGAACCCCACCACATTGCCCGATTTTCTCAGGGCCAGAATGATGCGCTCCTTCTGGTTGGGCTCCACCTCGGCGAACACCTGGGCGTCATGGACTTTCTTGATCATGGCCGCATCGCTCATCAGCCGCAGTTCAGGGCCGGTAACCAGGCGGGGGTGGGCCAGTCCCATCTGGTGCGCCAGACTGGCCGCGACCAGGGCATTGTCGCCGGTAATGATCTTGAGCGATACCCCCAGGCGCTTCAGTTCCTTGATGTGCTCCAAAATGCCGGGCTTGGGCGGATCATAGACCAGGAGAAATCCCAGGAAGGTCATGCCGGTTTCCTGGTCCTTGGTAATGGCGCTACAGGGTTCCATGCGGCGGTATGCCACCCCCAGGGTCCGCAGGCCTTGGGCGCTGAAGGCCGCGAAATTCCGCTGGATGACCTCCATGAAAGACCCCAGGTCCGCAGCTTCCCCCCGGGCAGTCTCCACCCGGTCGCATACCGCCAGCACGTTGAGCAGGGCGCCTTTGGTGATCATGAGACAGGTATCTTCCTGGGCCACCAGGATGCTCAAGCGTTTCCGGATAAAATCATAAGGCACTTCATCCAGCTTGCGGAAGGCGGACACATCCAGGCTGCAATGACTGCGGATGGCCTGGTCCATGGGGTTGGCAAAGCCCGTCTCAAAGAAGGCGTTCAGGTAGGCGTAAAACAGGACCTTCTCACTTTCCCCGCCTTCCGGGTCCAGGGCGGAGTGCAGCTTGACCACGCCTTCCGTGAGGGTGCCGGTCTTATCGGCGCACAGCACATTCATGGCCCCGAAGTTTTCGATGGCCGCCAGGCGTTTGACAATGACCTTTTCCCGGGCCATGCGCTTGGCGCCCATACTCAGGTTGATGCTGATGATGGCCGGGAGCAACTGGGGGGTGAGGCCCACCGCCAGGGCCAGGGAGAAGAGAAAGGAGTCCAGGACCGGCCGGGCCAGATACACGTTGATGGCGAAGATAGCGATGACCAGCATCAGGGTCACTTCCATGAGAAAGTAACCGAACCGCTTGACGCCCCGCTCAAATTCCGTTTCCGGGGCCTTCAGCCGCAGCCGGGAGGAGACCTGGCCGAACTCGGTGGCCGCGCCGGTTAAGGCCGTCAGGGCGGTGGCGGCGCCGCTCACCACATGGGTTCCCATGAACAGGGCGTTGGTCCGCCGGGCCAGGGGGGTTTCGGGAGGTAGCATCCCGGGAGTCTTTTCCACCGGAAAGGTCTCCCCCGTGAGCGCGGCCTCGTCCACATAAAGGTCTTTGGAATCCAAGAGTAGGCAGTCGCCGGGGATGACGTCCCCGGCATGCAGGAGCACGATGTCTCCGGGGACGATCTCTTCCACCGGAACTTCCCGGGACTCCCCCTCCCGGCGCACCATAGCTTTGATCTGCACCAGGGCCAGGAGCCGCTTTACGGCCTCGGTGGCGCCCTTTTCCTGCCAGAATCCCAGGAGGCCGCTCACTATGACGATGGTCATGATGATCAGACCGTCGGCGTGGTCCCGGAGGAAAAACGACAGGCCCGCGGCAAAGAGCAGGATGAGGATGATGGGGCTTTTATATTGGGCCAGCAGCAGGGTGAGGGTTTCCAGGCGGGGTCGGGCCTTCAGCCCGTCAGCCCCCGCCTGGCTGAGCCGGCGCCGGGCTTCCGCCGCGTCCAGCCCCTGGAGGGTGGTTCCCAACTGCGCCAGCAAATCCGACGCGGGCAGGCTCCAAAAGGGAACTGCAGACTCATCCGCCATGGGAACCACGCTTAGGAAATTTGATGGAGAAACCCGATATTAACCGCAGATGTACACAGATTAACGCAGATTTGATAATCTGAAAACTCAAATAAACAGGGGCGGTTGATGGAGACCGGACATGGGAGAGGAAAATGTGGAACCGCCGCCCCCGGCTGTTCTTTGGTGGCACAGGCTTTCCAGCCTGTGCATGAGCAGGCGAGGGCGCCTACTCCACATTTTTCAGGGTTCACCGACGAAATGCCCGATGGCCTTTAGCATTGCCGATATCCAAGGTCCTTTAGGGTGCGAAACTTGAATCACCTGAAGCCCAAAATCTTAAGCTGATAGCTGTAAGCTGCTTGCTAACCGCGGCCCCGCGAAAATTTCGTTGCAGGAGATGGCTAAAAAAGCTAGGATAAAAAGGTTGTCATGAAATAGATTTCCAGGAGGCCGGGAAGTTATCGCCGCGTTTCCACCAGCCCCATTGGGTTCCGGCCGATGGAGGCGGGGATGGGGGAGACCCGCAGGCGCAGGAGAACTTCCGGCCGCCTCAGTGAAAATATCCGTTAAGGAGGAATTTGATTATGGCTCGCCCGAAAATCACCGTGGTAGGCGCCGGCAACGTCGGGGCCACTTGCGCCCATTGGATCGCCGCCCGGGAACTGGCGGATGTGGTCCTGGTGGATATCGTGGAAGGTATGCCCCAGGGGAAGGCCCTGGACCTGATGCAGGCCCGGCCCATCTTCGGGTTCAATGTGGAAGTGGTGGGGGCCAATGATTATGAAGCCACCCGGGACTCGCAGATCACCATCATCACTTCCGGCATCCCCCGCAAACCCGGGATGAGCCGGGAAGACCTCATCGCCACCAACAAGAACATCGTGGCCCAGGTCACCAGCCAGGTGGTGGAAAAATCTCCGGACACCATCATCATCGTGGTGGCCAACCCCCTGGACGCCATGTGCTATGTGGCCTATAAAGTGAGCGGCTTTTCTCCCCAGAGGGTCATGGGCATGGCCGGCATCCTGGACACGGCGCGCTTCAAATGTTTCATCGCCATGGAATTAGGGGTGGCGGTGGAAGAGATCCAGGCCATGGTGTTGGGGGGGCATGGAGACGAAATGGTGCCCCTGGTGAGCTGCTCCAACGTGTCCGGGGTGCCCCTGGCGGACCTGCTGCCGCCTCCGGTCATCGCGGCCCTGGTGGAGCGCACCCGTAAAGGCGGCGGGGAAATCGTCTCTTTGCTCAAAACCGGTTCGGCTTTTTACGCCCCCGCGGCCGCGGCGGTGCAGATGTCCGAGGCTATCCTGAAAGATCAGAAGCGCCTGGCGCCGGTATCGGCTTACCTCACCGGAGAATACGGCCTGGAAGACATCTTCTTCGGCGTGCCGGTGATCCTGGGGGCAGGCGGCATTGAAACCATTATGACCCTGCAACTGACTCAGGAAGAGCGGGCCATGCTGAGTAAGTCCGCGGACGCGGTGACCAAGACCCGGGACCTCTTGAAGATGTAAGCAGGACGGACCGGGGGAAGTAGCGCTGGGCGGCCCAGCTTTTTGTATAAAAATTCCCCCAATAATTTTTTAACCACAGAGACACGGAGGGCACGGAGAATTTTCTCTGTGCCCTCCGTGCCTCTGTGGTGAACCTCTTGGCCAACACCTGCCACTGCATATCCCCCTGGATACCGCGTTTCAAGCTATCCACTCCACCTCCCGATAAGTTAACCTGAATCATCCTTAACTCTAGGTTTATTCAGCTACTTCCACGCCCCCATGAGTGACGGGCCCCCGAAACCATGCCAGGCAACCTCGGTGGGGGTAATATCAGGTTCAGTTTCAGATGCAACCAACTCTATGGCTAACTTATTGATAAGCCAGTCACTGCTGACCGAAAACCGAAATCCGAAAACCGAAAACGGTATAAAGAGCGCCATTACCGCGTTGATGGTCATGGTCCTGCTGAATAACCTGGGCGGCGCCGAAGCGGACCCCGACCTCTGGGGGTACCTGGCCTTTGGCCGGCTCTTCTGGGAAACCCGGGAGTTTCCGTACCGGGACATCTTCGCGTATGTGCCCACCCTGGACCCCTGGATCTATCACGAGTGGCTCACGGGGGTCCTGTTCAGCCCAATTTATCAGGCCCTGGGCGCCCCGGGCCTACAATTCCTGAAATATGTATTCGGACTGGGGGCCGCGGTCCTGGTGTATCTGACCGCCCGGCTCAGGGGCGCGGGCCCCTTAAGCGCCGGACTGGTCCTGGTCATGGTGCAGTTGTTCACCAATATGGGCTACAGTCCGGTGCGGGCCCAGATATTTACTTACGCCTTTTTCGCCCTGTCCCTTTACGTGTTGGAGCGGGCCCGGCTGACGGGAAACTGGCTGGGATTATGGCTGCTGGCGGCCCTGCAAATCCCCTGGTGCAATCTCCACGGCGGTTTTTTGGCGGGATTGGGACTAATCGCCCTGTACGCTCTGGGAGAGGCCCTGGGCCGGCGCCCCTGGCTGCCTTTCGGGGCGCTCCTGATAGCCGCAACCCTGGTTACCTTAATCAACCCCTATGGATGGGAATACTGGTCCTATATGTTCCGGGCCGTTTCTATGCCGCGGCCGGAGATCACCGAATGGGCCTCAATGCTCACCGCCTACCGCCGGGGCCTCATCGGCGAAGGCGAGGTCCTCTACCTGTTCATCATCATAGCCTTTACGGGGATGCTGGCCTGGTGGGCCAGGTGGCGGGAGATCACCCCCATCCTGGTCCTAACGGTAACCCTGTTTCTGGGCGTAAAACATATCCGCCACCAGGTCTTCTTTCTGCTGGGGGTAGGCGCCTATGTGCCCCGCTTATTTGCGGCCTTTCTGGAGAAGTTCAAAGGGGAAATCCCGGTTTTCCCCGGCCTTAACCCCCTGAGGAGATACTTCCCCTTCCTGGCCGCGGCCGTCATGGCCGGCTTGTGCCTGCAATTCGCCGGCAAGGCCCCCTTTTCCCTGGAAATCCCCGCGTACCCCAAGTCCCGCAGCCACCAGAAATATTACCCGGTGGGCGCGGCGGCATATATCCGGAACCATGGCCTATCCGGGAGCCTGCTGGTGGATTTCAATTGGGGGGAATACGCCATCTGGACCCTGTATCCCCGGTGCCGGGTGGCCATAGACGGCCGCTATGAGACGGTTTATCCCGACCCCGTGTGTCGGGCGTACTTCGATTTTCTTTACGCGCGCCCTGACTGGCGGCGATTCCTGGAGGAATTCCCCCCGGACCTAATGCTCATCGACCCCCGATCACCGGTATATCCCCTGCTCTCGGCAGACTCAGCCTGGCGCCAGGTTTACGCGGATACCGGGTGCGCCCTGTTTGTTCCGGGGCAGTGATCAGTGACCAGTAGCCAGTGAACAGTGATCAGTGATCAGTGAGCGGTGGGCGGTGAGCAGAGTAGGGTGCGCACTGCGCACCATCAAAGACTGATTACTGGTTACTGATCACTGATCACTGCTTCTGCGGCTGCAGCCGCGGTTTCATCCTCTCCGCCTGGGCTTTGAAGCGCTCGTTGAGTTTTTCAAAACCCCGCTCCAGGCTGGGTTCCATGGACACCAACTCCCCTTTGCTGACAATGAGGCGCTTCAGTTGCGGGATCTTAAACTTGGCCGTGGCCTCCAGATAGACCGGCTGGATATAGACGATGGAGTTGGCCACGGGCAGGAGAATCATGCGGCCCCGGGCCACCCGGGACCCCGTCTGGTTCCACAGGGAGAATTGCTCCGAGATGGTGGTGTCCTGGTCGATGAAGGCGTCCACCTGGGAAGGCCCGTACACCATAGCGCCTTTGGGAAAGCTGTAAACCACCAGCTTCCCGTAGTTGGCCCCGTCGCAGCCCACGGTGCACAAGGCCCGAAGATTGGCCCGGGCCCTGGGGGTCATGGGGGCCAGGAGGAAGAATTCGGACTTCTGGGGATCCAGGAGATTGAGGGTGAGGTAGTAGGAGCGCATGCGCAGGGTCTTCTCGCCCTGGCTGATCTCGGGGAATTCCCAGAGGTCTTCCTGCTTGTAATAGACCTCCGGGTCCGTCTGGTGATATTTGCCGTAGATGGCCATCTGGATGTCGAACAGACCTTTGGGATAGCGCAGGTGCGGCTTAAGCTCCGCCGGCAACTGGTCGAGCCTTTTCAGGAGCCCGGGATACATGCGCTGGTAGGCCCGAATAATGGGGTCCCGGTCTTCGGCCAGGTAGTAGGTGACGGTGCCGTGATACGCGTCCACCACAATCTTCACGGAGTTGCGGATGTAGTTGAATTTTTCCCGGAAGGGCTGGGCATAGGGATAGCGGTCCGAGGTGGTGTAGCCGTCCAGGATCCAGTAAATTCCCTTAGGGGTAACCACGATATAGGGGTCTTCATCCAACTGGAAGAAAGGGGTCAGGGCCTTGACCCGCTCCACGATATGCCGCCGGAACAACATGCGGCTGGCCTCGTTGGTCTTGGTGGTGAAAAAGATGTCCCTTTCCTTGAAATAGAGGGAAAAGATCAGCTTCCGGAATATGGAGGACAAGGCCACGTCCCCTTTGCCCTGGTAATCCACCGCGGTATGGCCGCCTTCCGTGGGATAGCCCATCTCATGGCTGTCGTTGGGGGCGATGGAGGGGCCCATTTTGCCCAGGCCGTAATAGATGGCGGGCTGCTCCATGGTGAACCCGAACTCCGAGGTGGGGGGGATGCCCTGGATGAACCAGGTCATGGGATCTTCCCCCCGTTGGGACGCGGGGGTCATGACCGCGCCGTAGCCGTGGGTGTATTTCAGCCGTTCATTTACCCAGTTGCGGGCCCCGGGGGGTAACTCATCCAGGTTCAATTCCCGGGGGGCCAGGAACACCTGCTGATAGTCCCCCTGGACAAGATAGCGGTCCACGTCCACAGAGGTGAAATTATAATAGGTGCGCAATTCCTGAAGCTGCTCGTACACCCCTAGGAGAATTTCCTTATCCCAGACGGGAATGTTCCGGAGGGCCGCGGATATCTGGGGCCCCTGCAAGTCCCAGGGAACCTCCCGGATAGGATATTCCCGGGTTTCCACCCGGCCCAGATCGTAGGCCGCCAGGGTGGCCTGGATATGGTGGGCGATAAAGGGGCGCTCCCGGGAAATTTCATCGGGCTTGACGTAATATTTCTCCACGAAATTCGGCAAGGCCGGGGAATATCTGGCCCACAGGACCAAAAACCAGATAAGGGTCAGGGCTATTAAGGGTTTCAGGCCCTGGCGGTTATGGAGGTAACGGATGGACATGACCGCCACGGCCCCCAACAGCGCCATGGACAGCCAGATGAGGGGCAGAACCACCCACATCTCCACAAAGCCTGGACCGAAAAATAAATCCCCATGGGATGCGGTATAGAGGAGAGTGTGCCTTTGGAGCCAAAAATTCCAGCCTCCCAGGAGAAACAAGCCCCCCACCAAAACGCTCAGGTGAATCCCCGCGCCCCGGGGCAGGCTTTGCCCCTGGCGGGCCAGAAAGCGCTTCTCCAGCCAATAAAGCAGCAGTAACCCCAATAATAACAGCAAGAACACCGCGAGCAGTTCATCCAGCACCAACAGATAAACCGGCAGGGCAAATAAATAATAGCCGATATCCTTGCCGAATACCGGATCGGCCACCCCTGCGGCGGGGGCAAAGAAATAGAGCAGGGTGGCTTCCCATTGCCGGAACAACGGCAGGGCCACCACCACGCCCAACACCAGGGAAAAGGGGGTATAAACCTTGAGGGAACCGGAGCGGAAGTGGGCCACCAGGGTCTGGTAGCCGGGGCGGGCCGGCAGAGGCCGGGCCGCATCCGGGGGCGCGGTTCCCAGGAAGCGGGAGGCCACCCAAAAATTCAGGAAGAACACCAGGAAAAATACCAAGGTAAAGGCGCCGAAAATCAGGTACCGGTAACCCAGCCGCAGCCAGAAATATCCGCCATACCCCAGGGCCTGAAACCACCAGACGTCCACCAGAAAATCCGTAAAGACCAGCCCCAGCAGTACGTAGCCCAGACCCAGGACCAGGAGGAGACCCCCCAAGAGATATAACCAGCGTTTCAATCGGCCCATGCAGTCTCTCCCAATGGTTGAAGAAGTCAGATGTTAAAAGTTCAAAGTTCAAGGTTCAAAGTTAGGAGTATGCCCATCAGGAATTTTCCATAATTTACAGGTGGGCCAAAGGCCCTTGAATGACTGTTCACTTCCCCCCCGGCTCTCCCAATAATATTTTTCTTTAAAAAATCAACATTCCCACCATGCGGGTCAGCAGGCCCAGGGCTATGGCCAGGGCCAGGGAGCCCACCACCGCGGTGGCCGCGCCCTTCCAGCCTAGTTCCCGGCTCAGGGCCGCGACGGTGGAGGCGCAGGGAATGTAAAAGAGCACAAAGACCGTAAAGGTGAGAAGCTGGACCTGGGTCAAAACGGTGTGCAACTGGTTGGTGCCCAGGGCTTCGTTGAGCATCACCAGGGACAATTCCTTGCGCATGATCCCGAAAATCAGGGTGGTGCCCACTTTGTCCGGCAGGCCCAGAAGACCGGTGAGGGGCGAGAGGAGCCCGTTGATGTGCGCGTCAAAGCCGTAGAATTTCAGCAGGCTCAGCACCAGGCTGCCGATAATCAGGATGGGCCAGGCCACCACGATGAAGTCCTTGAGACTGCGCCAGGTTTTGTGGACGACATTGCTCCAGGTGGGCATGCGGTATTCGGGGATCTCCATGAGCAAACCGGGGGAAATCTCCGGCAGGATCCAGGTGGACAACCGCCCCAGGACCGCGATGATCAGGAGATTCAGAAAATAGACCGCCAGGGCTGCATAAGGGCCGATGGCGTAAGCCACCAGGGCGAAGATGATCACCGAGCGGGCCGAGCACGGGATGAGCACGGCCAGCATGGCCACCACCATCCGGTCCCGGGGGCTCTCCAGGATGCGGGTGGCCATCACCGCGGGCACGCTGCAACCGTAGCCCAGGATGAAGGGAATGATGGATTTCCCGTGGAGGCCCAACAGGTGCATGAGGTTGTCCATGAGAAAAGCCACCCGGGGCAGATAGCCGCTGTCCTCCAACAGGGCCAGGCCCACCAGGAAGGGCAGCAGATACGGCAGGACAATGGCCACGCCGCCGAAGATGCCCAGGAGCAGGCCTTCACCGGCCACGTAATAGGCCAGGCTGTCGGCCCCCAGCCAAGCCTGCATAGCCTTTTGAGCCGCATCCAGATAACCCATCAAGAAATCTTCGGCGCGCTGGCCCAGCTTAAAGACCGCCAGGAAGAACAGCCCCATAACCAGAACCAGCAGCACGTAACCCCAGAATTTGTGAGTGGCCACCTTATCCAGGCGGTCCCGCCAGGCGGGTTTTTCCGCGGGCTTGACCTTGGCCACCTGTTCGAAGAGGTTGACCGTCAGGGCATGGCGCTCCGAGGAAATCACCGTCTCCGGGGGCCGGCCGTGGGTCTCGGCCAGAATTTTCTGGTGATTCCGCACCATGGCCACGCAGTCCGGATGATGCCGCCGGATCTCCTCTATGAGGTACGGGTCGTCTTCCAGGAGCTTGACCACCAGGAAGCGATGGGGGAGGCCCAATTCCTGGGCCTGGTGGGGGTCCAGGTGATCGCTCAACTCCGCAATCTCCTGTTCGATATCCCGGCTGAATAAAATCTGGGAAGGCCGGATGTCGCTGCGGGCGGTGGCGATGGCGGTCTCCAGGAGTTCCGTCAAGCCCCGGCCCGTGGCCGCGATGGTGGGCGCCACCGGCACTCCCAGGAGTTGGGCCAGCCTGGGGGCGTCGATGGTGATGCCCTTGCGGGCGGCCTCATCCATCATGTTCAGGGCCACCACCATGGGCCGCTCCAGGCTCATCAATTCCAGGGTGAGCTCCAGGCTGCGCCCCAACAAGGTGGCGTCAATGACGTTGACGATGACTTCAACTTCCTCAGCCAGGAGGAAGTTCCGGGACTCCAGCTCCGCCTGGTCCGTGGAGGTGAGGGAATAAACCCCGGGCAGGTCCACGCAGGTGATCTGTTCGCCTTCGAACACCACCTGGCTGACGGTGTACTTCACCGTGGTGCCGGGGAAGTTGGATACCGCGGCCTTGTAGCCGCTGAAATAATTGAAGATGGTGCTCTTGCCGCAGTTGGGCTGGCCGATGAACGCGACTCGCATGGTCATAATAGACGGAGTTTATTGCAATTGATATTCAATAGCAACTAAAAAAATTCCCTATCCTCAATTCTTCCGGGTCGCAGGACGCCTGATTATGGAAAAGCTAAAGAATGTATGCCCCAGGTGTTACTGCGCAAAGGCTGTCGATAGCAAATGATATGACCGCAATTCATAGCACATGATTTGTCCGCTTT
>CAZUBT010000011.1:0-55824 GCA_964618815.1 uncultured Desulfobacterales bacterium | reverse complement strand
TGTCGATGGGGCCCTTGCCGTCAATGGGGTTGCCCACGGGATCCATGACCCGGCCCAGGACCGCGTCCCCTACGGGCACCTCGGCGATGCGGCCGGTGCGTTTGACGATGTCGCCCTCTTTGATGTGGGTGTCTTCACCCAGGATGGCGACACCCACGTTGTCCTCTTCCAGGTTGAGGGCGAGACCAAAGATGCCCCCGGGGAATTCCAGGAGCTCCATGGCCATGCATTTTTCCACGCCGTGCACCCGGGCAATGCCGTCACCCACCGACAGGACGGTGCCGGTTTCCGCCACTTCCACCTTCTTTTCATAATCCCGGATCTGCTGGCGAATAATCTGGCTGATTTCCTCGGCTCTGATCTCCATTTATAAAACCTCGCCTTTTATTAAGGATTCTCTTAACGTCTGAAGTTGGGTGCGCACGCTGCCGTCCAGCACCAGGTCCCCTACCTTGGCGATAATGCCGCCCAGGATGGCGGGGTCCTCTTCAACGTCCATTACCACCGTGGTGCCGGTGATCTTTTCCAGGGTCCGGCGCAATTTTTCCTGGACGGCGTCTTCCAGGTAAATCGCGGCCGTGACCTTGGCGCGGCTCACCTTTTCCAGTTCGTCCACCAGTTCCTGGTAGCTTTGGGCTATTCCCGGCAAGGCCGCCAGACGGTGTTTGTCGAACAGGAGTTGCAGCAGATTGCCCACCATGGTCGGCATCTGCAGAAGCTCGATGATCCGGAGGAGCAGCTTATGGCGGTCCTCCCGGCCATGTACGGGGTTGAGCAGGGCATCCTTGAGCTCCGGCTCCCGCTCCAGAAGGTGGGAAAACCCCCGGAGCGCCTCCCCATACTCCTTGTACTTAGCGTCGTCCTTGCCCAGGGTGAGCAAGGCTTTGGCATAGCGTCGGGCAACGGTTAGATCAATCAATGGGCTTCCACCACCTTTTTAAGATATTCTCCCACCAACTTTTGTTGGTCGGCGTATGTGACCTTTTCTTTGATGAGGTCTTCGGCCAGTTGGGTGGCCATTTGAGCCACTTCGACTTTCAGGTCCTGGACCGCCTTTTTGGTTTCCTGCTGAATGGTGAGACTCGCCATTTCCCGGAGGCGGGCCGCTACGGCTTCCGCGTTTTTCACGATCTTGGCCTTTTCCATCTCACCTTCGTCGATGAACATCTGCAGGATCTTGTCCCGCTCCGCGGCTACCGCGGCCAGGCGGGCTTCAGCGTCTTTCACGGCCTGAGTCGCGGCCGCCTTCTGGGCCTCCAGATCCTCTAAGGAAGTGGCGATGTCCTGGCTGCGCTTACCGAAAAAAGCTTTGGCCGGCTTAGCCACCAGTTTGATGAGGATCGCGGCAAAGACCACAAAGTTGACGCTACGCCAGATGAAGTCCGTCATCTTGGCAGGGCTGATGCCTCCCCCGCCCTCACCGCCTGCGGCCAGGGCCGCGGTGGCGGCCAACAATCCCAGGGATGCTCCCAGGAAGACCCGGCCGGTCCATTTCCCCCGGACGCTCGGTTTCGCGATCATGAGAGTTCCCTCCCCAGAATCTTGGAGGCCAGCATTTGGGCAAAGGACTGGGCCTGGGTCTTTAAGGCTTTCCGGGCCTTGGCCATGTCGGCTTTGATCTTGCCTTCCACCTTGACCCATTCCGCGTCCACTTCCTTTTTTACCGCCTCCAGCAGGGAAGTTTCCGCCTGGGCGCCTTCCTGACGCAGTCCTTCTTTCCGGCTCAGGGCGTCCCGCCGGGCCTGGGCCAAATTGTCGGCTATCTCCGCGCCGATGCCCTGACCCCGATCCATGAGACTGCCGACCTCGGCCTCTTGCGCCGCCATTCCGGCCTGTCGCTCCTTCATGCTGTTCCGGATGGGCCGGAACAACACCATGTTCAGAAGGAAGACCAAGACCAGAAAGTTGACCAGTTGCGCAAACAACGTCCAGTCAATGTCAATCATGCCTGGCTGCCACCTTGTGTATTTATTTTAAGGAGTTGAAATTGAATCTGCTGCAGATGGGCCATGTGTAACTTTTCACGAACCTACTTCTAACCTATTTTCGCGGTGCTGTCAAAATTTTTTTCAAAAAAATTTCGGGGGTCGATTCTACTGGCCGGGAACCTCATTTTTTGAGAGTTTCCGAAGCCAACGCGCCAGGGCCGGGGGGAAGAGAGTGAACAGTGACCAGTGAGCAGTAAACAGTAAGTAGCAGGTAAAGAGCCGTCCCGGCGCACTCCGATTTTGCTTCTCACTGCTCACTGCCTTGGAAAAGTTCAAAGTTCAAGGTTCAAAGTTCAAAGTTAGGAGTGCGCCCCTTTTTATGCTTTTGGAGAGAGCCCATGGCTCATGCGCGACTGTTCCGAAAAGTTTCGAGTTTCAAGTTTCAAGTTCGTGGGGCGGGCCTCCGTGCCCGCCAAAGTGGGGTGAGCACTGCGCACCATGAACAGTGCGCCCCTTTTCATAATTTACGGGTGAGCCAACGGCTCATGAGCAACTGCTCACTGTTCACTGTTTACCGCCCTTCCCTCAAACTCCCCTCCCAACCCCCCATAAGAGGCTGGCAAGTCTGGGCCTAGGGCCCTGACTTGCCAGCATATTTTATTCTACCTTACGAGGTTGGGGGAGAGGCTTGGTGAGAGTGGCCGGCAGCAAAGGCATCCCTGCCTTTGCCCCGGGGAACTCTCTCAAGCGCTAATTCAATAATTCCCTCAAAAACCGTCCCGTATGGGACTCCGGGTGTTGGGCCAGTTCCTCCGGGGTCCCCACCGCCACCAGTTGGCCGCCGCCGTCGCCCCCTTCCGGGCCTAAGTCGATGAGATAATCCGCGGTTTTAATCACTTCTAAGTTGTGTTCGATGATAATCACGGTGTTGCCCGCGTCCACCAAGCGGTTCAGCACCAGGAGGAGCTTTTCGATGTCGGCCAGGTGCAGGCCGGTGGTGGGCTCATCCAGGATGTAGAGGGTGCGCCCGGTGGCCCGCTTGCTCAGTTCTTTGGAGAGTTTCAACCGCTGGGCCTCGCCCCCGGACAGGGTGGTGGCCGACTGGCCCAACTGGATGTAACCCAGCCCCACATCCGTCAGGGTCTTGAGTTTATCCCGGAGCGCGGGCACCGGATGGAAAAACTCCAGGGCCTGATCCACGGTCATCTCCAGGATCTCCGCGATATTTTTCCCTTTGTAGCGGATCTCCAGGCTGGCGGGGTTGTAGCGCAAACCCCGGCAAACCTCGCAGCGCACATAAACGTCCGGTAAGAAGTGCATCTCGATCTTGTTGATGCCCTCCCCCCGGCAGGCTTCGCAGCGGCCCCCCTTGACATTGAAGCTGAAGCGTCCGGGCTTATAGCCCCGCATGCGGGAATCCGGCACCTGGGCAAACAGTTCCCGGATCAGGGTAAACACCCCGGAATAAGTGGCGGGGTTGGACCGAGGGGTGCGGCCGATGGGGCTCTGGTCGATGTTCACCACCTTGTCCAGGTGTTCCGTGCCCTTCAGATCGGCGTAAGGCGCCGCGGGGACCTTGGCCCTAAACAGCTTTTGGCGCAGGGCCAGGTACAGGGTGTCCATGATCAACGTGCTTTTTCCCGAGCCGGACACCCCGGTGACGCAGCTCAACACCCCTAAGGGAATGGCCGCTTCCAGGTCCTTGAGGTTGTGCCCTTTGGCGCCGGAGAGCGCTAAGAAATTCTGGGGGACCCGGCGCTTCCCCGGCAGCTGAATTTGCCGCTTGCCGGACAGATAGAGGCCGGTGAGGGATTTGGGGTGGCGCACCAGTTGCGCCGGGGTGCCGTGGAACACCACCTCTCCCCCTTCCCGGCCCGCGCCCGGGCCCATGTCCACCACAAAATCCGCCTGGCGGATGGTCTCCGGATCGTGCTCCACCACGATGACCGTATTGCCCAAATCCCGCAGCATCTTCAGGGTGTGCAGCAGCCTGGCGGTGTCCCGGGGATGCAGGCCGATGGAGGGTTCGTCCAGGATATAGAGCACGCCGCTGAGCTTGGAGCCGATCTGGGTGGCCAGCCGGATGCGCTGGGCCTCGCCCCCGGCCAACGTGCCGGTGCGCCGGTCCAGGGTCAGGTAATCCAGGCCCACTTCTTCCAAAAAGCCCAGGCGTTCCACAATCTCTTTCAACACCCGGCGGGCGATCTCCGCCTGGCGGGGGCTCAACTCCAGACCGGCAAACCACCTCAGGGCCTGATCCACGGTAAAGCCCGTCAGTTCGCTAATGTTCACCCCGTCCAGCTTCACCGCCAGGGCTTCTCTCCTAAGCCTGGCGCCGCCGCAGTCCGGGCAGGGCCTCACGCTCATGTACTGCTCGATTTCTTCCCGGATGAGAGGCGAGTCCGTCTCCCGGTAGCGTTCCTGGAGCAGGGCGATGACGCCCGGGAATGGCCGGGGGCCGTAGATACGTCGGCCCCCCTGCTCAAAAAAGAAATTGATGGGCCGGCCCTGGGAGCCGTACAGCAGAACCTGGCGGGCTTCTTCCGGCAGGTCCCGGAAAGGCGTGTGGATGGAAAAGTGATATTGCTCCTCCAGGGCCTCCAGCATCTGCTGGTGCCGGAGGGAATGGCGCTGCGACCAGGGACGGATAGCCCCTTCCCGGAGGCTCAAATCCTCGTTGGGCGCCACCAGCTCCGGGTCGATGACCATGCGGGTCCCTAACCCGCTGCACCCGGAACAGGCCCCCTGGGGGCTGTTAAAGGAAAATAACCGGGGGGTGAGCTCCGGCAGGCTGACCCCGCAGTGGTCGCAGGCGAAGCGCTCGCTGAACAGGAGTTCTTCCCCGCCCTGCACCGTCACCCTGACCACGCCCTCCGCCAGCCGCAGCGCCAACTCCAGGGAGTCGGTGAGCCGGGCCCCCAAATCCGGTTTGACCACCAGGCGGTCCACCACCGCCTCAATGGTGTGCCGCTTGTTCTTATCCAGGACCGGCAGTTCTTCAAGCTCCACGATTTCGCCATTCAGGCGGATGCGGCTGTAACCCTCCCGCTGGAGGCGCTCTAAGAGTTTGATATGCTCCCCCTTGCGGTTCACCACCACCGGGGCCAGGACGGTGATGCGGCTGCCCGGAGACAGGGCCAGTATCTGGTCCGCCATCTGGGGGACGCTCATGGCGGAGATGGCCCGTCCGCATTGATAACAATAAGGCGTGCCTACCCGGGCGAACAACACCCGCAGGTAGTCGTAAATCTCCGTGGCCGTGGCCACCGTGGAACGGGGATTCCGGGAGGCGCTGCGCTGCTCGATGGCGATGGCCGGGGACAGCCCTTCGATGTACTCCACATCCGGCTTGTCCATGAGCTCCAGGAATTGCCGGGCGTAGGCCGAAAGACTCTCCACGTACCGGCGCTGGCCCTCGGCATAGAGGATGTCGAAGGCCAGGGTGGACTTGCCGGAGCCGCTAACCCCGGTTATGACGATAAATCGGTTCCGGGGCAACTCCAGATCGATATTCCGGAGATTATGCTCCCGGGCGCCCTTGATAACGATTTTGCTATTGAACATTTGTATGGAAACAGTTGTTAGTTGTTAGTTTTTAGTTGTTAGTTTCGAGTTTCGAGTTTTCGGTTATTGAGATTGACCCCCGGATTTCTTGACTGGCGCTTGCCCACCGGCCCCTGGCCTCGTTTTTCGGTACAAACCTGATAGACCTAGAGTCTCCGTAAGGCATGGATCCCTTGCCGTCAGGCGAGCGTATCCATGCTTCGTTGGAAGCAAAGTTCACGGCCATCCGTATGGTTTTAAACAGGCTGGAGGGAATTATCAAGAGGCTTCAGGAGGATTTGAAGAAGGATCCGCGGCCTTGGCCGGCTTATTTTGGGCATTGGGTTTGCGCCCCCGCTTTTTTTTGATTTCATAGGGCACAAACTTGATCCCCTGGGCCCGGCCGGCGCCCCCGGGCCACAACAGGGGCCCGTTGCCCAGATGGCGAATAATTTCCGCCAGGGGCCAATCCAGGTATTTATGGGGTATCACCGTAACTTCTAATTTCAAGCCCCGGTTGGGGCGTTCTTTTCCTCTGGACATAACCGGGTATCCTTGGCATGGCTTGGCAAACAGGCAGGGTGCGAACTCGTATAATCCCCTCAACTTTAAAATTTAACCTGTCAGGGAAATCTTTGCCATATTTTTTTATCGGGGCGGAGCGCATTTCTCTTGAATGTTGCGGCATTTGAGGTTCGATTATATTACTCAAAGTAAAAAGTAATCGGTAGGCCTTAATCCACCGGCAGGCCTAACTCTTGACAATTTGTGCAAGCGAGGCCGAACCGGCAGCCCCCTCTCTTGCCAAAGTCAGGCGGTGGATTTGGGTCACGGTTAATGCATTGACAACCGGAAAACTTTGGGATTTATTCCATAAATACCCATGACCAGTCACATACAGGATTACGATTATCCCCTGCCGCCGGAGTTGGTGGCTCAATATCCCCTGGTGGAGCGGGATACCTCCCGGCTGATGGTGCTCAACCGGGACCGGGGAGAAATCCATCACGCCGCGTTCCGGGACCTGCCCCGCTGGCTCACCCCGGAGGACCTGCTGGTGGTCAACGACACCCGGGTCTTCCCTGCCCGCCTGAAAGGGGTGAAAGCCAGCGGCGGCAAGGTGGAGCTCCTGCTGCACCGCCTGCCGGAGGTGGAGGGGGCGGAAAAGGTAAATGTGGAACAACCGCCCTCGGCTGTTCAGGAACCGGCCCGAACCGCCCATGTCATCGCCACCTATCGGGGCCGGCTGAAGTTGGGGCAAATCCTTCGCTTCGGCTCCGGCCTGGAGGCGGAGGTGATGGCCCTGCCACGGCCCGGGGTGGCGGAAGTGCGCCTGTCCTCCCTCAACGGCGATGTCCGCCAAATTGCAGCATCCGTGGGGGAAGTGCCCCTGCCGCCTTATATCCGCAGGTCTCCGGACGCCGGGGATGAAGAGCGCTATCAAACCATTTATGCCGCCAAAGCCGGCGCCATCGCCTGTCCCACCGCAGGGCTGCATTTTACCCCGGCCATGATGGAAGCCTTGAAGAGCCGGGGCATTGAGACGGTGTCCGTCACCTTGCACGTGGGGCCCGGCACCTTTGCCCCGGTGCGGGTCCAGGACTACACCCGGCACCGTCTGGAACCGGAGTATTTTGAGCTTTCGGAGGATACCGCGGCCAGACTCAATCAGGCCAGGGCCCAGGGAAAGCGCCTGGCCGCGGTGGGCACCACCAGCGTCCGGGTGCTGGAATACTGCGCCTTGCCCCAGGGGTTCACCCCCCGCCAGGGCTGGTGCGACCTCTACCTTTACCCGGGATACCGGTTCAAGGCGGTGGATAAGCTGCTCACCAATTTTCACCTGCCCAAGTCCACGCTGCTGTTGTTGGTGAGCGCCTTCGCGGGGCGGGAATTCATCCTGCGGGCCTATGAGGAAGCGATTAGGGAGAAATATCGGTTTTATAGTTACGGGGATTGTATGTTAATAATCTAACGGGACAACGAATAATCTTGAGACTTTCACGGTAAAGCCTGCGGCTACGGAAAATGCCGTTCCCGATGAGAACCCAAAACCAAAACTTGAAAACTCAAAACTAACAACTAACAACTAACAATGACCCCAGAGTTTAAATTCACCTTAAAAAAATCCGAAAGCCCCGTGGGGCCTCGGCTGGGAGAGATTTCCACGGCCCGGGGGCTGGTGGCGACCCCTGCCTTCATGCCCGTGGGGACCCTGGGGACGGTAAAAACCCTGACTCCCGAAGAGTTGCAGGATTTGGGGGCCGGGATTATTCTGGGAAACATCTATCACCTATATCTGCGCCCCGGGATCGAAGTGATCACCGCGCTGGGGGGGCTGCACCGCTTCATGCATTGGGACGGACCGATTCTCACGGATTCCGGGGGCTACCAAATCCTCAGCCTGGCACCCTTTCGCACCTTAAAGGAAGAAGGGGTGACCTTCCGGTCCCATCTGGACGGGTCCCTGCATTTCCTGGATCCGGAGAAGGTGGTGGCCATGCAGGAGGCCATCGGGGTGGATATCATGATCTGCCTGGATGAGTGTCCCGGCTACCCGGCCAAGGAAGAGGAAGTCCGTAAGGCCGCGGCCCTCACCCTCCGTTGGGCCCAGCGCTCCTTAGCGGCCCGGTCTCGGGAGGGTCCGGCCCTGTTCGCGGTGGTCCAGGGAGGCATGATGCCCGAGCTGCGGCGGGAGCAGGCCCAGGCCTTCCGGGAGTTGGACTTTGACGGCTATGCCCTGGGAGGCCTGAGCGTGGGGGAGGACAAGGATCTTACCCTGGCCATGGTGGAGGCCGTCACCCCGGAGTTGCCCGAAGATAAACCCCGATATCTCATGGGAATGGGGACTCCGGAGGACCTGGTGGAGGGGGTGGCCCGGGGGGTGGATATGTTCGACTGCGTCATGCCCACCAGAAATGCCCGAAACGGCATGGCCTTTACCACGGCAGGCCGGGTGGTGATCAAAAATGCCGCGTATACCCAGGACCCTCGCCCCCTGGATGAGGCCTGCGGCTGCTATACCTGCCGCCATTATTCCCGGGCCTACCTGCGGCATCTCTTTGTGTCCCGGGAAATCCTGGCCTATCGCCTTTTCACGCTGCATAATTTATACTACTATCTTCACTTGATGGCCCTGATGCGGCAAGCGGCGGCTACCGGCACGTTTGCCGCGTTTCGTCGAGAGTTTTACCAAAATCGTTTAGAGGGAGGTAACACGCGTGGTTAATTGGGCTCATGCGGCTCAAGGGGGCGGGTCGGAAGCCAGCCCCATGTGGACCTTTGTGGTTCCCATGGCTTTGATGGTGGGGATTTTCTATTTTCTGCTGATCCGGCCCCAACAGCGGAAAGCCAAGGAACATCGCCAGTTGTTGGATAATCTGAAGCGGGGCGACCGGGTGATCACCAGTGGGGGCATCATCGGCACCATCATCAGTATTGAGGACCAGATCGTCAACCTGGAAATCGGCGACAAGCTGCGCATCGAGGTGGCCCGCCCCTATGTCCAGGGATTTGCACCCAAAAAATGAGGTTGAGGATTGCTCGCGTTTTCCTCCTGGTTAGAGGTGCGTTGAGGTGCCGGTGAGCCAGTCCCACCAGGACCTGCTCCGGGAAATCCAAAAGCTGCGGGAAGTCGCGGGTGAATATACCCGTCTGTTTCCCCAGGCAGCCGCCCAGGGCCGGCATTGGCTCAAGGTGCTGGCCCAGGTCCAGGCCCACGTGGCGGAAGACCTCTGCCGGGTAGCGGTGGTGGGCCCGGTAAAATCCGGGAAGAGCACGGTCATCAACGCCCTGGTGGGCCAGGAACTCCTGAAGCGGGGCGCCGGCATCCTTACCGCCATGATCACCCGGGTGCAGCCCGGAGAGGCCGGCGCGGTTCTGAAGTTCAAGGAATGGACCGAAATCAACGCCGAGATTCATCGGGCCTTGAGCTTCCTGCCCAGCCGCCGCCTCCAGGGGGCCGATCCCCCGGACCTGCAGGACGCAATGCACCGGGACCTCCTGGCCCAGGTCCTGAGCGAGGCCCGGGGGGAGGAGATCTGGACCGAAGGCAGCCTGGACCCCAATTACCTGCTCCTTAAGTCTTTTCTGGAAGGGTATGAGCCGGTGACCGGGATGCTGCCCCCCTCGGGAGACCTGTCCCTTACCGGGGCGGAACTGGCCCGCCACCGGGACCTGGTGACCCGGGAAGCTACTGCGGTTTATCTCAAAGACGTGCTCCTCACCATCCCCTTCCCCTGGGATGCGGCCGGGGTGGAGTTGGGGGATTGCCAGGGCAGCGACTCTCCCATTCCCCAGCATCTCTCCCAGGTGCTGGCTTACCTGGTGAAGTGCGATCTGGCCCTCTATGTCATCAGTTCCCGGGTGGGCTTGCGCCAGGCGGATTTTCAGTTCCTGGGAGAGTTGCAGCGCATGGGCCTGGCCCCCCATCTTTTTTTCCTGTTCAACCTGGACCTGGGGGAGCACGGGTCCATAGAGGATGCCATGCGTCTTCGGGAGCAAACCGCCCGGGACCTGGCGCGCTGGCAGCCCAACCCCCGGCTTTATGCCTTTTCCGCGTTGAAGCTTCTCCTGGACCGGCGCCGGGCCCAAGGGGAGGATCTGGGTCCCCGGGAGGCTGCGCTCCTGTCCGTGTGGGAGGTGGATCCGGACCTGGCCGCCCTATCCGCCCGGGAAGCCGCCCGGTTTGCCCAAGACCTGCAAACCGCCCTCCGGGACCTCCAGGCCCGCCGCCTGGCAGGAGGCAGCCTCTCCCAGGTGCGCATGGTGGCCCGGGGACTGCGAGAGGCGTTGCAGTTCAGCCGCGATCTCTTGAACCGGGACCTGGGGGCCATTAAGGAGATGGAACAGCGTCTCCAAGCCAGGCAGCTACCTTTGCAAGACACCATGGCCGGCCTGCGCCAGGGCCTGGAAGGCGCGGGGCAGCGCCTGAAGAAGGTCCTCAAGAACCGGGCGACCTCCTTGACGGACCGCCACTCCGGGGTGGGCGCGGCATTAAACAAATTCATCCAGGACTATGAACCCTCTTGGGACCGGCTGCTGTCCGGGGAACCCCTTCCCGGGGCCTTTCGTCCGGCCCTGTACCAGTTGTTCCAGGATTTCGTCAAGGAACTGGAGCACTACGTGGCCTCGGCAGTCAACGTCACCATAGTGGAGTTTGTCCGGGAACAGGAGGAGTGGCTCCGGGGGGAGTTGGCCAGGATCAGGACGCCGCTGCTCATGTCTTTGCAAGAGTCTCTAACCCTGTATTTTCAGGAGATGCAGGCCCTGGGACTCACGGCCGCGCCGCCGACGCTGGAGATGGCGGCCCCGTCCCGCCCCGGAGAACTGGACCTGCCTCTCTTTACCTTGGAGCCGGACCCCGGCTGGTGGCTCACCGGAGAAGTCTGGGTCCTTTCCGGGGTGGGCTTCCTGGGCCGCGCCTGGGAGGCCCTGAAGCGGCGCCTGGGACTGGCCGGGGAGACGGAACCCCGGCGGCAGATGCTGCGGGACCTGCATAAGGCCCTGAAGGTCATGAAAGCTCAACTTCAGGAACAGGTTAAGGTGCACCTGCTGGATTACGGGGAGCGCCTGAAATTTCGCTATTTTTTCCCCTTAACGGACCAATGGCTCAAAGACCAGGAGGTCGACCTGGACAATGCCCTGGGCTCGTTGATGGCCGACCTTAAAGGGATGGCCGGGGCCGCCGGCCTGGAGGAGGAAGACCGCATGGGCCGGCGCCGCCGCCTGGAGGAACTCCTGCCTATGGTGGAGGAAGTGGAGATGAGGTTGAACAGGGGAGGGGGCCAGGAGCCGACGGCCACTTACAATCCCTCCCCCGAACCCCCGCCCCCAACCCCATAATACCGTTTTCTGTTTTCTGTTTTCGGTTTTCTGTTAAAAAAGTCAGGATTATCAGCAAGTTGAAACTTTAGTTTGTTGCCTTTGAAACAGAACTTGGTAAAAGGGGTGGGGTGAGGATAATGCCAATTTCGCTTTCAAATGCATCCAATTTACTAGATATATTATTGATAATCCTTAATATTTTCACCGAAAACCGAAAACGGTATTATAGTTGAGCCGAAGGCTCATATTCAACTGCGGGGGAACGCTATTTGCCGGCCAAGCTCTGCATGGCAACAGCACGCAAGGAGGCGCGCCTTGACCCATAAACTTCCCTATCTCGCCCTGAAAGGCATCCCTGGGGTGGGACTGGTCTTGTTCCACCGCCTGATTCGGGCCTTCGGCAGCCTCGCCGCGGTGTTTGAGGCGGTTGTCCCGGACTTGCGCTCCATCAAGGGAGTCTCCCCGGCCATCGCCCAGGCCATCGCGGGGTTCCGGGATTGGGACCGGGTGGAGGCCCAGATTTCCCGCGTCCAGGCCCAGGGCGCGGAGGTTTATACCCTGGAGGACCCCGAGTTTCCTGCCGGGCTCAAAGACATTCCCTACGCGCCGCCTTATATCTTCGTCAAGGGAACCCTGGAAGCCGGAGATCATCTGGCGGTGGCCATGGTGGGCACCCGCACCCCCAGCTACTACGGAGTCAAGACCTGCCGGCGCCTGGCGGGGGCCCTGGCGGCCCGGGGTCTCACGGTGGTGAGCGGCCTGGCCCGGGGCATTGACACCGCGGCACATCTGGGGGCCTTGGAAAATGGCGGCCGCACCCTGGCGGTCCTGGGCTGCGGCCTGGATGTGGTATATCCTCCGGAGAACCGGGAGCTTTACGAAAAAATTCCGTCCCAGGGGGCCCTCATCAGCGAATTCCCCCTGGGCACGCCGCCGGAAGCCCGGAACTTCCCCATCCGCAACCGCCTCATCAGCGGATTGGCCCTGGCTGTGGTGGTGGTGGAAGCCGGGGTGCGGAGCGGCACCTCCATCACCGTGGATTTTGCCCTGGAGCAGGGTCGGGAGGTGCTGGCGGTGCCCGGCCCCATCGACTCCCCCACCAGCATCGGCCCCCACCGCCTCATCCAACAGGGGGCCAAGATGGTGAGCAACGTGGAAGATATCCTCCATGAACTGCCCGGGGCCTGGTTGGAGGCCGGCAGGGAGGCTCCCGCCCCCTTCCTGGCCGCTCCCTCCCGGTCCCTGCGGATGGCGGCGGATGACCCCCTGCTGCCGTTTTTGGGCTCCGACCCCATCCAACTGGAGGAACTGGTCCAGGCCGCCCGCCTTCCGGCCTCGGAGGTCATGAGCCGGCTGACCATGCTGGAATTGCAGGGCCTGATCCGGGAGTTGCCGGGTAAGTGCTATGTGTTGGAGACCGGTTGATTTTTGGTCGATATAATGCATGAAAATAGCTTTTGAGAACAGGAGCAACTTCACCGATTAAAACCCCGGTGGCCTAGGCATCTTGCCGGTGCGGTTTTTTGAACAGGCTGAAAGCCTGTTTCGAAAAGTTTCGAGTTTCGAGTTTCAAGTTTCGAGTTCGTGGGGCGGGCCTCCGTGCCCGCCAAAGTAGGGTGCGTTCCACGCACCATTAGTATTTGCCACTTTTCATGATTTACGGGTGAGCCAACGGCTCATGAGCAACTGTTCCACCAAGATGAATGCCCCGGGGGGAAAAGAAGCTGCCATGTTGATTGTCATCCGGGGGACATTTTATGCTGGGGGCAGCTCACCCCATGAGGGCTTCATTCTATTTAAAGCCCACATTCCCGATAACTGGGCGAAACTCCCCGGTTATCCGGTAAAAGTTGACCCCCAAGGTCATGCCCGGCTGCAGCTTGAGGGGATCGACACCCTGGAGATTAATTTCCAGGGCTATCATCAACCCTTGAAATTCGTCAACGAAGCCCTGGACTTCCTGTTATCCCAACTGGGGATCAGAAGTGTCCTCTGGGGGTCGGCCCATGCCAGAGACGGCGCGGCCGGCTGCATTTTGTCCGGTAAGGCGGAAAAGCGCGGGCGGCCGGTGGCCTTGGCCTTCCCGGGGGACCCGGGTTGGCCGGATGGAGCAGAAGTAAATCTAGATGCCGCGCTTCTGAAGCACAGCGTTAATTATCAGCTGCTTCAGGCCGGCCTGGCTTATCCCGCTTATTACCAGGGCCTGTCTCCCCATCTGCGGGAGGCGTTTACCCAAGCCTGGCGGGAGGCCGGAATTCATCGGAGAGGCTTCCGGCCCCTGGACCGCACCAACCTGGGGGTGGAGGTGGACGGGCTGCGTAGCCTGACGGAAAAAGACGTCATCCTCCCCAAATTGTTTCGGCGTCTGGTGCGATTTATGAGAGAGAATGAGGACCTCAGCGGCTTCCAGGCATGGCTGGAGGCGAATCCCGATCATGTGACCTACCTTCCCACGGGCCGGGTCACCACCCTGGACGCCCTGGTCCGGGTGGAAGGCAACTCCGTCAAGCTGGACGCGGCCTCGGAAGACCTGGTGTTTGCAGAAAATTAACGATTCAGTTAAAAAGATTAACTATGCCAAAATCACTACTCATCGTCGAATCGCCCACCAAGGCCAAGACCCTCCAGAAGTACCTGGGGAAGGACTTCGTGGTGGCCTCCACCATTGGGCACATCCGGGACCTCCCCCCGAACGAGCTGGGGGTGGACCTGGAGCACGAGTTTCAGCCCCGGTACGTCACCATCCTGAGGAAGGCCAAGGTCATCGCGGAGTTGAAAAAGAAGGCCGCGGACATCCCCGAAATCTACCTGGCCCCGGACCCGGACCGGGAAGGGGAGGCCATTGCCTGGCATATCGCCGAGGTCCTGGGAGAGAAAAATCACCGCTTCCACCGGGTGCTGCTTCTGGAGATCACTCCCAAGGCCGTCAAGGAAGCCCTGGCCAAGCCCGTGGCCCTGAACCGGCCCCTCTACGAAGCCCAGCAGGCCCGGCGCATCCTGGACCGGCTGGTGGGCTACCAGATCAGCCCCCTGTTGTGTATTAAGGTCAAAAGCGGTCTCAGCGCCGGCCGAGTGCAATCCGTGGCCCTGCGCCTCATCTGCGACCGGGAGCGGGCCATCATGGCCTTTGTCCCCGAGGAATACTGGAGCCTGGACGCCTGCTTAGAGGCCCAGGCCCCGCCGCCATTTGCGGCCCGCCTCCTCAAGCATAAGAACAAGAACCTCAAGCCCACCCGCGCCGGGGAAATCGATAAGGTCCTGGATGACCTGGAGGACGCGGCCTTTCGGGTGGCCAAGGTCGAGAAAAAGCCCCAGCGCCGCAACCCCGCGCCTCCCTTTATCACCAGCAGCCTGCAGATGGAGGCCAACCGCAAGCTCCGCATGTCCCCCAAAAACGCTATGCGCCTGGCCCAGCGCCTCTATGAAGGCATGGACCTGGGGGACGAAGGCCCGGTGGGGCTTACCACCTACATGCGCACCGACTCCACCCGGGTCTCGGCGGACGCCCTGAGCGCGCTGCGGGATTTCATCGGCCGGACCTACGGCGCTCCTTATCTTCCCAAGTCTCCCAATAAATACAAAAGCCCCAAGGGCGCCCAGGAGGCCCACGAGTGTATCCGGCCCACGGACGTCACCCGGCGTCCCGAGGATTTGAAAAAATTTCTCAACCGGGACGAACTGGCCCTGTACGATCTCATCTGGCGGCGTTTCGTGGCCTCCCAGATGGCCCCGGCCATTTTCCAGCAGACCACCGTGGATGTGGAGGCCGGGGATTACCTGTTCCGGGCTACCGCGTCCATCTTGGAATTTCCCGGGTTTACCACCCTGTACCAGGAGACCAGGCTTGAAGAAGAAGAGAAGCCGGCCAAGCTGCCGCCCCTGAAGGAGGGGGAACCTCTCCGGCTCAGGGATTTCGATCCCCAGCAGCACTTCACCAAGCCGCCGCCCCGCTACACCGAGGCCTCCCTCATCAAGGAACTGGAGGTCCAGGGCATCGGCCGCCCCAGCACTTACGCCGCCATTCTCAGCAACCTCCAGGACCGCAGCTATGTCCTCAAGGAGAAGGCCACCCTGATTCCCATGGAATTGGGCCTGACGGTGAGCGATCTGCTGGTGGAAAACTTTCCGGACATCATGGACCCTAAGTTCACTGCCCGCATGGAAACCGACCTGGACCGCATCGCCAACGGCGAGGTCCCCTGGCAGGAGATTATGCAGGGCTTCTACGGCCCCTTCGCCCAGGACCTGGCTGCCGCTAAAGTCGGGATGCGCCGGGCCAAAAGCGTGCCTTCGGGGCTTAACTGCCCCCTCTGTCAGGCGGAACTTCTGGTGCGCTGGGGGAAAAACGGGGAGTTCCTGGGCTGCTCGGCGTACCCCAAATGCCCCTATACCGGGGAATTCACCCGGAACGCCCAGGGCCGCCTGGTAGTTGCCCAGGGAACTGCCCCGTCTCCGGGGCTTACCTGCCCCAAGTGCGGCAAGGACCTGACAGTGCGCCGGGGCCGGCTGGGGGAATTTCTGGGCTGCTCCGGCTATCCCAAATGCACCTTTACCCAAAATTTCAAGCGGGACCCCCAGGGGCATGTGGTGCCTCAGGAGTCCCAGACGGACGCCGACTACCCCTGTCCCCGGGAAGGCTGCGCCGGCCGCCTGGTGAAACGCCGCTCCCGCCGGGGTTTTTTCTACGGTTGCAGCGCCTATCCCCAGTGCTCCGTCACCGCCAACCAGCCGCCTCTGACCCGGCCCTGCCCCAAATGCGAATTCTCCTGGCTGCTCCAGAAGGGCAAGAAGATTATCTGCCCCCGGGATACCTGCGACTACCAGGAAGGGGCTTGAGGGGCAGAGGTTAGTTGCCGGTTTTCGGTCCCCGATAAGCGGTCATCAGTAAGCGTTCAGCAAAAAAATGAAGATGATATCCGTGTGGTGGGCCGGGGCGCGGGCCATGGTGGGGTGGGCCTCCGCGCCCGCTGTCCTTATCGCAGGCGCGGACCTTTGTGTCCGCCCAAGATACTTCCCTAGCAAAAAATATGTAGGACAGCCGCCCTCGGCTGTCATAGAGGCGCTGAGGGCGGAATCTCTAAATTTTCATGGTTCCCGGGCGCTTCTTGAGGCACGATAATTGGTATGGTATTTCCATGTAATACCGAGGTGCAATCAAGGAATTACAAAACGCTATCGTAGGGGCGCACTTATGTGTGCGCCCAAAGCGGGCGAACACAAGGTTCGCCCCTACGAGAAATAAACGTTTGATGGCGAATTGGTATAAAAGAGAATTGGCGGTATAGGCCCCCAGGCATTTGCCGCACAGGCTGGAAAGCCTGTGCCGCCAAAAGACAGCCGGGGGCGGCTGTCCTACATTGCTCCCCGCCCCTCGCGCCTAAAAAAAGGGCCGGCGCAGTTGCGCCGGCCCGCGAGTTAACGGATCATCAAAGCTTAGGCGGGTTGATAAAAAACCACATCTCCGTCCCGCCAGCTAAAGGAGTACACTTGCCCGAGGAAGCGGAAGCGGTGAGACACCATCAGGACTACCCTTTCCACCAACCTCCCATGGATGGGATGGGGAAAAACCGCCACCAGGGGCTTTCTCTCCTGGGGGGAATAATCAAGATCAAAGCCGTGTTCGTCCATCATAAAGTTAACCTCTTTGAGGAACACTCTGAAAGAACAGGATAATTTATCATAGCCCTGGAAAAACCAGCGTCCGGGAACCCATTACCCCGATCTCAGCAACGTTCCGTGAAATAACCTTCCTTAAAGTTCTTTAAGATAAACAGGCGGAAACCCCGGCTTCCCATTTGGGGATCAGGGCACGCCCCTACATATATAATATAAATTCTATAAGGGGCAATGTCCATATACTAAATAATCAGATCGCCCTTGAAGGGTGTGCTGCCTTACTATTCGGATCGTAAAATATTTTTGCCTTGTTGTAGGGGCGGGTTTAAAACCCGCCCCTACGTTGCTTCTGCTTAAGCAGAGCCGGGGGCGGCTGTTCCACAGGCTTTTTCCCATAGGTTTATTCTTTCTCTAAAGCGTTTTGGGAGGCGTTCTCAATTTGCCGTCCAGGAGGTTTTTTTCTGGAAATGGGTCTGGATTTCAGGCTCGCGGATGAGTCAATCTCCCCCGGTTACCTCCGCCGCGCTAATTAATATTCTCATCTATGGGTAGACGCTGTTCATGAAAAAATATAAAATATTATAGATAAATAGCTTAATCGGGGCCAAAGCTGCTCTCAGACCTGACAATTTTGAGGCTGTCGCTATAGGTAGCCGCAGGCTTCAGCCTGCGCCGGGTTGATGATTCTTTAATTCAAAGGCTTAAGGAACTACCGGCCCTGGCGAATATTATTTTGATGATCCTAAACCACAAAAATGACTAACATGCTCCACATCCGTAATTTCAGCATTATCGCGCATATCGACCACGGCAAGTCCACCCTGGCGGACCGCCTGATCCAATGGACCGGTATGGTGGAAGAACGCCAGTTACGCGATCAGTTGATAGACACCAACTAAAGAAAATACTACCACCCTTAAGAGGATTCGCGATGATTAGAAAAAGCCTTAAGATGATAAAAGAGGCTACATTTGCAATTTCATTACCCAATCCTCGCCATCATGGAATGCCAACACCTGCAGGAACCGGGTTTTTCGTATCTCCTGACGGTTGGTTTGTGACTGCTGCACATGTCATTACAGAAAATGGAAACTCAGATGGGCCAATAAGAAAAGACCTTTCAAAATCATTTATATCGAAAGAAGCTCGTTTAGATGATGGGTCTGATCCATTACCAATAGGGTGTTCAGAGTTATCATTCGAATATTTAGACCCTTTAACAGATTTTGCCCTTTTAAAAATAGATTTCAAAGCCAATGCTACTAAAGCATGGTTAAAAGATAAAAGCGAATTCTCATTTATTAATATATCGTCACGAGAGCTTGAAGAAGGAGAGCCAGTCTACTCATTTGGTTACCCACTTCCTGAAATATATTTTAAGAAAATGGAAAAGTTAAGTTTGGGACATTCGGCACTTTGTCCTAGAGTGACTTCAGCAACTGTTTCTTCGACATTTGAAAAACAAAGAATGGTTATGGGAAGTAATGACCCTAAGGTTTATGTATTAGATAAGGCATTAAACTATGGGAATAGCGGTGGACCAATAATTGCGACTGAGACTGGCAAGGTGCATGCATTTTGTTCTCGATTTCAACCTGTGGCCATACCTCAGGGACACCTCAGGGATAAACAAGGTAACCCCCTATCGATAAGGATACCTAGTCTTTATGGCATTGTCTCAAGTATTTCAAACAAATCAATTTTACAGAAATTAAGAGAAAAAAATATTCCCATTTCAGAAAATTAAAATTTATCAATTTAAAGAATTATATTAAAAAAATGCTCAACATCCGCAACTTCAGCATCATCGCCCATATCGACCACGGCAAGTCCACCCTGGCGGACCGCCTGATCCAATGGACCGGCATGGTCCAGGACCGCCATTTCCGGGACCAGATCCTGGACACCATGGACATCGAGAGGGAGCGGGGCATCACCATCAAGAGCAACTCCATCTCCCTGCCGTATGTCGCCCAGGACGGCCAGGAATACGAACTCAACCTCATCGACACCCCGGGGCACGTGGATTTTTCCTACGAGGTCTCCCGGGCTTTGGCCTCCTGCGAAGGGGTGCTCCTGTTAGTGGACGCCTCCCAGGGGGTGGAGGCCCAGACCCTGGCCAACCTCTACCTGGCCATGGAGCACGACCTCACCATCATCCCGGTGATCAACAAGATCGACCTGCCCCAGGCGGACGTGCCCCTGACCCAGGCCCAGATCGAACGGGAACTGGGGCTGGACCCGGAGCAGGCCATCCTCTGCTCCGCCAAGGAAGGCATCGGCATCGACGAGGTGCTGGAGGCCATCGTCACCCGGATCCCCCCCCCCACCGGCAACCCGGATAACCCCCTGTCAGCCCTGATCTTCGACGCCCAATACGACTCCTTCCGGGGCGCGGTGGTTTACTGCCGGGTGTTTGACGGCCAGATGCAGCCCGGGGATCTGATCCGCCTGATGTCCCTGGAAGCGGTCCACAAGGTGGAGGAAGTGGGCGTATTCCGCCTCCAGCGGGAGCCCCGGAAGCGCCTCACCGCGGGCATGGTGGGCTATATCATCGCGGGCATCAAGACCGTCCGGGACACCCGCATCGGGGACACCATCACCTTGGAGGCCAATCCCGCGGCCCAGGCTCTGCCCGGCTTCAAGGAAGTGAAGCCCGTGGTCTTCGCGTCCATTTACCCCGTGTCCAACGATGATTATTCAGGTCTGGCCGAGGCCCTGGAAAAGTACCAACTGAACGACGCGGCCCTGGTCTATCAGAAGGATTCCTCCGCGGCCCTGGGCCAGGGGTTCCGCTGCGGCTTTCTGGGACTGCTGCACTTGGAGATCGTCCAGGAGCGCCTGGAGCGGGAGTACGGCCAGGTTATCATCATGACCGTGCCCGGCGTCCAGTATCTCTTCCACCTGAATGACGGCCGCACTATTACCGTGGACAATCCCCAGCATTATCCGGACCCCGTTTACATCCAATCCTCGGAGGAGCCGTTCATCAAGGCTGCGGTCATCACCCCGGAACGCTATCTGGGCGCGGTGCTGAAGCTCTGCATGGAACGCCGGGGGGTCAATTCCCAGTTTACTTATCCATCCCCGGGGCGGGTGGAAGTCACCTGCCACATGCCCCTGGCGGAGGCGATCATCGATTTTTACGACCGCCTGAAGACCATCACCCAGGGCTACGGGTCTTTCGACTACGACTGGCTGGGGTACCGGCCCAGCGACTTGGTGAAGCTGGACATCCTGGTAAACGGCGAGAAACTGGACGCCCTGTCCATGATCGTCTTCCGCACCCGGGCCCGGGAGTGGGGCGTCCGGGTCTGCGACCGCCTCAAGGACGAGATCCCCCGGCAGCAGTTCAAGATCGCCATCCAGGGGGCCATCGGCGGCCAGATCATCTCCCGTTCCACCATCTCCGCGTTCCGCAAGGACGTCACCGCCAAGTGCTACGGCGGCGACATCACCAGGAAGCGCAAGCTCCTGGAGAAACAGAAATCCGGCAAGAAAAAGATGAAGATGGTGGGCCAGGTGATGATCCCCCAAGGCGCGTTCGTGGCCGTGCTGAAGACCGAGCAGACTTAGGGACAGGTTTCAGGTTTCAGGGGTCAGTAAATGTAGGGTGCGCACTGCGCACCATCTTTTCTCGTTCCCAAATTGAGCTCAAAAACGAGAAGGATAACGTAGGGTGCGTTTTACGCGCCGGCTATTGTTTCTTAGGCCCAGGCTGAGATTGAGAACGCGAAGGAATCGATAGGGCCTCCGTGCCGCAGTAGCCGCAGGTTTCAGCCTGCGTCCATCGTTCAATATTCGTCATGATAATTACGAAATTATGCACTCAGCTTGGGGACCGGAAAGCAATGATGAAAAAATCTAACTCTGTTCCATGGCTCTATCTGGCGCTCATCGGCGCTTTTTTTTCTCTATTCGCGTCCCCGGCACAGGCGGCCGGCCAAGAGATTAAGCCCCTGAAAGAGTGGCGCGGCCGGATGGAACCAGCCCTCCAGTGGACGCACCCGGCCCGGGGCTTCCTGATCAACCAGGAAGAAGTGGACCGGCTATGGGCGGCCTGGGGTATCTCTGACAAACCCGCGGTGGACTTCAAAACCCAATTGCTGCTGGTGGGAACCTGCACCTGCAGCCATATCACCCTCCATCCCGGCCTGGACGATAAGGGGGACCTGACCGTGGGGGTGACCATGACCAAGGACCTTACGGAGGACGCGGCCTACGTCATCTTCCTGGTTCCTCGCCAGGGGGTCCGGACTATTAAGGGGAAACCCTTCGAGGCCTATTGATGCCTGCCCTGGGAATGTGGCGCCAGCGTCCCCGCCTGTGTACTTCGTGCTCAGTTCAGGAAATCATAGGGCGGGCCATGCCCGCCGAAACCTGGCGGCCACGGGCCGCCCTATAATACCGTCTTCGGTTTTCGGTTATCGGTTTTCGGTTAAAAAGACCAGGGTTATCAGCAAATTGAAACTTAAGTTTATTGCATTGGAAACAGTGGCTCATGAGCCGTTGGCTCACCCGTAAATCATGAAAAGTGGCAAATACTGATGGTGCGTAGAACGCACCCTACTTTGGCGGGCACGGAGGCCCGCCCCACGAACTTGAAACTCGAAACTTTAAACTCGAAACTCAAAACTTTTCAGGACAGTCGCGCATGAGCCGTTGGCTCTCTCCAAAAGCATGAAAAGGGGCGCGCTCCTAACTTTGAACTTTGAACCTTGAACTTTGAACTTTTCGTAACAGAACTTGGTATAAAATCCGGCCCCTAACCCCCGACCCTAATATGCTTCCGGTCCCCGACCCCTGGCCCCTGACCTCTGCTCCCGGCCTCTATATCCATGTCCCATTCTGCCGCAGCAAGTGTCTTTATTGTGATTTTTATTCCATTACGGACGTTGCCCTGACGCCGGCCTGGTTGGAGGCCCTGGACCGGGAAATCCAATTATATAAAGATAAATTCTCCTCTTTTGACACCCTTTATTTGGGCGGCGGCACCCCGTCGGTCCTGGATGGCCCCCGGATTACCGCGCTCTTTGGAAGCCTGGGGCGGCATTTTCATTTTTCCCAAGACACCGAAATCACTCTGGAAGCCAATCCCGACGACCTCAGCCGGGAGAAACTGGCCCTCTACCGGGACCTGGGGGTCAACCGCCTCGGTGTGGGGGTCCAGTCCTTTGATGATCAGGAATTGACTTTTCTAGGCCGCAGGCACACGGCCCGCCAGGCGATTCAGGCCCTGGAACTGAGCCGGGCCGCGGGATTCAACGACCTGAGCCTGGATATGATGTATGCCCTTCCCGGCCAGACCGAAGCCCGGTGGCGGCAAAACCTTGAGCAGGCCCTCGTCTTTCAACCGGAACATTTGTCTTGCTATCAACTTACCATCGAAGCCGGAACCCCCCTATCGGACCTCCAGGCCCAGGGCGGCTTCACTCCGGCGGGGGAGGACGCGGAGCGCGCCCTGTTCCTCTTCACTTCCCAATTTCTGGAAGACCGGGGTTACCTGCATTACGAAATCTCCAATTTTGCCCGGGAAGAGCGGTATTATTCCCGGCACAACCTGAAATACTGGGGCCACGTGCCTTATCTGGGGTTGGGACCCGGGGCCCATTCCTTTCAGGACGGCCAAAGATGGTGGAATCACCGCTCTCTGGCCCGATACCTACAGGCCCTGAAGGAGGATAGGGCGCCGGTGGCGGGCCGGGAAACCCTGACCCCGGAGCAACTCCAACTGGAAAGACTCCACCTGGGCTTCCGCACCGCGGCGGGCGTGCCCCTCAAGGTCCTGGAATGCTACCCCCGCCGGCAGGCCATCCTCCGGGAATTGCAGGACTCAGGCCTGGTTACCATCGCCGACCACCGGGTCCGGCCCACCCGCCGGGGCTTCCTCCTGGCCGACCGCCTGCCCTTGTGGTTTGAGTGAGGAGCGAGGGGGGCGGATTTGAGGGGAGGGCCGGGGGAAAGAGAGTGAACAGTGGCCAGTGAGCAGTAAACAGTAAGTAGCAGGCAAAGAGCCGTGAGCAGCAGGCAAAGAGTCGTCCCGGCGCACTCCGATTTTGCTTCTCACCGCTCACTGCTTACTGCTCACTGTTTACCACCCTCCCCTCAAACTCCCCTCCCCAACCCCCTCTAAGGGGCAGGGGCCCCTTACAAAAAAGCCCCTGGCCCCCTCTCCCGGATTAGGGATTTTATTTTCCCGGCATTATGGTAGAATTTCTTTACGAGAGGCTATCATGACACAACGACAGGCGGCCCTGGAGGGCCGCATCACCCCGGCAATGGAACACGCGGCCCGCCGGGAAGGACTGGACCCGGAGGTCATCCGCGCCGGTCTGGCCCGGGGCACCCTGGTGGTGCCCGCCAACCCCGGCCACCAGGGGCTTCAGCCCATCGCCATCGGCACGGGCGTGGGGGTCAAGATCAACGCCAATATCGGCACCTCCCCCCACGACATCAGCCTGGACAAGGAACGGGCCAAGTTAACCGCGGCCCTTCAGTACGGCGCCGACGCGGTCATGGACCTGTCCACCGGCGGCAACCTGGACGAGATCCGCACCGCGCTTTTGGCCCAATGCCCGGCGCCCTTCGGCACCGTGCCCATCTACCAGGTGATGACCGAAGCCCAGTCCCTGGAGGAGGTCAAAGGCGACTGGTTCCTGGACATGGTGCATCACCACGCCCGGCAGGGGGTGGATTTCGTCACGGTGCACTGCGGGGTCACCCGGAGCGCCATCCCCCTGTTGAAAAAACGGGTCACCGGCGTGGTGTCCCGGGGCGGGGCCTTTTTGGTGGCCTGGATGCGCCGCCACGGGCGGGAAAATCCCTTATTCGAGAACTATGACCGGCTTCTGGACATCGCCCGGGACTATGACGTCACCCTGTCCCTGGGAGACGGCCTGCGCCCCGGGTGCTTGGCCGATGCCACGGATAAGGCCCAACTGCACGAACTCAAGGTCCTGGGGGACCTGACCAAGCGGGCCTGGGCCAAAGGCGTCCAGGTGATGGTGGAAGGCCCGGGGCATCTCCCCTTGAACGCCATCAAAAAGAACGTCCGCCTCCAGCAAAAATACTGTCAGAACGCCCCCTTTTACGTCCTGGGGCCTCTGGTCACCGACGTGGCGTCGGGCTACGACCACATCGCCGGGGCCATCGGCGGGGCCCTGGCCGCCACCCTGGGGGCCTCGTTTCTCTGCTACGTCACCCCCGCGGAACACCTGAAGCTCCCGGAAGTGGAAGACGTCATCGACGGCGTGGTGGCCTCTAGAATCGCGGCCCACGCCGCGGACATCGCCCTGGGCTTCCCAGGCGCGGCGGATTGGGACTTGAAGATGTCCCAGGCCAGAAGGGCCCTGGATTGGGAGACCCAGATCAAACTCTCCGTCAACCCTGCCAAAGCCCGCCGCTACCGGGACCTCAGCCGGGCCACGGAAGATAAGTGCACCATGTGCGGCCGCTTCTGCGCCATGAAGGTCTTCGATGATAAGTTTGAGGCGGAGTGAGAACGCAGTGAAGCCGCAGTGATGGAATGATATTTGGGGGAGGGGACAAAGGGCAGCAAGCCCTTTGCCCCTCCCCCAAACCTACTCCCCCAACCCCCTTATATGTAAAAATCCGGATCATTTTCTGATGAGGGTAGAACATCTTACCTCCTCGCCGTTTCATCGAGTCTGATTTATCCCGCAAATTGCGCCTTCTGTGTGCCGCCCAGGACCGGTAGCGTTGGGGAGGCAACTCCCTTTACTTTCGGGACATTCCGGGGAGGCGCCCCTGACGTTGCGGAACAGAGCCATCAGGGCCGGCCGCCCAAGCCGGGGCGGAAGCGCTCCTGAAGGGAGAGGAGGCGGACCGACTCCCGGATGCAGCCCAGGGCGACATGCAGGGAGCGGAAATCGGTGGCGGAGTTGAAGAGGCGGTCCAGGCGGGTGTTCAGGAGGTCCAGCCGGTCCAGGATAGCGGCCTGGTGGGCCTGGTCCTCAAGGCGCTGCCGGGCGTCCAGGGTCCGGGCAAGATGCTTGGTGTGGCGGCAAAGGGCGGAAGGTGAAAGGCCGAATTGCCCGGCCAGGCTGCGGTAGGGAGTCCCATTCATCAGCCCGCGGTCGATCTCCGGGCGGGTGGGGTGGTTACAGATGGAACACCGTTTCACCATAGGTGCGCTCCAAAAGGGGAATTTCCGCACGATGCCGGATGGGAGCAGAGGTTATCAGGGGAGGCGAGGGGGGGCCAGAACGGGTGGGACGGATGGCATTTAGAATGTTATCTGTTTTCTGTTTTCTGTGAAAGATGATGATTAGCAATTTTTCGGCTCCCAGGCTCTGGCTCGGGAACCCACTTGGGAGGCAAAGCTCCGCTTTGCCAAGCGCCCAAGCGGAATTTGGGCGGACAAGGGGCGTTCCCAAGCAGGGGCTTGGGAACGAGGATGATTTGCACAGGCTGGAAAGCCTGTGCTACCCCAGGGCGAACACAAGGTTCGCCCCTACGATTTAATGCCTTTTGGATGCGAATTGGTATCATAAGGAGCTATGGGGGCAGAAGGAGCAAGGGGGAGGGAAAGAGGCGGTTCAGGTCAAGGGGGCGAGATTATTGACAATATTGATGGTTTCGAGGCTGACGGTGATGACTTGGGCCAGGAGGCGGACGATGTATTGGGGGTCGTCGCTGCGGTTGGGGTCGTTGGCGATGCCGCTGCGCTTGTCGGTGTGGACCTTGTACTGGTCGATGACCCATTCCAGGGCGGAGCGGTTGCCCAGCTTGTAGTCATAGACTTCCGGCGGGATGCCGGTCAAGGTGAGAAAGTCGTTATATTTCAGGGCGCTTTTATCCGGGGAGAGCTTCATTTTCTCCACCCGCCAGTTGAGGGCGAGGCCGGGGGTCTCCAGGCGGGTCAAGGGATATTCGGGCTGGGTTTCATAATGAACGTGAATTTCGGCCAGACGGGCCCCCGCCTGTGCGAAGGCCCGGAAGTCGGGGGCGAAGGGGACGCGGGGGAGTTCCCGTTTGAGATTGGCGGCGTATTTCTCCCGGTAGGCGGGATGGTGCAGAAGGGCGTAGAGGTAATGAAAGATGTCCCACTTGGTGAGGGCGTCATCCCGATAATGGCCGCGGAATTGCTGCAAGGCCCAGTCGGTGAGGTTTTCCCGGCGCTGGGAGCCGTCGGGGGCGTAAACGTAGAAGGGGAAGCATTGTGTGGGTGCCCCAAATCCGCCGCACATGACGACGTCTGGGATTATATTGGAAACTAAAGGGGTAAAAGGCTTTTCTGCCGAGATGCTGACGCAAATTACCCGATTTTCGTTTTCGGTTTTGGGGGCAGGGAAAATGGCGGGCATCTGATAACGGCGTTCTGCGATATGAGGGTCGAAATATAAGTAAAGCTGGGTAAAAGGACGATAGAGAGCCGGGCGGATGGCATTCTCTGTGAAAGAGATATTGGTCTGGCGTTCCAGGCACTTCTTGAGGCCTTCAGACCAACTTATTTGGGTATCCTCGTTCAGGACAAAATCGTCTACCTTAGGTTTTTCCTTAAGATTCTGCCATCTGATAATATGTTCATGGTAGGTTTCAATCATTTTTTTGATATTTGAATTAAGATTTTTTAGGTTGAAATCATAGGCCCAAGCATCCCGATTAGTTTTCAATCCATTACTGAATGAGTGAAAAATCATTTTTTTATATTTATCTTTGGTGTTGACAAGAGGTAGAAATGATTCGAATTCTCCTTGTAATTCAGAGGTAAGCCAGGTGTGTTTCTTATCAGGTGAAATTTCCTGCCAAGCTATATTCGTGTAATCTGCTTTTTCATCCAAAAAGCCATATTTCTGCTCTTTTCGCCAATCAATGGGCACCGCGGCATACCAGATTTTGCCTCTTTTGTAATAATTCCCTTTTTTTCTAATAAAGAAATTGATGCTCACTCCCACCTGAATGCCAAAGACATTGTGGGTAGTGCCGGAGAGGGTGGGGTTTTTCCGAACATTGCCGCCCAAATCCAGGACATAGATGGCGTCAAAATCTCTGGCAAGGTGCTTACGCATACCGTCAAAAGCAAGTTGGTCAATAAAACTGTCATTAGTTACAAAAGCAACAATGCCTTCCTCATTTTTGACAATTCTGTCCGTAGCCCACCGGATGGCTTTGACAAATGGGTCGTAAAGGACAATCTTATTGGTAGCTTTGGAATCTTTGGAATAGGTTTTTTTAATGCGTGCATCCATTATAAAATACTTGCGTTTCTTATTATTGTCATTCTCATTTAACTGTTTGGCGTTGTAAGGCGGATTACCCAGGATAACGAAGATAGGGGTCTTGCGCTGACGCTCCACCCGCTGCAAGTTTTCTTTGGGGAACAGGGGCCGCTGCCTTACTTCCGCCAACTCAAAAGTATCTACAAGGCAAAGGCCCTCAAAGGGTTTATAGGTCCCGGTGAGTTCGTAATAGGTGTGCTCCAGGTTCATGGAGGCGATGTAGTAGGGGAGGAGCATGACTTCGTTGGCGTGGAGCTCGCGGGCGTACTTGGGCTCGAGTTTGGTCTTGGGGATTTCCCGCAGGAGGCGGACCAGGAAGTTGCCGGTGCCCACGAAGGGGTCCAGGATATGGACGCCTTCGTCGGCCAGGGAGCGCCCGAATTCCCGGCGCAGCAGTTCCTCCACGGAGCGGACCATGAAGTCCACGATGGGCTGGGGGGTGTAAACGATGCCGTGGGTGTCGGCCACCTTGACGGAGTAGCCCTGGAAGAAGCGTTCGTAAACGGTGTTCAAGAATGCCTGTTTCTGGGAGAAGTCGTCCAGGACCGCGGCGGCGGCCTCGATGGCCGCATAGAAGCGGTCCAGGGATTTGAGGAATTCTTCCCGGCTGAAGGTCTTGGAGGTGAGGGCGGCGATGACCTTTTCGATCTCCCGGGCAATGATGTTTTTGCGGACGAAATCGGGATCGTTGAAGACCTTGCGGAAGAGGCGCTCGGTAAGCAAGTGCTGGACGATCATCTCCTCCACCGCGGCGGTGGCGAGGTTGGGGTTGAGGGCCTGGCGGCAGAGGGTGGCGAAGTCCTCAAAGGCCCGGGTGAAAGCGGGATTAGACTCTTTTTCCAGGTTGATGAGATTCAGGAGACGGGCCGCGAGTTGGGGGAGTTTATCCTGGAATTCCCGGACGGCCTGTTGCCAGTTTTCGAACTGGGGAGGCTGATAGGCAAAGAAGGTTTGCAGGGCTTCCACCAGCCGCTCGGGCTGGGAGATGTCTTCGTTGAAATATTCCTGGCCGTGCTGGTAGATGACGGCGCGATTAGGGGCCTGGAAGAGGATGTTGTCTTTGGGGTAGCCGGCGGCGAATTTCTTTTTGATCTCTTTATCCAGGTCGTCGGCGGTGTCCTTGGCTTCCCAGTAGCCGTGGGGAAGTTTGAAGTTATCCAGAAGCGCCCCGTCCACCCGGAGGGAGCGTCCGTTTTTGCTGAGATAATACTGCTCTACCAGGGTGAGGCGGGCCTGTTTGGCGCAGTAGCGCAGGAGCGCGGCAAAGGCGGGGGAGACCGCGCCTTCGGCGTAAAAATCGAGGTGGGAGAGGGTGCGGAGTTCTTCGAAGTAAGCTTTAACGGCCTGGTGGGTGGGCTTGAGGTTGAGGGTGAACATGGATGAATATTACCAATTATTAAAGGGATAGGGCAAGGAAAAGAAAGGAGCCCAAGCAGAGCTTGGGAACGAGGATAAAAGGAAATGGTGGGCGGTGCCCACCCTACATTTTTAAAGCTTATTTAAATCAAATGGTTATCCGTAGGGGCACAGCGTGCTATGCCCTTTGTGGAATTTTTGGGGTGGAAATTCGCGACTTTCGCAGAGGTCTCAAGTTCTGTTTCCAATGCAACCAACTTGAATTTCAACTTGCTGATAATCCTGGATTTTTTAACCGAAAACCCATAACCGAAAACCGAAAACGGTATTAGGCGGGCACGGAGGCCCGCCCCACCGAGGTCTGAACGCCGGCAATGCCACTCTATGGTGCCCAAGCAGAGCTTGGGCGGAAAGGGGGCTTTCCCAAGCTGGAGCTTGGGTACGAGGATAAGGGGATAGGAAGGAAATGGTGGGCAGTGCCCACCCTACGTTTTTTTGCACAGGCTGGAAAGCCTGTGCCACCGTCCGGCTAATCACCCTGGGCTATCGATCAATAGGTCGGGTGGTTCAGTCGGGGTGTTCAGGATAGATAGTCAAGGAAATGGTGCGCGGTGCGCACCCTACGTAACTTCCGTTGACAAGCAGGCCGGAACGCATTAGGCTGAACCCATGGCTGCTGCGGACCGGGTCCTTTATCTCATCGACATTAGCTCCTATTTTTACCGGGCCTTTCATGCCATCCGGGGCCTGTCCACCTCTAAAGGTTTTCCCACCAACGCCGCGTTTGGGGTCACCAGCATGCTCCTCAAGGTGCTTCGGGAGCGGGAGCCCCATTACCTGGCCCTGGCCATGGACGCCAAAGGCCCCACCTTCCGCCACCGGCGCTACGGGCAGTACAAGGCCCACCGGCCCCCCATGCCGGAAGAGCTGGTGGCGCAGCTTCCTTATATCCATAAGATCATCCGGGCCTTAAATCTGCCGGCCCTGGAGGCCCAAGGGTTTGAGGCCGATGACCTGATCTGCACCCTGACCCGGCAGGCTTTAGCCCAGGGATTCCGGGTGGAGATCATCTCCGGGGACCGTGATCTGCTGCCCCTGGTGGCCGACGGGGTGGACATGTGGGACCCCATGAAGGAGACCCGCTACGATCCCGAGGCCATCCGGGAAAAGTACGGCCTTTCCCCCCAAGAACTGCTGGAGGTCAAGGCCCTGGCCGGGGACGCGTCGGACAACATTCCCGGGGTGCCGGGCATCGGGGAGAAAACGGCCATCAAGCTCATCGGACGCTTCGGCAGCCTGGAGAATTTGCTGGCCCATGTGGATGAGATAAAAGAGAAAACCTTGAAGGCCCGCCTCACGGAACATGCAGCCCAGGCCCGGTTGAGCCGGGAGTTGGCGCTCCTTAAAGACGATGTGCCCCTGGGCGTGAACCTGGAAGATTTACATCCGGGGACCCCGGACCGGGAAGAACTCAAACGGCTGTTCGTGGAATTGGAGTTCAGCAAGTTCGCCAAGGAGCTGGGATTCGACGTTGCGTCCACGGATGCCTTCATCCTGGTCAGTGAGGCCGGCCAGTTGGAGCGGGTGGCCGAGGCTATCCGGGAGTCCGGGGAAGCGGGGCTGTTTTTTCTCACCGGGGAGCAGCACCCGGTAATGGCGAGTGCGGCCGGGGTGGCGCTATCCTGGGGGAAAGGGGAGGCTGCCTATATCCCCTTGGAAGATATTACCATAAGTGGAAAAGAAGTATCTTCACCCCCACCCCAACCCTCCCCCCTCAAGGGGGAGGGGGTTAAAGGAAGCCTCTTTGGGGAGGGGGTTAAGGGAAGCCTCAAGGGGGAGGGGGTTAAGGGAAGCCTCTTCGGGGAGGGATTTACAGGAAGCCTCAGCGCGGAGGGAGTTAAAGGAAGCCTCGCCGCGTTCGGCAACACCGGCGAACTGGAAAGGCCCCATGGGACCCTCAAGGGGGAGGGGGTTAAAGGAATCAGCACCGCGGAAGTCTGGGAGAAACTGGGGCCGCTATGGGCCGATGCCGGCATCCGCAAGGTGGGTCCGGACCTGAAAGCCGCGCGGCTAACCTCCCGGCGGTTAGGACAGGAACTGGCGGGCCTCACCGGCGATATTCTCCTGGCTTCCTATCTGCTCAATCCGTCCCGCTACGAACAGACCCTGGAAAATGTGGCCCTGAATCATTTGGGGGTCAATCTCCCCAGCCCCCGGGACTTATCCGGGAGGCCCCTGGCCCCGGCGGAATTGCCCCCGGAGATGGCCTGCCGTTACGCCGCAGCCCGGGCCGAAGCGGCCTTGAATCTCTGGAGTCTCCTTAAAACCCAGTTGGAAAAAGAGGCCCTTTGGGAGCTGTACGCCGGGCTGGAACTCCCCCTGCTCAAGACCCTGGCCCGCATGGAGGAACGGGGCATCCAGGTGGACCAGGAATTCCTGCGGCGCTTCGGACGGGACTTGGAGACGGACATGGCCCGGCTGGAGCAGGAAATCTACCGGATGGCCGGGGAAACCTTTCTCATTCAGTCGCCCCAGCAATTGGGCCGCATTCTCTTCGAGAAATTGAACCTGGCCCCTCAGAAGAAGACCAAGGGCAAGACCGCATTTTCCACCGACGTGGAAGTGCTTCAGAGCCTGGCCCCGGAGGCTCCCATCGCGGCCAAGGTGCTGGAATACCGCGGCATGGGCAAACTCAAGGCCACATACGTGGATGCCTTGCTGAAGCTGGTGAACCCCGCGACGGGCCGGGTGCACACCACTTTTCTGCAATCCGTGGCCGCCACGGGCCGGCTGTCCAGCCGGGATCCCAATCTCCAGAACATCCCGGTACGGGGCGATCTGGGCGCCCAGCTGCGCCAGGCATTTGTGGCCCCGCCGGGCCGGGTCTTTCTCAGCGCGGATTACTCCCAGATGGAGCTGAGGCTGTTGGCCCACTTTTCCCAAGAGCCGGTTTTGCTGAAAGCCTTTAATGAACAGGTGGACATCCACCGCCAGACGGCCGCGGTGGTGTTCGACATCCATCCGGAACTGGTGAGTGCGGAGATGCGGCGCCAGGCCAAGGTGGTCAATTTCGGGATTATTTACGGCATGAGCGCCTTCGGGTTGGCCAAGCAGTTGGGCGCCGGGACCCGGTTGGCCAATGAATTCATTCAGCGGTATTTCGCCAATCACCCCCGGGTCAAGGCATATCTGGAGGACACCCTGGAGCAGGCCCGGCGGCACGGCTGGGTCACCACCCTGTGGGGCCGCCGCCGGCAAATCCCCCAGATTAACAGCAGCAACCGCATACTTAGACAAGAGGCGGAGCGCAGCGCCATCAACACGCCCTTGCAAGGGACCGCGGCGGATATTATCAAAAAAGCTATGATCCAGGTGGACTCGGCCTTAAAAAACGCGGGACTTTCCGGAGAAATGCTGCTACAATTGCACGATGAATTGCTCTTGGAAGTGCCCCTCACGGAATTGGCGGATACCGCCCAGATAGTGCGCCGGATCATGGAAGGCGTAATTGAGCTCCGGATTCCCCTCCGGGTGGACTTACGGCAGGGGCGGAGTTGGGGGGAAATGTATCCCCTGGACAAAATAGGCAAATAAGCCAACATATTGATAATCAAGGGCAATTAAGGGAATTCCTGAAAAAAAACGAAAAAAAGAAAAAAAATACCTCAAAGCGGTAAAATTTTTCTTGATATTTTGTGGGCACTATTATTAAATGTGGGCAACTTACATACCTTTAACCATCTCTTTGAGAAGGGGGGATAGATGATGAGGAAAGCTTTGGTAAGGAAAGGCTTTGCACTGGCCATTCTCTTGGCGTTTGTTGCCGCCTTGGGAATGGGGTGCTGCGACGCCTGCAAGAAGAGCGTAGACGACGCCAAAATGTACGCCGATCAGGCGGCGGCTTCGGCTGCGAAGGCGGACAGCGCCGCGCGGAACGCCGAAATGGCGGCGGCAGACGCGAAAGCTTCGGCTGATAAGGCTGAGGCCGCGGCTGACCGGGCTGAGGCAGCAGCAGCGAAAGCTGAGGCCTGCCTGATGAAGAAGATGCGGAAGTAAAGCACCTAGGGTTGATCAGCTAATGGGGAGTGAAAAATTCTCTCCGAAAGGGGGTAATCGATGAGGAAGGTATTGAGAAAAGGCTATGCCTTGGCTCTCCTCGCGGTCTTTGCCCTGGTGCTGGGAGGTGCTGGCTGCTGCCAAAAGTACTATGATCAGTGCAAAATGTACTTGGATCAAGCCAAAGCTTCTGCAGATCGGGCTGCCGCGTCGGTGGTGAAGGCTGAAGCAGCCGCACAAGACGCAAAGGTCCCCGGACCGCGGGCCTCCGCTGCTGCCAACAAGGCAGAAGCGGCCGCCGCACGGGCCGAGGATGCGGCTGAGAAAGTCTGCGCCAAGGTCAAATTCGGCAAGGGTAAAGCTGTGAAAAAGGTCAAAAAGGCTGTCAAAGCCAAAAAGGCCAAAAAGGCCAAAACGGCCGAGTAATTCATCCGAAATCATGGGGGAATTTCCCCCGCAATCGAAGTGTCAGGAGGTGTGGATCGAGTTTAGCTCGCCACACCTTCTGTGTTTTTTGGGCCCTTGGCGCCTTTGGGTGAACCGATTATAGCGTTTTCGGTTTTCGGTTATCGGTTTTCGGTTAAAAAGACCAGGATTATCAGCAAATTGAAAATTAAATTGGTTGCATGGGATACAGAACTTGAGACCTCTGCTAAAAGGGCTTGAGCGATGACAAATCAGCTTCAAAGGAAAAGAAACTAGTGGCACAGGCTTCCAGCCTGTGGGTAACTCTTTGGTAAACAAGATTTTTTGCACAGGCTGGAAGCCTGTGCCACCGGATTTTCCCCCTGGATTTAGTTCCCCTGTGTACCGGCTGATTTTTCAGAGGTCTCGAATTGGTATGAAACAATGCAAGGGGAGAGGGGGATGTGGGAAAGGCGTCCTGGTCTGAAAAAAAACAGCCTTTGGAAGGCTGTTCCACATCTTTTCTTTTGCGTCTCAGCGCCTTGGCGTGAGATTAAATATTTCGCCAGGCCGCCGAGAGCGCTAATGGGAAGTCAAACCCGCCACCCCTCCCGCCCGGGAGACCTCCACCGCCATGCCGTTCTGCTCCTCCACGGCCTGGAGCACCTTGCGCATGTCCACCTGGTCCGTCAGGCCCCGGTTCTCTATCAGGCTCAGGACATGCAGCAGCATGGAGCGGATCTTGAAATAGACGTCCTCGTGCACCGACAGGAAGATGCGGCCCTGGCGGAAACCCACCTTGGCCGGCTCGTAGATATACTCCACTTTGGTGCCTACCGGCACTAAGGGGAACAGCATTTTGACGTGCTCCGGATACATGCGGGTGCAGCCGTGGCTCACCATGCGCCCCACGCCCCAAGGCATGTGGGTGCCGTGGATGCCGTAATCCCCCCAGGACAGAGTCAATTTATACTTCCCCAACGGATTATCCGGCCCCGGGGGCATCACCGCCATTTCATATTTTTTCTGCAGGGACTTGGGGATGTGCCAGGCCGGATTGACCTTTTTCCCCACCACCTTGAAGGTCCCCGAGGGGGTCTTGAAATCCAACACCCCCATGCCGATGGGAAAGGTGTACGTCTGGGTGTTATTGTTGACCAGGTAATAAAGGCGCATCTCCCCGGTGTTCACTACCAGAGCCGCGTTAAGCTTATTGGGCAGGATCCACATGGTGGGAATGACCATGTCCGCGCCCACCGGCGGCAGGAAGGGGTCCCATTGGCGGTACAGCCCCCCGATCTCGGAGTATCCTAAGCCGAAGCGGCGGGCCACCTCCAGGAGGTCATCCCCCCGATTGAGGCGGTAATGCTGGATGGACCCCACCACGGTCACCGCCTGGGGGTCCACCCCGCTTGTGGAAGCCGGCACCCGGATGCTGTAGGGTCCCGCGGCCTGGACCGACGCGGTGAAACCAAGGATCAGCCAACCTGCCAGGATCAGCGCAATCCGACGCATACTTCACTCCTAAGCACGCCGCAGGGCCTTGAGGCTAGAGGCGTATGGGGGTTGGGCAATGCCTTTTTCCGTGATTATAGCGGAAATCAGCTCATTGGGGGTAACATCAAAGGCCAGGTTCAGGGCCTCAGCCCCATGGGGCGCCACCACTGCCAGGCCCCGGATATTGGTGATCTCCTCCGGGTCCCGCTCCTCCACCGGGATGTGAGTGCCGTCGGGAATGGAAAAATCGAAGGTGGACAGGGGCGCGGCCACATAAAAGGGGATGCCGTGGTGCCGGGCCAGCACCGCCACTCCGTAAGTTCCGATCTTATTGGCCACGTCGCCGTTGGCCGCGATGCGGTCCGCGCCTACGATCACCAGGTCCACCCAGCCCTTGGCCATCACCGCGGCCGCGGCCCCATCGGGAATGAGGGTGTAGGGAATCCCCAGCTTCCCCAATTCCCAGGTGGTGAGCCGGGCCCCCTGGAGGAGGGGGCGGGTCTCATCCACCCACACGGAAAAGCGTTTTCCCGCCTCCCATGCGCCCCGGAGCACCCCTAAGGCGGTGCCGTACGCGCCGGTGGCCAGGGCCCCGGCATTGCAGTGGGTGAGCACCCGCTTGCCGCTTTGCACCAAAACCTGGCCCGCCTGGGCCATGCGGCGGTTGGCGATTTCATCTTCCTTGAGGATGGTCTGGGCTTCTTTCACCAGCTTGGCTTTAATGGCCGCCACCGGCTCCGGCGCGTGGGTTTGGGCCACTAACTGCATGCGGTCCAGGGCCCAAAACAGGTTCATCGCGGTGGGCCGGGCCCCGGCAATCTCCCGGCAGATCTCCAGGAAGCGGGTCTGAAACTGCGCGGCATCTTCGGTTTTCAGGGACAAGGCCCCTAAGGCCGCGCCCATGGCCGCAGCCACCCCGATGGCCGGCGCGCCCCTGATAGCCAGGGTCTTGATGGCCTCGATGATCTCCCGGTAATCCCGGATCTCCAGATAGAGTTCCTCTCCCGGCAGCAGGCGCTGATCCAGGAGCTTGACCTTATCCACGTCCCAACAGATGCTGCAATAGGGGATCATTTAGAATCCTGTTTTCGGTTTTCGGTTGTGGGCGATGGGTCTAAAGGCCATTGGCACAGCCTTTAAGCCTGTGGAGTCTTCCTGACCTAATTTAATAATTTCCTAAAAACTTCATTAGCCATCTGCGGATTGGCCTGGCCTTTGGTGCGTTTCATCAGTTGGCCCACAAAAAAGCCCATGACCTTGGTCTTGCCTGCCTTATAGTCGGCCGCCTCTTTGGGATGGGCCGCGATGATTTCCCGGGCCGCGGCTTCCAGGGCCGCGGTGTCGCTGATCTGGGTGAGGCCCTGTTCCTGGATTACGGCCTCCGGGTCTTTGCCCGTGGCAAACATCTCATCAAAAACCGTTTTGGCCAGCTTGCCGCTGATGGCGCTCTTCTCCACCAGGGCCAGGAGGCGTCCCAGGGCCTTAGGGGTCACCCGGCAGGCGGCGATGCCGGCGTCGTCCTTTTTCAATTCCCGGAGGAGCTCCACCATGATCCAGTTGCTCACCTGCTTGGGGTGGGGGAACTCTTTCACCGCGGCCTCGAAGTAATCCGCCATGTTCTTGTCGCCGGTGAGCACCTCGGCGTCGTATTCCGGGAGGCCATATTGGGTCTGGAACCGCAGCCGCTTGGCCGCGGGCAACTCCGGGAGATTTTTTCGTAAGGATTCTAGCCACTCATTATCGATTCTCACCGGCACCAGGTCCGGGTCGGGAAAATACCGGTAGTCGTGGGCCTCTTCCTTGCCCCGCATGGACACGGTCTGGTTGGCGGCCGTATCCCACAGGCGGGTTTCCTGGACGATTTCCCGCCCCGCGGCCAACAGGGCCCGCTGCCGCTTAATCTCGTATTCCAGGGCCAGCTTCACGAAGCGGAAGGAGTTGATATTCTTGAGTTCGGCCTTGGTGCCTAACTCGGCCCGGCCCACGGGGCGCAAGGAAACATTGGCGTCGCACCGCAGCGACCCCTCTTCCAGGTTGCCGTCGCAGATTTCCAGATAGACCAGGATATCGCGCAGGGCCTTGAGATATTCCGAGGCTTCTTCGGGGCTGCGAATCTCCGGCTCGCTGACGATTTCGATCAAGGGGACCCCGGTGCGGTTGAAATCCACCAGGCTCACGGGCCGGGTGTCGCTGTGGATGAGCTTGCCCGCGTCTTCCTCCAGGTGGATGCGGGTGATGCCGATGCGGCGGGCCTCTCCGTTGACCCGGATATCCAGGTGGCCGTGCTCCGCCAGGGGCAGTTCGTATTGGGAAATCTGGTAGCCCTTGGGCAGGTCCGGATAAAAATAATTCTTCCGGGCAAAGACCGACTCCGGGGCGACCTGGCAGTTAACCGCCAGGGCCATTTTCAGGGCAAATTCCACGGCCTTTTTATTAAGCGCCGGCAGCGAGCCGGGCATCCCTAAGCACACCGGGCAGGTCTGGGTATTGGGGGGCCGGCCGAAGCTCGTGGAGCAGCCGCAGAAAATCTTGCTGTGGGTTAAGAGCTGGGCGTGGACCTCCAGCCCGATAACGGCTTCGTATTCCAAGGTATGATCCTAACCCGGACAAGCCGGAACCAAAAACCTTCAAAGATTTACCACAAAGGCACAAAGGACACCAAGGAACACCAAGAAATATTTTTCCCTTTGTGAACCTTTGTGTTCTTTGTGTCTTGGTGGTTAATTTTCTTCCTACCGAACACGGAAAAGCCGGAAACAAAAGGTTTTTAGCTAATTTTTTGCCAGAAAAAGCACGAATCCTAGAAATAAATTATTAACTGATTCCTCGCCCATCTTCGGGCACAGCACGCTGTGCCCCTACGGATACGGCGAATAACGGGAACAATTATGGGTTCCGGGATAAATACTGACTTAATCTGATGAAGATTACTCAAACCCGGTAAGTCTGTCAAGCGCACGGCCAAAGGGATGGCGGTTCGCCCCCTTCATATGAATCGGAGGGGCAGGACCAGCCCCCGCCACTTTCCCCCCGACCTCACTTATGCCAAGTTCTGTCCTGAAAAGTTCAAGGTTCAAAGTTCAAAGTTAGGAGTATGCCCATCAGGACTTTTTTTTTACGGGTGGGCCGATAGGCCCATGAGCAACTGTTTCCAATGCAACAAACTTAAGTTTCAATTTGCTGATAATCCTGGTCTTTTTAACCAAAAACCGAAAACCGAAAACGGTATAATTCCTTTACAGCAACTCCACCCGCCGGGCCGCGGTGAAGTAGAGGGCCGGGCGGATGCTCTCCGGGGCCAGCCCCTTGGCCTTGGCCGCCATGTCCCGGTAGGCCAGGAGTTGGGGCCGGTATTTGTCTCGCTCCCGGGCGATGAAGGCGTCCCAGTCCTCGGCCCGCTCCGGGCGGGAAGTCTTGTAATCCAGGAGCCACCAGGCGCGCCCGTCGAACACCAGGCGGTCCATCCGGCCCCGCCGGATTACCCCCGGCTCCGGGAGGTCCTCCAGGAGCCACTCGTTTACTGCGTCCGGGGCCTCCACGCTGAGCAGCGGGGCCAGGAAGGGATCGTCCCGGCACAGTTCCACTTCCGTTAGAATTTCCGGGGCCAGAAGCTGAGCGGCTTCGGGCTCCAGCCCCCCCCGGCGCAAGGCCGCGGCCACCGCCGCGGGCGAGGGCAGCGCCTTTCTTAGGGAGACGTCTTCCAGGAGACGGTGGATCACCTCACCCCGCAGCCGCGGCAGGTCTCCGGCCTCTTCGGACCGGTAGAGGGCATCCGGGGTCTCCTCCGCCAACTGAGAGGGAAACTGCATCTCATAGGGCGCGGCTTCCGGGGAAAAATCATAGGGCGGGGGTAGTTCCCGGGGGGGCGGGGCCGGCGCGGCCACCGGCTCAACTTCCGGCAGGAATTCCACCCGGATTTCCGGCCCCGGCCACACGCTAAAGGTTCCGGGAGGTAAATCCTCCGGGGCATAATGCCGCCACAACCATCCCAGGGGACTTTCCCTGGAGGGGGCCGCGTCCCCGTTATTCTTGAGGGTTACCACGCCGGAAAGGCAAAGCCGCTCCATGGCCCGAGTCACCGCCACGTAAAACAAACGGCGGGCTTCTTTTAATTGCCGGGTTTTTCTGACCTTTTTCAGGCGGTCGTAAAGCAGGCTCTGGTCTTCTTGCCAGTAAGGCTTGTCCAGGGCCAGGGCCTGGAGGTGGGTATCGGGAACCTCTTCCAACAAGAAGGGCTCGGGGGTATTCCCGCCTCTCTTCAAGGGCTGGTAATCCAGGTGGGGGACAAAGACCGTGTGGAATTCCAGGCCCTTGGCCCCGTGCACCGTGAGGATTTCCACCGGGGAATCCTGGGCCCGGGGGTCCGGCGGTTGATAGGCTTCCTGGAGGGAAAAATCGGCCTTTTCAAAGGTGTCTTCCGGGAGCCCCATTTCCGCTCCGGCCAGGAGGTCCAGATAGGTCCGGGCATTAGCCACCCCCAGGGAGCCTTCCCAGGCGGCTATGCCGGGCCAGGCAGCCGCCCGGTCCAGCCAGAGACGGGCCACTTCGGCCAGGGGCTTCCGGCCCACCTGCCTCCGGGCCGCGGTTAAGGCATGGGCCAAACTTGACAAATCCGGGGGACAGTCCGGCTCTTCAGCAAACCGCATGAGCCGGTCCAGCCATAAGTCCCCGGGAGTCAGGGCCACCCGGGCCAGGAGGGCCAGGGACCGGCAGCCCCAGGGACCCCGGAGCAGGGCGGCCCAGGCCAGGTCGTCTTGGGGGCGCGCCAACGCCCGGGCCAGGTTGTGGAGATGCTCCACCACCCGGCTGTCCAGGAGTTTCCGGCCTTCCCGCACCTTTACCGCCAGCCCCGCCTGGTGGAGGGCCTGGAGATAGATGGGCAGATGCGTGCGCTGAAATAAGAGGATGCCGATCTTTTCCCCGGCCGGGAGGCCGGTTTCGGCCTGGGCCACCCGGGCGGCCAGCCAGAGGGCTTCCGCTTCCCTGGCCTCCTGGCTGTCATCTCCGGCAAACAGGGCCAGCCGGGGAGCTTCTCCCTGGGGCGCCCCGGGGCGGGGAGCCCCGGGGTGGAAATCCATCTCCGGAATCTTCTCCGGCGACATGACCTCTTGAAAAATGTCGTTGACCCAGGTGATGAGGGCCCGGGTGGACCGAAAATTGGTGCTGAGCAGCAGCGGCTCCAAGGGAAACGGCCCCCGGTCCCGGCAGGGCAGACCCTGGCGGGATTCCAGAAAGAGCCGCAACTTGGCCTGGCGCCAGCCGTAAATGGACTGCTTGGGGTCCCCCACCACCGTAACCGTGCGCCCGGCCCTGGTCTCCCACCCGGAGATCAACCGGCACAGCAGGGTCATCTGGTTCTCGCTGGTATCCTGGAACTCGTCCACCAGCAGGTGCTTCAGGCGATAGTCCAGGCGCAGCAGCAGGTCGGTCACGTCTTCGTCCTTGAGGAGTCGCAGCGCGGCCTCTTCCAAAGCGGTAAAATCCAGGACCCGCCGGTGGGCGCACATCTCGCCGTAGATGTCCAGGGCTTCCCCCAACAGGATGACCAGGTCTTGTAAGGCCGCGGCATCTTCGGTAAGGAGCGCGGGGGGGACCTGCTGGATTTCTCCCAGGAGCCGGAGGAATTCAGCCGGCAGGTCTTTGATGATACCGGGCCAGGGGGTTTGGGCGAAATCCGGGGGAAAGCCCTCTTTTACTCCCAGACGTTTGCGGGGTTCGCCCTTTTGGGTGAGGAGGGCCCGGGCCAGGGCCTGCCAGGCCGCCAGGTCCTCCAGCGCGGCTTTCGGGGGCTGCTCCGGGAGATGGGCGGCCAGGGAGGCCCCCGAATCCCGAAGGGCTTCATAAAAGCCCGGCCACTGCCGGCCCAGGGGAGTGGCCGCCAGGGCCGCGGCCAAGTTCCTTAAATCAGGACCTATGAGGCGTTCCAGGCGGTCCCGCAAGAGACTTTCGTAGGCGCGCGGTTCCCGGGAAGACCGGGCTGCGTCCAGCAAATCCCCCAGCGATTCCCGGCGGCTCAACAAGTCCCGGAGTTCACCCGCCAGGCGGGGCCAGTTGTTGTTGAGGCGCACCAGGCGGCGCACCATGGCCCGGCGCACCGGGTCGTCGGCGGACCGGGAGATAAGCCGCCGCCGCAGCTCCTCCAGGGCTTCCTGCTTCACCCACTGGTCCTCGCCCTCTTCCAGGGTCTGAAAGTCCAGGGGGACCCCCGCCTCCTGGGGCGCCATCCTGAGCAGCCGGGCGCAAAAGCTGTGGAAGGTCATGATGGGGAGGCGTTCGGGGGCCAGGACTTCCGAAAGATTTGACCCCAGGCGGTCAAAATGCCTGAAGACCTCTCCGGCCAGTTCCTGGAGGCGGCGGTCCCAGGGGGAGGCTTCCGGCCCTAACTCCTGGGGGCGGAAGATCATCTGCACCACCCGGGCCCGCAGTTCCCCCGCGGCCTTGCGGGTAAAGGTGAGGGCCAGCAGTTCCTCCGGGGCCTCCACCCGGGTCAGCAAGGTGAGGAAGCGCGCCAGGAGCACGGAGGTCTTGCCCGCGCCCGCGGGGGCCTCCATGTGGAAGCTTGCCTCGGGGTTCGAGGCCCGCTCCCGTTCCTCCTGATCCACCGGCAGCTGCATCATGTTAATACCGTTTTCGGTCTTCGGTCTTCAGTTTTCGGTCTTCGGTTTTCAGTTTTCGGTTAAAAGAATTTGGATTATCAATAAGTTAGCCATAGAGTTGGTTGCATCTGAAAATGAGGTTGGTATAAACCCCTAACCCGGACAAGCCGGAACCAAAACCTTCAAAGATTTACCACAAAGGCACAAAGGACACCAAGGAACACCAAGAAATTTTTTCCTCTTTGTGAACCTTTGTGTTCTTTGTGTCTTGGTGGTTAATTTTCTTCCTACCGAACCCGGAAAAGCCGGCATCAATCCGCATCCTCCTGGTCCTCAGAGGGTTCCGCGGGTTGGAAGCCGCAGATCAGGGGGTAGAGACAGTGCTCGCACGCGCCTGGCTCCTTTTTATACGGCGCGGGATCGGGCCGGGGGCGGAAATCCCCGGAAGTCAGGCGCTGGAGCAAATCTTCCAGGCGCCCCTCCCAGTAGGCCAGGATTTCTTCCCAGCCATGGGAGTGTTTGGGGAAATCCTCATGTTTCAGATGGTCCTTCCGGGTGGATTTTAAACCGATATACCCGGCCTTCAGGGAAACCGCGTCGGGCGCTGCCACCCGCCCCTGCCTTACAGCCATAAGATACGCGGGAAGCTGAAATTCCCGGGGATTCTCAAAGACTCTTTTTGGTTTGGGAACTTCCCCGCTCTTGTAATCCCACAGGATGACGCCCCCATCGTCATGGCCATCCATGCGGTCAATGCGCCCCTTGAGAGCCAAAGGCCAATGGGGTTTCTTCAGCCCCTGAAACGCCACCTCCATGCCCAGCCACCGCCAGCCCTGGCCGCGGCGCTCCGCCTCTTTCCGCAGCCACGCATACAGCAAGCCCGGAGAGCCTTCCTCCTCCCCCAGCCAGCGGTCCCACTCCGCCTGCCAATAGGGGTCGGCCAGCAACGGCGACAGCAGGCGCCGGGCCGCGGCCTGGAGCATTTCCCGGGCCTGCCGGTCATCCCATTCCCCATGGGCCAGGATTTCTTTATATTCCGCGGTGAATTCAGCCAAAACTTTATGCAGCAACTCCCCCCGCTCCCGGGGATCCAGGCCCGGGGCGATTTCCGGCAGTTCCCGGAGCCCCAGGAGCCTCTCCAGAAAAAACCGGCACCCGCAGGCCAGGGCCGTCTGGGCCTGGGTGATGGAAAGCTGATCCGGCAGGGGGAGGTCAATGGGGCAGACCTCCTCCGGCGGGGGGGCGGCCCCCGCGGTGGTCCCCAAAGCCGCCTGCACCGCGGCGGACCGCAGCCAGGCCCGGTGGGGACGGCTCAATGGAGCCAGGTCCTCCTGGTCCCACTCCCCCGGATACAGGGGCGTGGCCACGTGTTCTTCCTGGTCCACCGTGTGGGGCCGGGTGAGAATAATCCCGGGCGCGGTCCCCGACAACGCGGTATAAAGCTCCCGGGCAAAGCGGTGTTGACTCTGGTAGGTCCCCCCCAAAACCCGGCTTCTCTCTTCAGGGCTGAGGAGCGGCAGGGGCCGGGGCGGCGCGGGGAACTCGCCGGAATTCATCCCCAGGCAAAAGACCCGGTGGAAATCCAGACCCCGCATCTCCAAGAGGCCCATTACCTGGATGCCCGCCTGCTGAATGCCGGACCCGGGGAGGAGCGCCTGCCGGGCCCCATGGGCCAGCCACTCCAAAAATTCCCCGCCGCTGAGACCTTCATGGCCCAGAGCCCCGGCCACTTCCTGGAGCAGGGCCTTGATGGCCTTCCAGGAGCCGACTTCCTCCTGAAGGCTTACCGGGAATCCCCACTGCTTCCAGGTTTCCTGAAGTTTGCCCACCCATTCCCGGCCGGTGGCCCGGGAAACTGACAAACTTTTCCAACCCCGGTCCAGCACATGGACCATTTCCGGCAGGGTCTGGGATTTGCCCTGCTGAAGCGCGACTCTGCGAAAACCCTGCCACCCCTGCTCCACCCGGCGCTCCCGGAATCGCCGGTCCCACAGGGCCAGAGCCCCCTGATGGGCCTGAAACTCGCCGTAATAGGGCGACAGGAGCAGGGATACCAGGTCTTCCCGGCGTTCCCCGGTGGTGATAAATCTCAAGGGCAGCAGCGCCGCCCGGAACAAAGGAGTCTCCGTTAGGGTGGGGCCTTTGGAAAAATTGTAGGCCCAGCCTGCCTCTGAGTGATGCAGCCCCAGCACCTCCGCAAACGCGGCCTGCAGGCGGGGCGCATAAAAGTCCATATTAGGCGAAGTCACGGCCAGGCGGTGCAGGGGGATGCCATCCACGGAAGCCGCTTCCACCAGTTGCCCGGCCACCCACTCCACTTCCCGGCCAGGGTCCGGCAGGACCACCGCCCGGCGCACCGCCTCAGGGTTCTCCGAAATCTCGAGACGCACCATCCGGGTATGGCGGGCCACCGCCTGAAACCAATGGGCTTCCACCGGCGCGGGGGTGGGGAAGCCCGCCAGAAACAAGGTTTCCGGCAGGCGCAGGCGGCCGGCCTCCAGGGCTTGCAAAAGATTGGCAGGCAGGTGGCCTTCGGTGATCAGGCCATGCTGCTCCAGCCGGGCTTCGAAGCGCCGGGTGAGCTCCCGCCGCCAGGCCGGCAGGGGGCCAGCCGCCGGGTCCGGCCCTGTCACGGCCTGCAAATGCCGCCGCAAGAGCAGGTAGGCGTCATCCAGGGCCTGGGCCCACTCCAGGTTCGGGGCGGCGCCGGGAAACGGGGGACCGGACTCCAAGACCTCCCGCCAGAGCCGCAACCGCAAGAGATGGGGGGCCAGACTTTCTTCCGGCCACAGGGAGCGAAACAAATCCGCCCACCAGCCCCCCAGGGTGGCCAGGGGCAAGGGCTCCCACGCGGCCCGACCCGCCTCCGACTCGCGCCGGCGCTGGCGCTGCCGCAACTGGTGGGCCAGCCGCAGGTGCGGCACGATGGCCAGCGCGCCGGGACCGGCCTCCTTCAAGAGGAAGTCCTGGAGTCGGGCGCTGCTTTGGAATTGCCGGAGATTCAACTTCTGATTCCTTTAAGACTAAGCGCACGGATTCATAATTTCGCTGACGTATGAGCCTCTTGCAAAAGTGGTTTTGAGGGGAGGGCGGGGGACCGCAGGGGCCGTCGGCCCCTGGCCCCCTTTCCCAAAAGACTTTTGCAAAAGCCTCTCTTTATATACCATTGACAACTGGAGGCTGAGGCTTGCCAGCCGGGGGGGAGGCGTCTATAATACCATGTTATTATGAGGGTTGCAGAAAAATCGGCTACGAGCCGGGTCGGGCGTTATGAAGCGCTGATTTTTTTCACCGGCGCGGTGACCCTGTCCCTGGAAGTGTTGGCCTCCAGGATCATGACCCCTTACTTCGGCGTCAGCCTCTATATCTGGGCGGGAATCCTCTCCATCACCCTGGTGTTCCTGGCGTTGGGGTATCATTTCGGGGGCCGGATTTCCCGGGGCCGCCCCCAAGCCGCTTTGCAGATGCTGCTCCTCATCGCCCCGGTGATGGCGGCGTTGTCCCTGGTCCTGGCAGCCCTAATTTATCCCCTGCTTTTTCCTCCGTTATCCGGGTTGAATCTCATCCTCGCCAGCTTCCTGGGGGGGATCATTCTGCTGGCCGTGCCCCTGGTGGTCCTGTCGGCCATGAATCCGCTGCTCATCGCCCTGGCCCGGGATGAATGCGCCGCGGGCGACGCCGGGGCCGGGCGGGTCTTCTTTATCAGCACCATCGGGTCCGTGGCCGGAGTGGTCCTCACCGCGTTTGTGATGATCCCGAACCTGTCCAATTGGAGCTCCGTGGTGTGGTTGGGCCTCTTGCTGTGCATGACCACCGGCGGCCTGACCCTGGGAACCGGGGAACTTCCCCGCCGGGACCGGCGCCGGCTGTTGCTGCTGTGCGGGGCGGTGGCCTTGCTGGGCGGCGTCTTACTGGCCGGGCAGCGGGCCTACTTCAAGGCCCTGGCCCACACCACCCCGGAGGGCCGCCAATTTGTCGTCCTGGCGGAATACCCTTCGGTTTTCGGCAACCTCAAGGTGGTGGCCCGGCAGGAGGGTTCCGGGGAAGAGGCCCCGGACATCCTTTACCTCCAGGACGGCATCGTCCAGAACCACGTGTCCGGCGCGGGGGACGGTTTAGACCACACCCCCGACCTCCTGCGCTTGATTGAGACCTATGCGCCCCGGGCCGGGGACGCCCTGGTCCTGGGGTTGGGAGCCGGGATTATTCCCCAGGCTCTTAATAAACAGGGCTGGCGGGTCACGGTGGTGGAAATCAACCCCCAATCCCTTAAGGCGGCCAGAGAGTTCTTCGGCTTCAACCCCGCCGAGATGGAGATTATTGAAGCAGATGCCCGGACCCTGGTGCGCGGCCGCGCCCAGGCATTTGACCTGGTGGTGGTGGATCTGTTCCAGGGCGACGGCACGCCGGATTATCTGTTGACCCTGGAATTTTTCCGGGATTTACGAACCTGCCTGCGGCCCTCGGGGCTGGTGGTCATGAATGCCTTTTTCGATCCGCTCAATGACGCGGCCTACCAGCGCCTGTTAGCCACCCTGGCCGGGGCTTTTACAAACCTGCTGGAATCCCGGCCCTCCTCCGTGGACCCGGTGGAGAACGCCTATATCCTGGCCGCGGGCCATCCCCTAACCGCGGAGCCTGCCATCCAGGCCGCCAGGCAGAACCCCCACCTCCCGGAGAAGCAACACCAGACCTTAATGGCGGCCCGGCCGATAAACCGGCAGCTGCTCTCCGGCATTGACCCGGTGCGGGACGACCACAATATTTTTTCCTTGCTCATGGCCGACAGCCAAATGCGCGCTCGCCGCCAGTTCAACCAACTGCCCTGGCACCTGCTGGTGAATTAGGGGTTTATGCTGGAATGATGTCCCTTGCAGGTATGGCTTGACAAAAAGGAAGATATTGTCAAGGATTATCTCTATGGTGCGGACCCAGATTTATTTGACGGAAGATCAACGTGCCGCGCTCCGTAATATTGCCCGACGAACCGGTAAAAAGCAGAGTGAGTTGATTCGTCGGGCCATTGACGACTTCATCGGCCGGTTTCAACCTGGGGATCGCCGGGCGCGGCTTAAGCAGGCCCGGGGGATGTGGCAGGGAAGAGACGATCTGCCTGATTTCCGGGTCTTAAGGCGGGAATTGGACGGCATTGCTTAACACGTTGCAATTTGCAGAGCAATATTTGGCATTGCTTCCGGCGGTCAAAGCCGCGCCGCAAAAGTACCTATGGTCGTCTTATGATGCGGAGGCCGATATCTTGTATATCAACTTCAAGAAGCCCAGTCATGCCACAGACAGCGAATTGACCGACGACGATATTATTATCCGCTATGAAGGAGAGGTGATGGTGGGGCTGACTATCTTGCACGCCAGTAAACGGTAAGCTTTGTAGTAGAGTGGGTGCTGCCCACCTGATGATGAATTTATGGCGGGCGATGCCCACCACCCTAAATAACCGGACCCCCCGTAGGGGCGAATCTTGTATTCGCCCTGACGGCGCCCATCTTGTAGGACGATAACCTAGACCAGGGCGAACACCAGGTTCGCCCCTACGGCCCTGACCTGGATGGTTGACCATTGGTATGGTTCAATCGGCTGAAAACCGGCGGCGCTCCATGCGCCTGCAGGGCTGGGATTATTCCCAGGAAGGCGTTTATTTCCTCACGGTTTGCACCCGGAATCGGGAATACCTTTTCGGGGAGATTGTCGATGGGTTGATGCATCTCAATGCCTCTGGAGAAATGGTTGTCAAGACCTGGGAAGAATTACCTGAGCGGTTTTCGGTCATGGAATTGGACGCCAGAATCCTCATGCCTAACCATTTTCATGCCATTGTGGTTATCCGTAGGGGCGAATCTTGTATTCGCCCCTCTGCCACGCATCCCCAAAATACTGTTCGTGTTGACCAGGGCGATCACCCGGACCAGGGCGAACACAAGGTTCGCCCCTACGAGAAGATTTCCCCTCGGGGGACAACGGCAGGATCCATTGGGCGTATCGTCCAGGCATTTAAATCCATTACTACCCACCAGTACCTCCGGGGCATTCGAGAATATGGCTGGCAGCCATTCCCGGGGAAATTATGGCAGCGCAACTATTACGAACACATCATGCGGAATGAGGATGAATGGCAACGCCTCCGGGAATACATAACCATTAATCCCGGACAGTGGGCCATGGACCGGGAGAACCGCGAGGCGGGAAAGACCAGGCCGGCTGAACCCTGGCAGGTCTAGTCATGTGGGGCGGGAGTTGACGCTGCTATAAAACTATGGCCCGGCCCAAGGCCTATATGGGATTTATCTGGCCGCAGAACAGATGGGAGACCTTAGCTCCGGGTAGCAACCTCTCAGTTAAAGGAATTCTATGAACTGGAAAAAATTCCAGGCAGTTACTGCTGACCTTTTTAAGGGTTTAGGTTGCTCTGCGGAAATTGATGAAGTCGTTGAAGGAGCACGTGCCAGACATAAAATAGATGTGTGGGTTACGTTTATTAAATTTGGGCTCGAGATAAAATGGGTTATTGAGTGTAAATTCTGGAATAGAAATGTAACAAAGGAAAAAGTGCTTGCTCTCAAGTCAATTTTAGATGATGTAGGAGCGGATCGCGGTGTATTAATTTCCAAGATAGGATTTCAAAGCGGGGCTATTCATGCTTCAAAAAATACAAATATTACATTAACAATCTTTGAAGAATTAAAAGATATTATTAATGATGAGATGGTCAAAGCTGCTCTTCAAAAATATGAATGTAGAGCAAGTTATCTTGAAGATGCATTTCACAGTCTATTTATTACAGAAAGCGTTAAACCTAATATTATGGTATCCACACCAATTCCTGGGATAGATCATATTGCTGTACAGAAGGCTATGGGCAATCTTTTCTTAATGAAGTTCGGATTTAACCGTATAAGACTAAAACAGATGCCTTATCCCGTAAGATTTGATGAATCAGGAGAAATTTTGGCGGCAAACACAATAGAAAGGTTCGTTGAGCTTGCAAATTCTCTAATTGCTGAAACAGAATATCTTTTGCAAGAACAACGAGATAAAATTATATTTGAGCCAGAAAAAACATAATTAATTATTAAAAACCAATATTACGGTTCTTTATTAAAAGAAAAAATTGATGGTTGTTGATAAAAATATACCCCTCCTCCGCATCCAAAACCTCACCGTCCACTACGGCGCGGCGCAGGCGCTGTTCGGGATTGATCTGACGGTGGGGCGGGGCGAGACCGTGGCGTTGGTGGGGGCCAATGGCGCGGGGAAAACCAGCCTGTTAAAGGCGGTGATGGGGCTGATCCCGCCCTCCGGGGGGCGGATTTTCCTGGACGGGAAAGACGTCACCGGCGCCTCCCCCGCGGCCATGGCGGCCCGAGGCGTCGCCCTGTGCCCCGAGGGCCGGGAGATGTTCGGCGACCTGACCGTCTGGGAAAACCTGGAACTGGGGGCTTTGGCCCTCAGGGTGAGCCGCTTGGAGAAAGACCAGCGCCTGGAAGGGGTCCTAACCCGGTTCCCCAAGTTGAAAGAGAGAATCCACCAGCGCACCAATACCCTCTCCGGCGGGGAGCAGCAGATGGTGGCCATGGGCCGGGCCTTGATGGCCCAGCCCCGCCTCCTGCTGCTGGATGAACCCAGCCTGGGGCTGGCCCCCCTCGTCACCGACGAGATTTTCGACATCATCCGCCAGCTCTCCCGGGGCGGGGTGACCATCCTCTTGGTGGAGCAAAACGCCGCCCGGGCCTTGACCGCGTCCCAATCGGCCTTTCTCCTGGCCAATGGCCGGATAGTGGGCCAGGGTCGGAGTGATAAGCTGCTTTTGGACCCGGAGCTGCGCCGGGCTTTCCTGGGCGCGGCCTCGGACAACAACCCGGCGGCCTCCCGCCTGGGTGGGGCCGGCCTTACCAATATCCGATTGGAGAAACCCGACTTGAGCAAGCAGACCTTTATGCCCCCTTTTAAGACCGTGGAGGAACTTAGGAAGCACCAGCTTCAGGGCCTAAGATGGACGGTGCGCCACGCCTACCAGGGTTCCGGCTTCTATCGGGCCAAACTGGACGCAGCGGGGATTGCCCCCGATGATATCCGTTCCCTGGACGATCTGGCCAGACTGCCCCTGACCACCGGCGAAGACCTCCGGGACGGCTACCCCTTCCCCTTCCGGGCCGTGCCCTACGAGCAGATCGTGCGCATCCACGCGTCCAGCGGCACCACCGGCAAGCGCAAGATTTTATGCTATACCCAGAAGGACCTGGACGACTGGGGCAATTTTTTTGCCCGGTGTTACGAGATGGCCGGGGTCACCCCCCTGGACCGGGTGCAGATCGCGGTGGGCTACGGGGTCTGGACCGCGGGCGCGGGCTTCCAGGCGGGGGTGGAGAAGCTGGGGGCCTTGGCGGTGCCCGTGGGGCCGGGAAACGTGGACCTGCAGATGGAGTTCCTAATGGATTTGCAATCCACGGTGCTGTGCTGCACCGCGTCCATGGGGCTGCTCATGGCCGAAGAGGTCCACAAGCGGGGGCTGGGAGATAAGATCAACTTGAAGAAGGTCATCTACGGCTCCGAGCGCTCGTCGGTGTCCATGCGCAAAAAGATCTCGGAGCTTTTCGGCGGGGTGGAACTCTTCGACATCCCCGGCATGACCGAGCTGTACGGGCCGGGGACGGGCATCGAGTGTCCCCACCACGACTGCATCCATTACTGGGCCGACTACTATCTCCTGGAGATTCTGGACCCGGACACCCTTCAGCCTCTGCCGGACGGCGAGTGGGGGGAGATGGTGGTCACCACCCTGGCGAAGGAGGCCGCGCCGCTCATCCGCTATCGCACCCGGGACATTACCCGCATCATTCCGGGGCCGTGCACCTGCGGGACCGTCCTGCCCCGGCACTCCCGCCTCAGCGGCCGCACCGACGACATGTTCAAGTTCCGGGCGGTGAACATCTACCCCAGCGGCATCGACCGCATCCTCTCGGAAATTCCCGGCCTGGGCTCCGAATACCAGGTGCACCTCACCCGGGACGACCACGGCCGGGACCATATGCTGCTCAAGGTGGAGCGGGGCGCCGGGGTGGAGCCGGGCCGGGCCGACGAATTGGGCCGGGAAGTGGTCTATACCCTCAAGCGCAAGCTCATGGTCACCCCCCAGGTGGAGGTGATAGATTACGGGGGGTTGCCGCGCTCGGAAAGGAAGAGCCAGCGAGTTTTTGATACCAGGATCACGGATTCTGTGGTATAGGGAAATTATTAATAAACATATCGGTTAATGGTCGGGATGTTTGGCGTCCAAGGTGGTTGCAGTATTCATGCACGGGATGAGCAACAGATGAAGGGAGAAGTTTCCTTACAGGTGTCGAAGGTAACCCCTGCGGTGATCGACTATGTTTGTCGGCGCATTGTCGAGGCCATCAATCCCTGTCAAATCGTTTTGTTCGGGTCCCAGGTCCGGGGCGAAGCTCAAGTCGGCAGCGACCTGGATTTGCTGGTAGTGCACGATACCTCGGCCACAGACCGGCAGGTGCGCCGGCAATTGGAAAAACTCTTCTTGAATCGGCGTTTTGGTCTGGATCTGATAGTGCGGACTCCGGAAGAAGTGGCCAGAAATCTGGCTGACGGCAATCCTTTTTATACTGAACACATCTTTAACCGGGGCACTATCCTTTATAAGAGAGAAGATGGCCGCTTGCCCCGGCGCTCGTGGATGAGACGAAATCATGGTTGCGCAAGGCCTCACTAGATAAAAATAGGAGGAATTATGAAAAAAGTAGCAATGATTTGTATTGTATTAAGTCTCGCTTTTGGCCTTTTTTCTGGGATTACCTCCGCCGCGGAGCCTATTAAGATCGGGGCGTTTTTTGCCCTGTCGGGGCCGGCGGCGCACATCGGGACGCCCACCAAGCTGGTGGCGGAAATGGTGGTGGATAAGATCAATAAAGAAGGCGGCATCAACGGCCGGCCTATCCTGATGGTCATCGGCGACACCGAGAGCGACCCCGCCAAGGCCGCCGTCATCGCCAAGAAATTCATTCACTCGGACAAAGTCGCGGCCATCATCGGCCCCACCACCACCGCGGAGGGGATGAACGTCAAGAAGATCGTGGAGGAGGCGGGAGTGCCCACCTTCATGTGCGTGGGGGGCGATCCGGTGATCATGGGGGGCGAAAAATTCGGGTCCTTCAATTATGTCTTCAAGTCGCCCCAACGGTCCTCCACCGCGGTGAAAAAGCTCTTTGCCTACCTGAAGGAGAAAAAACTCACCAAGCTGGGACTCCTCACCGCGTCCGACGCCTTCGGCAAGGACGGGGCCGGGTGGCTGGAGAAACTGGCGCCGGAGTTCGGCCTGACCCTCGTGGCCAAGGAGTCCTTCGGCCCCAGCGACACGGACATGACCGCGCAGTTGACCAAGATTAAAAACGCCGCTCCCCAGGCCATCGTGTGCTGGACCATCGGTCCCGCGGGGGCCATCGTGGCCAAGAACAAGGCCCAGTTGGGCATCACTCTCCCCCTGTTCCAATGCCATGGCCTGCCGGACCCCAAGTACATCGAACTGGCGGGCAAGGCTTCCGAAGGGGACCGCATGCCTTCCACCAAGCTGATGGCTGCGGGCCAACTGGCGGACAAAGACCCGCAGAAGAAGGTTATTCAGGATTTTATCAAGCTGTACACGGACCAATACAAGTTCGACAAACAGTTCCCCATCAATACCCACTCGGGCTACGCCTGGGACGCCATCTACATCGTCACCAACGCCATGAAAAAGGCGGGCACGGACCCCAAGGCCCTCAAGGCGGCCATCGAAAACACCAAGGGCTACGTGGGGGTTTCCGGGATTTACAACCTGACCCCGGAAGACCACAACGGCCTGGATGCGGATTCCATGGTGATCATTCAGGTGAAGGACGGCAAGTTCGTGCTGGCGGATTAGGGGATAAGTTAGCGGAAAAATGATTTGAGGGGAGGGCGGGTGAATCCCTTACAAAAGATTCCCCCGGCCTTCCCCTCAAAATAATTTATCCAAAATCAGCAATGGTCGGGACGAGAGGATTTGAACCTCCGACCCCAGCGTCCCGAACGCTGTGCTCTACCAGGCTGAGCCACGTCCCGACATCTTTAACTTTATCCAAAACGCGGCCCAGGGGCAAGAGAAAATCGGTATCAATAACCGCCTGGGCCGGTTCAATCTTCGGCCAGGAAACAATTATGGCGGCACAGGCTTACCGGCCTGTGCCTTTTTAATTGAATTCTTGTGATTATCGCGCCGCTTTAGTAAAAATAAGTAGCTATGCAGCAAATTCTTTAAGGGCGGGCCTGCGGGTCCGGGCCATTAGGGGCGAACACAAGGTTCGCCCCTACGGGAACAGGGTTTTATACCAAGTTCTGTTTCCAATGCAACAAACTTAATTTTCAATTTGCTGATAATCCTGGTCTTTTTAACCGAAAACCGATAACCGAAAACGGAAAACGGCATTAAGGGCGAACCCAAGGTTCGCCCCTACGGGAACAGGGTTTTATGATGATGGAATGGGACAACTGATGGGCGGCGCACTGTTACTGATTTGGCTGTTAATCCTAAGTTTTCCGGCCTGCAAGCCCCCGGAGGCGGACCGGGTTTATGGCGGTCCGGATACCGGCCCGGCTTACGGGGACATCTTCATTGACGCGTCCATCGGCGACGCCAGCACGCTGCTGCCCCCCCTGGCCTCCGACTCCGCGTCCCATTCGGTGGCCGGCTTGATTTACAACGGCCTGGTAAAATACGACGGCGATCTGACCTTGCGGGGGGACCTGGCGGAGTCCTGGGAGGTCTCCCCCGACGGGCTCACCATCACCTTCAAGCTGCGCCGGGGCGTGAAGTGGCAGGACGGCGCGCCGTTCAGCGCACAGGACGTGCTCTTCACCTACCAGACGATGATCGATCCCAAGACCCCCACGGCTTATTCCGGAGACTACCTTCAGGTGAAGCAGGCCGAGGCCCTGGATGATTACACCTTCCGGGTCACTTATCCCAAGCCCTTCGCCCCGGCCCTGGGGAGTTGGGGGCTGGCCATGCTGCCCCGGCATCTGCTGGCCGGCAAGGACATCACCAAATCCCCCCTGGCCCGGCGGCCCGTGGGCACCGGCCCCTATAAATTCCAGGAATGGAAGGCCGGGGAAAAGATCGCGCTCACCTATAATCCGGATTATTTCCAGGGGCGAACTTACCTGAACGGTTACCTCTATGTGGTGAAACCGGATTTGGCCACCATGTTCCTGGAGTTGAAGGCCGGCAATATCGACCGCATGGGCCTGACCCCGTTGCAGTACACCCGCCAGACGCAATACCCCAAATTCCAGCGCCTCTATAACAAATATCGCTATATTCCCTTTTCCTATATCTACCTGGGTTATAACCAGGAAGACTCACGGTTCGCGGACCGCCGGGTGCGCCAGGCCCTGACCCACGGCATCAACCGGCAGGAGATCATCGACGGCGTGCTCATGGGGCTGGGACAGGAATCCACCGGCCCTTACAAGCCCGGCGCCTGGTTTTACAACGCCGACGTGCCCCGGTTCCCTTACGATCCCCAGAAGGCCAGAGCCTTGTTGGCGGACGCGGGCTGGCGGCCCAATGCCCAAGGCATCCTGGAAAAGGACGGGCGGCCCTTTGAATTCACCATCCTCACCAACCAGGGGAATAAAATCCGGGAGGATGCCGCGGTGATCATCCAGCGCCGCCTCCAGGAAATCGGCATCATAGTGAAGATCCGCACCGTGGAGTGGGCCGCGTTCATCAAGGAATTCATCGACAAGGGCCGGTTCGAGGCGGTGCTGCTGGGCTGGAACACCGGGCTGGACCCGGATCAGTACGATATCTGGCATTCCTCCAAGACCAAACCCGGGGAGTTGAACTTCATACACTACAACAACCCCCAGGTGGACGCCCTGTTGGACGAAGGCCGCCACACCTTCGATATGGAGAAACGCCGCCGGGCCTACTTCAAAATCCAGGAGATCATCGCCGAAGATCAGCCTTATACTTTTCTGTTCGTGCCCGAGGCCCTGCCGGCCATCTCCAAGCGCTTCCGGGGCATCAAACCCGCGGCCGCGGGCATTGATTACAACTTCCGCGAGTGGTACGTGCCCAAAGGGGAGCAGAAATATACCATGTCGCCATTTTGAGAGCCCCTCCTCCACTAAGGGACTTCTGCAAAAGTCTGCTTCGCTGGGGAGACCGGGGGGAGAGGGATAATACCGTTTTCGGTTTTCGGTTAAAAAGGCCGGGATTATCAGCAAGTTGAAACTTAAGTTGGTTGCATTGGAAACAGTCGCGCATGAGTTGTTGGCTTACTCCAAAAGCATGAAAAGGGGCGCACTCCTAACTTTGAACCTTGAACTTTGAACTTTTCCAAGCAGAGGTCTCAACCCGGCATAAGCAGTCATCCATGAAAGGGGCTGAGGCTATGAATTGACCAAGAAGCTTAACCTTTGTAATTTTAACTCAAAGAAAGGATCAGAAAAAACCCCATGAGCCGGTCATTCTCCCCCTGGCTTTACCAGTTAGGCCGCTGGCTGACGGGCCAGACCTTGGGAAGGCTCTATAGCCTGCGGGTCCAGGGGCTGGAACACCTGCCGCGTTCCGGGCCCGCCATCATTTGCCCCAAGCACCAGCGCTGGGAGGATATCCCGGTGATCGGCACAGCCTTACCCCTGCCCCTCCATTACATCGCCAAGGTGGAGTTGTTCCGCTATCCCTTCGTCCGGGAACTCCTGTCCGCCTGGGGCGGGGTGCCGATGGACCGCCGGCGGCCCCGGGCCACCCTGTCCTCCTTCAAACGCCTGGCGCCCTTGCTCCGCAATAATGCCTACATCGTGCTGTTTCCCGAAGGCACTTACGTGCCCGGCCAGGCGGGGCCGGGGAAGCACCGCCTGATTCAGATGCTGTTAAAAATGCAGAAACAAGAGGGGAGGGGGCTCCTGCCCTTTGTGCCGGTGGGGGTTTCCTACCGGCCGCAGCCGGTGGGGTATGAGGTGGACGTGCGCATCGGCCTGCCTTTGAGCATCTCCGAGCCGCGCCAGGCCCCGGCTCTCACCGACGCCCTGATGGACCGGATTCGCCGCCTGTGTAACAAATAGCCGTCAGCTATCAGCTATTGGCTGTTTGACCGGCAAGGGAATGCCCGGGAGTGGGGAAAATGCACCAACGGGATTTAAAGCTGAAAGCTGACTGCTGTAAGCTGTAAGCTATTTACAGCGCCGCGTCTCCCCGCTCCCCGGTGCGGATGCGGATCACTTCCTCCAGGGGATAGATGCTGATCTTGCCGTCCCCCACCCGGCCGGTGCGGGCGTTTTGGCAGATGGCTTCCACAATGGCCTGGACTTTGTCGTCCGGTGCCATGATTTCGATCTTCACCTTGGGGAGGAAATCCACCTTGTATTCCATGCCCCGATAGACCTCCCGCAACCCCTTCTGACGTCCGAAACCCTTGACTTCCGTGATGGTCATGCCATGAACGCTGAGTTGGTGCAGGGCCTCCTTAACCGGCTCGAGTTTGAAGGGTTGGATGATGGCTTCGATCTTCTTCATGCGTTTCTCCTGAGAATGATTGAGGTTATCCATTGATCAGATTATGTAACGCCACTTGCAGTATGGAGTTCAAAGTTCAAAGTTCAAAGTTCAAAGTTCAAGGTTCAAGGTTAAAAGCTAACTGCTAAAAGCTAAAAGCTACCTGTAATGACATCTCACGATAGCATACGGCTAAACGCGTGAGAACGGTACTCAGA
>CAZUBT010000010.1:0-57000 GCA_964618815.1 uncultured Desulfobacterales bacterium | reverse complement strand
CAGATAATTGACCTAAATTGACTTTTTACGAATTCATCAACCTTGAACTTTGAACTTTTCCAAGTAGTTGTTCATGAGCCTTTGGTTCCACCGTGTTCTGACAGCCGGGGGCGGCTGTTCCACATTTTAAAAAAATCCCTCCCATCCCTTGTGCAGGGCGGGAGGGAAAAAATTGAGCCGATTTTATTTGAAGAGCCCCGGTTTACTCCACGATGAAATAAGCGGTGTTCTCCTGCGCGCCTAAGCTGGTGACCAGCCGGCTCACCACCATGTAGGTGCCGGGGGTGGCGTTGCTGGGGAGGGTATAAGCCACCTGGTCCGCAAAACTGCCGTTGTTGTTGGTCACCTGAGTCTGATAAGGCTGTCCAACCGCGGCCCCGCCCAGGCGCACTTCCCGCACCAGGGTGGCGGCAACCGGCGCGCCCCCGGGGGTGAGAATGGTGTAGTTCATCACCATGTTCACCTGCCGGCCGGCCCGGACCCGGGCAGGAACCACCTCAGTCTTGTCGATGTTGACCACGGTTTCCTGGGGAGTGTAATTATAGGCCCGGGCCGCGGCTGCGGCATCCCGGGCCTGGCTGTTGCGGTGCTCCGCGTAGAGGTAGCCGCCCACTCCGCCGGCCACTGCGCCAGCCGCGGCGCCCACCCAGGCGCCGGTGGCGGGAGAGCCGGTAGCCGCGCCGATAATGGCCCCCAAGGCGGCGCCGGTGGCCGCGCCTCCCAAGGCTCCGGCCGCCGTGGAGCGGCCCGGATCATAATAACCGTTAGTGGCGCAACCCGCCAGCGCTACTCCCAGAATCACTACCACGACCACTGATAGAATCTTTCGGGCCATATAATCTTCCTCCTCTTGATAAGGCCGATTATCGGTGCGGTATCGCCCACCTGATGGGAAGCCGCGTCTTACCGGATTTCCTGGTTTATACTACCACATAAATTAAAGTCTTTCTCCAGGATATGCAAGCTCAAGTTGGTTTTCGGTTTTCGGTTGGGGTCGTTGCGCCTTTGCGGTTTTGCGTTAGGCTATCCGGTGCGCAGGACGCACCCTACTGAGCTCCATCCTCCGGCCCCGCTTCGATCTCCCTGCCGGCGGCCACCCGGATCTGGTCCAGGAGTCCGTTGACAAAGGCCCCTGAGGCTTCGCTGCCGAAGCGCTTGGCCAACTCCACCGCCTCATTGATGGCCACCTTGGGCGGGATGTGAGGCTGATAAAGAAGCTCAAAAGCCGCCAGGCGCAGGAGATTGCGGTCCACCGCGGTCATGCGCTCCAGGCGCCAATGCTCCGAATACCGGACAATGAGGGCGTCCAGCTCCGTCAGATGGGAAGCCACCCCTTCCACCAACTCCGTAAGGTACCGGGGAATCTGATCCTCGGGATGGAAGTGGCTCCAGAAGCCGGCTAAATCTTCGGCCCGGCGCTGTCCGACAAATTCGGCCTGATACAGAAACTGGAGAGCCCATTCCCGGCAACGGCTGCGGGAATAATGACCCAATCAGCCCCCCAGTTCCTTCAGGAGGTTGACCATTTCAATGGCGGCTTCCGCCGCGGCAAAGCCTTTATTGCCCGCCTTGCTGCCGGCCCGTTCGATGGCCTGCTCCAGGGTGTCGGTGGTGAGAATCCCGAAGGCAATGGGCACCCCGGTGTCCAGACTCACCTGGGCGATGCCTTTGCTCACCTCCGCGGCCACATAATCAAAGTGAGGCGTGGATCCCCGGATCACTGCGCCCAGACAGACCACTGCGTCGTAGGCCTTGGCATCGGCCAGGCGTTTGGCCGCCAGGGGAATCTCCCAGGCGCCGGGCACCCTGAGGAGCGTCAGGTCTTCCTCTTTCACCCCTTTGCGCCGCAGGCAGTCCAGCGCCCCCTCCAGAAGGCGCTCCGTAATGAACGAATTGAACCGGCTCACCACTATGGCGAACTTCAGGCCCTCACCGATGAGTTTCCCTTCTATGGTCCGCATCCGACCCCCTTAATTTGGGGAAAAGAGGGGGAAAGGGGAAGAGGATAAAAAGAAAAAATTCAGAGTCTTCCCACCTTTTTCCCTTTTCGTTTTTTCCCCTTTTCACCCCAATCCCTTGGTAGGAGCACGGCTTGCCGTGCCCGGAACAATCTCCAACTATTGCTCGGAGCGAAAGAAATATTGCCTCGATGTCGGGGCGGGTTTAAAACCCGCCCCGACGTTGCCCGTAACCGATGCAATGCAATTAATGCTCCAAGTAGTATCAGGAGCACCTTCAGAGCAGGCTAACCCCTGCCCCCGAAAATAATTGTTCCCTTTTGCCTTTTTGCCTTTTCCGCCAATTATCCGGGAAAAAGGGCCATGGTTCCCTAAGTTAACCCTTTCCAAGGATCGGTCCCTAAACCAGCTTCAACATGTGCCCCATTTTCAGGCACTTGGTCTTCAGGTAATTGCGGTTCACCCGGTTGGGGGGGATCTCTAAGGGGACCCGTTCCACCACCTTGAGGCCGTAACCCTCCAGACCGATGATCTTCTTGGGATTATTGGTCAGGAGGCGCATCTTGCGAACCCCCAGGTCCCGGAGAATCTGGGCGCCGATGCCGTAATCCCGGAGGTCCGCCTTAAAGCCCAGGGCCTCGTTGGCCTCCACCGTGTCGGCGCCGGCGTCTTGCAGCTCATAGGCCCGGATTTTATTCACCAGGCCGATGCCTCGCCCCTCCTGGTGCATATACACGATGACGCCCTTGCCTTCTTCCTCCACCCGGGCCATGGCGGCCTCCAGTTGGTCGCCGCAGTCGCACCGCAGGGAGTGGAAGACGTCCCCGGTAACGCATTCGGAGTGCACCCGGACCAGGATGGGTTCTGTGGGGTCGATCTCGCCCCGTACCAGCGCGAGATGCTGATTATCGTCGATATCGTTGTCGTAAGCAAATACCTCGAATTCCCCGAAGTAAGTGGGGAGCTTGGCGAAAGCGCGGCGGTGCACGAAGGACTCATGGCGCAGCCGGTACTCCACCAGGTCGGCAATGGTGCAAATTTTTAGATCGTGCTCCGCCGCAAACTGCTCCAGGTCCGGAAGTCTGGCCATGGTGCCGTCGTCGTTCATAATTTCGCAGATGACCGCGGCGCTTTTCAGGCCGGCCAGGCGGGCCAGGTCCACGGAACCCTCGGTCTGGCCGGTGCGCACTAAGACCCCGCCTTTCTTGGCCCGCAAGGGGAAAATGTGTCCCGGACTCACCAGGTCGTCCGGCTTGGCATTATCCGCCACCGCGGCAAGAATGGTGGTGGCCCGGTCCGCCGCGGAAATCCCGGTGGTTACGCCCCGGCGGGCTTCGATGGACACGCAGAACGCGGTGTTGAACGCGGATTGATTGTCCCTGACCATGAGGGCTAATTTCAGGCTCTCCACCATAGCCGGCTCCAGGGCCAGGCAGATGAGCCCCCGGCCGTAGCGGGCCATGAAGTTGATGGCCTCAGGCGTCACCAGCTCCGCGGCCATGGCCAGGTCACCTTCGTTTTCCCGGTCTTCGTCATCCACCAGGATGACCATGCGGCCCTGGCGAATATCTTTAATGGCTTCTTCTATGGGTGCCAACGGCATTAGTTACTGCGCCTCCGAATAAGATGTTCCGGTTCAACCCTGCGTCCGGGGTCTATTAAATGTAGGGTGCGCACCGCGCACCATCTTTTTCGGCTCCACCCCTCGTCTGGGGTTCAGGGGTCCGAAATGAACAATTCCCGGTGAAAATTCCCTTCAATCCCCCACAAGGAGGGCTTTCAGACTACACTAGATTATTTTCACCCGATTCCCCTTTTTTTAAAAGGGGGTTAGGGAAATATTTCTTATCAAGCCCGACTTTAATTCTGGAAAAGACCCAAGAAAAATCCATAGGGCGGGCCGTGCCCGCCGAATCTCGGCGGCCGCGGGCCGCCCTATGGCTGGGACACAACCTAGGGCCTCACCTCAATGAGGCTTTCCTCCCCCTGGGCGGCAATGGCGAAGGGCACTCCTTTATGGCTCAGGAACCGGGAGATATTTTCCACCGCGCAGGCATCGTCCACCATGATGGCAAAGGGTTTGCCCTTGGCCAATGCCTCCTTCACCTGCAACACCGGCAGGGGGCAGCTTAAACCGCGGCAATCCAACGGGGCCGCCATCTCAGGCCCCCTTCCCGGCCAGGGCTCTGACTCCGGTGAACACCCAGGCAATGGCCAAGGCCGTAGCGTAGCCCAGGGCCAGGGCCATCCAGCCGCCGGGGGTGACCCCGGCGGGAGACGCGGCCAGCCCCAGGCTGTGCATCAGGCCGGCCCCCGCGAACATGCCCAGGATGGTCACAAAGGAGTCCAGGTTGGCCTCCCAGGTCATGATGAGCTGCCGCATGGGGCAACCCCCCAACAAGATGGCGGCGAAGCCCAAGAGGCCCATGCCCAGAAAGTTGGCCACAAAATTGCCGTGGGCCACGGGACCCACCAGGACCGGTTTAAAGAGCCCCAGGGCCACATTGGCCACATAGGCCCCTAAGAGAATCCCCAGGAAGCCCTTCAACAGGTAAAAATCGTTAAACAGAAACACATCCCTAAAGCCCCCGGACAGGCATAGCCGGGACCGCTGGAACAGCACCCCGGCCACCAGCCCCAGGCCCAGGGACAGGAGCACCGGCGCGTGCATGGCCCCGGGGCCCTTGACGCTGAAAAAGGGGTATGGGGTCTGCCACAGGAGCTTCACCAGGAGCAAGAGCCCCAGGATCCCAAAGCAGGCCACGGGCAGGGCCGCCAGCCACCGGGGCAAGGGGCGGGCTTTGCCCAGATTGTAGCCCCGGGTGAGAAAATAGAGCCCCAGATAAGCCCCGAAGGGGATCCCCAGGATGCCCCCCAGGGCTGAGAGGTCCCCGCCGGCCAGGCGGTAGATGGCCCGGATGGGACAGCCCAGAAAGATCAGGCCCCCCACCATGATGAGCATCCCCAGGACAAAACGGATCAGGGGACTGGAGCCGCCCCGGGGGTTAAAATCCTTAAAGGCCAGGGCTGAAAAGAAGGAGCCTAAAAAGATGCCGATGATTTCCGGCCGCAGGTATTGAACCAGGGGATTCAAGTGCAGTCCCAGGGAACCGGCGATATCCCGGTAGAAACAGACGAAACAGATACCCATATTGGCGGGGTTCCCGAATTTCACCAGGACCGCGCCCATGATGCCTACAAGGAGTCCTCCCAGGAGGACCAGATTTTGCCGCAGAAAAGCCATGGCATTCCTCCGTATGCACCCCGAGAAGCGCCACTTCCGGGGGAGATGGTTTTTGCGCAAGGGTAACTACCCTTGCCGTTACCGATTCAACCTCAGATATTGACCGTGAACGTTACCGCGGTAACCATCTCCCCACCTCCTTTTCTGTGGAATTATTGTAGTCTGCGTCAATCTGCGTAATCTGCTGATTCTAAAAAAACCCGTGGCGTGCCAGGAATTCCGGAGTCAGGGCCGATCCGTCCCTGGCCTTGGGTCCCAAGAGCCGCTCCACGTATTTGCCGATAATATCGGTTTCCAGGTTGACCTGATCTCCCGGCTGCAACCGGGCCAGGGTGGTTTTCTGCGCAGTAAAGGGAATGATGTTCACCGTGAAGGCGCGGCCCTGGACGGTATTGACGGTGAGGCTGACCCCGTCGATGGCGATGGAGCCTTTCTCAATGACATACCGGCTTAAAGGCTCCGGAAGTTCAAAACGGAACTGGATGGAGGCCGGTCCTTCCCGGCGTTCCCGGACCACCCCCAGGCCGTCCACGTGGCCGGTGACCAGGTGGCCGCCCAGGCGGTCTCCCAGCCGCAGGGCCCTTTCCACATTTACCCGGTCCCGGACTTTTTTTAAGGACAATGTCGTCCGGGTGAGGGTTTCGGGGGAGACGTCCGCCGTGAAGAAATCGGCGCCCAGGGCCGCCACCGTGAGGCAAGCGCCGCTCACCGCCACCGACTCTCCCAGGGCCAGTTCCTTAACGGGAAACGGCGCGGTGACGGAGAGTCTGACCCCTTCCGCCAGGCGGCGCACTTCCACGATTTCCCCCAGGCCTTCCACCAATCCGGTAAACATCAGGACTGTCCTGAACCCGTGAATTTCCATAATGATTTTACAACATCCGGCGCCGGGGGGAAATGTATTTCCCATTTTATCCCGTTTTCGGTTGCTTGAATTTGTCGGGGCGGGATCAATCCGACGAGAAATCTTTTGGTTGCCACCGAGTCAAGGTTCATCCGGCCGCGGCCACCCCTTCTCGAAAGGCCATAAGGTTCGGCTCCAGGAAACGGGCCGGAGTGTTGGCTGTAATGACTTTCTCCATGAGGTCAGGGTCGCAAAAGAGCAACCCTTTTTTCACCGCAAAGCCCAGGAGAATGAGATTGGCGGCCACGGGGGCCAGGCCCATCCGGGCCGCCATCCCCTGGGCGTCGATATTCCAATAATCGCCGGGAAGGGCGGAATTGACCAACACCGGGGCCCCGGGCTTCATATAGAAGCGGTGCACCGGGAGATTATCCGGGTGGAGAAACAGGCCCACATCCGCCGCGCCCGCGGGGATCAGGGGTCCCCGGAAAGGCCCCGCTTTGATCATGGAGATCACGGAGCCGCCCCGCTGGGCCATGCCGTGGGTTTCGGAGGTGATGACCTCAAAGCCCGCGGCCGCGGCGGCTTCCGCCAAGAAGCGGGTCACCGTAAGGGCCCCCTGGCCCCCCAGGCCGCTGACGATGATTTGCTGTTTCAAAACCGCTCCTTAAATAGTTTTCAGTTTCCGAAAAAAATATTTACCACAGAGACACGGAATATCTCTGTGGTGAACCTTTCACTATGTCAATGGCTTTGCCTCAATGGCCCCGCCGGGGCACACGTGGACGCACACCCCGCAGCCCACACAGCGGAGCACGTCAATGTCCACAAGGTCGGTAAGTTCGTCCAGGGACAGGGCCGGACATTCGAAGTCGTCCAGGCAGTGGCGGCAGCCGGTGCAGTCCTCGGTGACCCGCATGATGTAGGCCGCCTGGGATTTTCCGGCCTCCTTGTCCAGGAGGCAGGGATGCCGGGCGATGATCACCCCGGGCCCGCCGGCTGCGCTGCGGCAATACTCCTGGGCTTCCCTTAGCAGGCTCATAAACCCCGGCAAGTCGTAGGGGTCGGCCTCCTGCAAGAACTTGACCCCGCAGGCCCGCACCAGTTCAGGAATGAACACCGGCTGCCCCGGTTCCCCCCCGGCGGTGAGCCCGGCCTGGGGGGTGGGCTGGTGGCCGGTCATGGCAGTGGTGGCGTTGTCCAGGATGACCACCAGGATGCGGGCGTTGTGAAACACCGCGTTGATGAGGGCCGGAATCCCCGCGTGAAAGAAGGTGGAGTCTCCGATGGTGGCCACGATGGGGGGGATTTCCCCGCCGGTCGCGGCGTAGGCATGGTAGAAGCCCGCGGCCTGGCTGATGCCGGCCCCCATGCAGTGGCAGGTGTCCACCGCGCCCAGGTTCATTCCCAGGGTGTAGCAGCCGATGTCACTGGGGAAGATGCCGCCGGGGAAGGTCTCCCGGATGGCGTAAAATGCGGCCCGGTGGCCGCACCCGGCGCACAGGGTGGGCCGCGCCCCGGCCGCGGCAGGGGCCGGGATGACGGTTCGGGCGGGAAGCTTTAAAAATTTCTCCAGGGCCGGGCGGATGACCTCCGGGGTCAGTTCTCCTTGATTGGGGATATCCTGGGAGTTTCGGCCGCTGATCTTTGAGTCTGCCAATTGTAATTCGATAACCGGATAGGTTTCTTCGATAACTAAAATCTGGCGGTAATGGCCGGAGATCTGCCGGATGAAATCCCGGTTCAGGGGGTACGGCATGGTCACCTGATAGAAATCCACCCGGCCCAGGAGGCCCATATCCTCCAGGAGGTCCCAGGTGTGGGCGAAGGCCACCCCTGAAGCGATGATGCAGGTTTCCGGGTAGGAGCCGTCCCCGGGGGTCAACCGGGGCGCAAAGTCCGGCTCCCCGGCGATTTGGACGATTTTTTCATTGAGCTGCCGGTGCAGTTCCCGCAAGTACTGGGGCGTGGCGCACCAGCGGCCGGGGTTTTTCTCGAACCGGGCGGGCCGGTCCAGCCGGTCGGGCGGATATAAAGGCACATTCTGCCGGGCGTGGCACACCCGGGTGGTGGGGCGCAGCATCACCGGAATCTCGTATTTTTCGGAAAGCTCCAAGGCCCGGCGCACCAGGTCTTTGGCCTCCCGGGGGCCGGCGGGGTCCAGTACGGGAATCTTGGCGAACATGGCGAAAAAGCGGCTGTCCTGCTCCGTCTGGGAGCTGTGGGGGCCGGGGTCGTCCGCGGAGATGACCACCAGGCCGCCCTTGACCCCTAAGTAGGCGGAGCGCAGAAAGGGGTCCGAGGCCACGTTGAGGCCCACCTGCTTCATGGACACCGCGGACCGGCGGCCCGCCATGGAGTTGGCCAGCGCGGTTTCATAAGCCACCTTTTCGTTCACCGACCACTCCGCGTGAATGGCCGCACCAGTCTCTTCGGCAAAGGCCGCGACCGCCGCGAGGATCTCCGAGGCCGGGGTGCCGGGATACGACGCGGCCAGGGTGCAGCCGCACTCCACAATACCCCGGCCCATGGCCTCATTGCCCATGAGGATGCGTTGGGTATTATTTGATGTAAGTGTCTTGTTTGCCATAATTCAATAATTACCGACTCTCACAAAGAGCAAAAATATTCACCCCAGAACAAACATATTCTTCCCCCCTTTTTTAAAGGGGGGTCAGGGGGGATTACCTAAGTGACTGTAAATACATTCCATAACCCCTTCAGTATTTGTAAAGACTTCCCTGGCAGAAAATCTCAGGACGGTCATCCCCAAATCGGTCAGATGATTGTCTCGCTCCCTGTCTTTTGCCATCCCTTCCTCAGAATAATGTTGACTGCCGTCAATTTCGATGACTAATTTTGCTTGCGGGCAATAGAAATCGACAATGTAGTTGCATATAATTCGCTGCCGATAAAATTGGAGGTTCTCTATTTGCCTTTTCCTGATCCTCATCCAAAGAAAAAATTCGGCCTCTGTCATGTTCTTCCGCAGGTCTCTGGCAAATTTTTTAAGTCTCTTGTTGTAAGGGAGCACCTTATAATCCCCCCTAACCCCCCTTTAGAAAAGGGGGGAACTACATCTTCTCGAAGCCCGGGGTCCCGGGATAGGACGCGGCCAGGGTGCAGCCGCACTCCACAATACCCCGGCCCATGGCCTCATTGCCCATGAGGATGCGTTGCATGTTCTTACTCACCATGAAATCGCTTAGAATTTATCTGGTTCCCAAGTTCCTGCTTGGGAACCAGAAGAAATAATTGCCCCATCACGCCGCGTAACGCAGAATCTCCACTTCCGCCCCCTTCTTGACCGCTTCCTCCGCCCTGGTCAGCAACCGGTCGGTTACCGCCTGGGTCAGAAAATATTCTCCGCAGTTCTCGCAAACCTCTGCGGGAACCTGCTTGAAAATTACCGTGGTCTCCCCGCGCTGCATAGGGACGGTCACCATTCCGGGAAAAGTCTCGCCTTGACGACAAATAACACATTTCATGGCATTCTCCTGGTCTTGAAGTCAGCGGACCACTGCACCGGATCGGGCTCGTAGGACGTACCCCACATGTGTTACCCTTCCCCGCCCAGCAGACCTTTAGGCCGCACAAACAGCACCAAGAGCAGCACCACGAACGCGAAGACGTCCTTATACGCGCTGCTGATGTAGGCCGCGCCCAGGGATTCCAGGAGGCCCAGGATGAGGCCGCCTAAGATGGCCCCGGGGAAGGAGCCGAACCCCCCTAAGATGGCCGCGGCGAAGCCCTTGAGGCCCAGGAGCACCCCCACGTCGTAGGAAAGCGTGGTGATGGGGGTCACCAGGCAGCCCGCCAGGCCGCCTAAGGCCCCGGCCAGGGCGAAGCTCATGGCCTTGACCCGCCGGACTTTGAGCCCCACCACCGCGGCCGCGGTTTCGTTGGCCGCCACCCCCCGCATGGCCAGGCCCATGGAAGTCTTCCGGAAAAACAGCACCAGCCCCACGATGGCCAGGGCGGTCAAGGCCAGGATCCACAGGGTCTGGGGCAGGATGGCGGCCCCCAGGAGCTTAACCGGCTCTTCTCCGGTCAGGGGCGGCACGGCCATGCGGTTTTTCCCCCAGACTATCTTCATTAGCCCCCGGAGGATGATGGACAGCCCGATGGTCAAAAAGATCAGCACCAGGTGGCTCTGGGAGCGGGAGGGGCGGATGCCTAAGAACTCCACCGCAATTGCCGCCAGGGTAACGCCCGCCACCCCCACGGTTAGGGCCAGGGGCATGGGCAGGCCCGCGGCAAACAGGGCGCTGTAGAGCACCATGCCCCCCAGGGACACGAAATCCACCTGGGTGAAATTGACGATGCCCATGGTGTTGTGCACCACCCCAAACCCCAGGGCCACCAGGGCATAGATGGCCCCCCCGGTCAAACCGGCGAAGATGAACTGGAGCAGATCGGGGAGGTTGGTCATGTCTTTCCCGGATAACGGGGGGATCAACCCCGTGCCGAAAGAATTGCCTAAATATAGGAAAATATCTGAATTTGTGGGCAGTTGGCAAGGAAAAAGCGGGAACTCCGGTTGGCCTGGGGCGCCGGAGGCCGGGGAAGGGGGTATTGGCAGTGAGCCGTGAGCTGTTAATAACTCAAGTTTCGCACCCCTTAAATGGGAATAACCCTCTTATAATGCGATTGATATGCCGATAAAATAAATGCGATATAGAGCAGGCGCCCTCGCCTGCTGACGCAGGTGGGAAAAAGCACAGCCGGGGGCGGCTGTTCCACATTTTCTCTCGTTATCTTCAATGGCCCATGTAAAGACGTTGCGCGAGCCGCGCCTACGGGAATGAACTTTCTTTTAGGCTCCGATTAATCTTTGGCCCCGGATTTCGCGGCCATTTCACTGTTTTTCCAGGGCCAGTGGCCGTTGATCTCCACCTCCAGGGCAAAGCTCAAAAAGGTGCGGATAAGGACCAGCAGCCCCAACATCCCCAGGTCCTGAAAAGTGAGGCCCACCGCCACGGTGGACAGGATATCCGAGGCCACCAGAAACTCCAATCCCAGGAGCACCGCTTTGCCGAAATCGCTGCGATACCTCTGGTAACATTTGTCCAGGGATCTCTCCTTGATAATGGCCTTAAGAAAAATGCCGGTGGTGATGATGGCCCCCGCCACAATGATGGCGATGCCCACAAATTCAATGCCCACCGCGATAACCTTAATCCCCCAATCCAGGCCGGTCAATTTATCCAGGGAAGATATTTTCATGGTGGTATTTGAACCTCCTTCCCCAACCACTTATACCGTTTTCGGTTTTCGGTTAAAAAGACCAGGAATTAGCGAGAGGAACCCAAATGCGGGTTGGAACCGCCCACCACACCTTCCTCGGTAGGGGCGCCGCGTGGTGTGTCCAAAAATCAAGGGTTTCATGGAGGGGGGCTAAAGCCTGGGGCTACTGATACGGGGCTGATTTTTTCCCGGCCGCTTAAAGCTGACTGCTAACCGCTATCAGGGGCCCTCGGGAGGCGGCCCCTTTGGTCCCACAGGCCCCCGGCCCATGCGGCCGCCGCGGTCCGGCGGGTGCGGTCCCCGGGGCCCGCAGTCCGGGGGCCCGCATAAACGCTGCTGCATCAGCTCCGCCATCGCGGCTTGCTGCTGAGGTTGGAGGTGCTTCTTGAACTCCAGCAGAAAGCGCACCATTTCCTCTTCCAGCCCGCCCTGGAGGCTGCTGATCTCCTGCACTTTTCCCTGAACCGCACTTTGGGGCGGGGCCTCACCTTTGATCAACTCAAACAGCTCCAGGCGCTTCCGGGCCAAATCCTCTCTCAGCCCCAGCACCCGGCGGCGATGGTCCGGGAGCAGGTCCCGCAAGGCCCGGCGCTGCTCATCCGCCAGATGCAAAGCCCGCCACAACTCCCTCATGGGCAAGGGGGGCTTGAACTCCCGCAGACCGACCATTTTTTGATCCTGGTAGCGCAGATAGAAGAACGCGCTGATGGTCCCAAGATTCAGGGCCAGGGAAAAAATCACCAGATAGAGAAGCCAGTTCCGCTTCACAGGCCGTTACCTTCTTCAGGATGATAAGAGGCCAGGACTGCGCCCAAAGAGCCCGCCGGAAAGTCTTGAAAGTCTTCCAGGGCCGCCATTTCCGCGCCGTCGCCATTGGCCGGGGCCATGGGATAAAAATTGCGGGCCAGGGCGCCTCCCAGGGTCAGGCCCATCACCAGGGTGGCGGCCAGGGCCAGGGACTGCCACCAACGACGCGGTGGCCGGGCTAGGCGGGCCAGGACCCGGTCCGCCAGGTAAAGGGGCGCGGGCGCGGGCAGGTCCCCCAGGGCCGCGTCCAGGGCCTGGAGCTGGGCCAGCTCCCGGCGGCATGGGGCACAGCCCTCCAGATGCGCTGACAGGGCGGCCAGCCAGGTCTCCTCCAACTCGCCGTCCAGCCAGGCGGACAACCTTTTCTGCACTTCTGGGCACTTGGCCTGCATGGGGTCCTCTCCGGGAAAAATTGCTGCTGATTAAAAAAACACCGGAAACGCCGAAATTCGGCGCGGGTTAAGCAAAATGTTTTTGGATATGTCCACCATGTTAAGAGGGCCGGCCCTCATTGCCGCGGCCGGGCGCTGACCCATTACGGGATTCACGGGGAGGGCCGCTCTCCTTGACGCTACCGCGTTTTATGCTTAATTTGCCTGACAGGAGCATAAACCAAACCTGAAATAAAAGGGAGGTTTTATATGTTATCGCAAATTCCCGTGGATTTCAGCAAACTCAAGAAAGGCCAGCTTAATCAAGAGCTTCTCCGTATCGGCATCATCGCCGAATTGGACGCCATCAATCTCTATGAGCAACTGGCAGCCTTAACAGACGACGAAGACATCCGCCGGGTCTTCCTGGACATCGCCAAAGAGGAGAAGACCCACGTGGGGGAATTCCAAACCATGCTGCTGCGCCTGGACCCGGAACAGGTCCAGGAGATGGAACACGCCCGGAAAGAAATCCAAGAGCTGACCGGGAAATAAGGCCCGCTGACAATCCTCTCCCAAACCCGCTCTCCCAACCCCCTTAAAGGGGGATGGGAGGGGAGTTTGAGGGAATGGCGGGGAATGGTTTTCCCCCGGCCTTCCCCTCAAGCCTTATGCTTCCCCTCCCCCCGATCCCGCCGGCGCGCCCAGGCCTTGCGGGCCTCGTCCGCCAAAACCTGCACCACGGGGAAAATCAGGAGAACCAGCCAGTCCGTCCCCCTCAAAGGCGCGGTGCCGAAGCTGCGTTGCAGGACCGGCACCTGGCTCAGGGCCAGCAGGACCAGGGGCACACTGACCAGGCCCGCCAGCAGTAGGCGGTTTGAGGTCAGGCCCACCCTGAAGATGGATTCCCGGTCGGTGCGCAGGGCCAGGGCGTTGCCCGCCGCCGCCATGATGATGCCGCCGTAGCACATGGTGGTGGCCCGGGCATAAAGCGGCCCGGACGCGGCCATTTCCAGGCCCGGGCGCCAGCCCCCGGTAAGATAGGCATAGAAATAAGCCAGCATCCCCGCGGCCCCGGTGAGGAGGCCCAGGAACGCGAAACGCCGGGCCACCTCCGGATTGATGAGATGGGCCTTACGGTTGCGGGGCGGCCGGTCCATGATCCCCGGCTCCGGCGGCTCGGAACCCAGGGCCAGGGCCGGGAGCAGGTCCGCGCCCAGGTCCACCGCCAGGACCTGCATGATCCCCAGGGGCAGGGGGATGCCCATTAACACGAACAGGATAAAGGGAATGGCTTCCGCCACGTTGGAGGCAAAGATATAGGTGATGAATTTCTTGATATTGGCGTAAACCGCCCGGCCCTCTTCAATGGCGGTGACGATGGACGCGAAATTGTCATCCGCCAGGACCATGGACGCAGCCTCTTTGCTCACTTCAGCGCCCCGTTTCCCCATGGCCACCCCGATGTCCGCGGCTTTGAGGGCCGGGCCGTCGTTCACCCCGTCGCCGGTGACCGCCACCACCTGGCCCAGGTCGCGCAGGGCCATGACGATGCGCAGCTTATCTTCCGGGGACGTGCGGGCAAAGACCAGATCCTCCTTGCCCTTGAGGATTTTGCGCAGTTGCGCCTCCGGCAGGCGGGAGACCTGGTCTCCGGTCATCACCGGGGTCCGGGCATCAAGGCGCAGGCCGACCTCCCCGGCGATGGCCCGGGCGGTGCCGCCGTAATCTCCGGTGATCATGATGACGCGAATCCCGGCCCTATGGCATTTCTCAATGGCGCCGGGCACTTCCCGCCGGGGCGGGTCCATCATGCCGGCAATCCCCAGGAAGCTGAGGCCGCTCTCCGCCTGGGCCTGGCTCATCTCCGGGGAGTCCGCCTCTTTCCAGGCCAGGGCCAGGAGGCGGAGTCCCTTCTGGGCCAGGTCATTCATCACTTGAATTAACCCGGCCCGGTCCTGGGTCGTGAGGGGCCGCTCCTGGCCATCCCATTCGGTCACAGTGCGGCACAGGGGGATCAGGGTATCCGGCGCGCCTTTGACCCAGCAGTGCAACCTGCCCTGTGGAGAGGTATGAATGACGCTCATGCGTTTGCGCACCGACTCAAAGGGAAAGGCCTTGCGCCGGGGCGCGGCGGCCCGGACCTCCTGCCAATTTTTCCCGGCTTTGGCGGCCAGCGCTAAAAGCGCAGCCTCGGTGGGGTCTCCCGTTACCTTGCCGGCAGCGCTTAAAGACGCGTTATTGCAGAGGATCGCGCCTCGGGTAAATAACTCCATCAGGGGGCTTTCCAGCTTTTTCGGGGACAACGGTTCTCCGTGCAGTTCCAGGCGGCCCTGGGGTTGGAAGCCCGACCCGGTCACCCCCAAGAGCTCCCCTCCCAACCAGACGCGCCCCACCACGATTTCGTTGGTGGTTAGGGTGCCGGTCTTGTCGGTGCAGATGACCGTGGCCGCGCCCAGGGTTTCCACGGAGGACAGCTTTTTCACCAGGGCGTTTTTCCGGGCCATGCGCTGCACCCCCATGGCCAGAGATAGGCTCAGGGTGGGCAAGAGGCCCTCGGGCACGAAAGCCACGATCATGCCGATGGCGAAGATCAGGCTGGCCAGGAAGGTGAGCTTGCCGGTGACGATCCCCGCCAGGAAAAATACCAGGCCCACGGAGCAGGCCACCCCGGCCACCACCTTGCCCACCACCCGCATCTCCTGCTGAAGGGGGCTGGGTTTCTCCTCCACCGCCTGAGTCAGGGACGCGATATTGCCCAGCTGGGTGTCCATGCCCGTGGCCATGACCACGCCCCGGGCAGAGCCGGATACCACGGCGGTGCCGGCAAAGACCAAGTTGGGCATCTCAATCCAGAGAAATTCCTGGCCGTCCTCCACCGGCTCCGCAAACTTGTAAGCCGGGCGGGACTCTCCGGTGAGGGCGCTGTTGTCCACCCGGAAATCCTCGGCCTCGATGAGGCGGGCGTCCCCGGGAACCTGATCCCCCGCCTCCAGGAGAATGATATCCCCCGGGGCCAAGCCGGCTGCCTCCACCTGCCACACTTCACCATCCCGAACCACCCTGGTCATGGCGGGAATGAGCCGTTCCAGGGCCTCAACGGCCTTTTCGGCCCGGTACTCCTGAAAAAAGCTGAAAACCGCGTTAATCAAGATCACTAAGGGGATGGCATAGGCCAGCTCCGGCATCCCCGCCAGGTAGGCAAACCCGGACGCGGCCCAGAGCAGGAGGGCAAAGAGATTGACCAGATTGGCCCCGAAGCGCAGGATCAGGGGCCGGCGCCGAACCCGGGCGATGCGGTTGGGGCCGATCTCCTTAAGGCGGGCCGCGGCTTCCTCCGGAGACAGACCCCGCGCGGTGGTCTCCAGCTCCGTTAGGACCTCGTCCCGGGACAATACCCAATAACGCTCCCGCCCCGACTCTTCCTCCAGCTTCACGGCCCGCAGGAGCTCGCCGGGGGTCTCCTTGGCCAGCAATTCTTCCCGGAAGCGCGGATTGCGAAGCAGCGCGATGAGCTTGGAGAGGATCTGAAAATGGTAGCCGCTGTCTTTCAGGGGGGAGAGCAGCGCGGCCAGCGCCCGGAGGTTCTGGCCGGTTACCTGCACTCCGGACGGGGCCAGGGCCAGGACCAGAAGCGGCGCATCCACCGCGTCCGTCAGGTTATGGAAGATCCCCAGGCCCTCTCCCAGATAGCCGTGGATGAGTTTAAGCTCCTCCGCCTCAAAGCGCGCCGCGTCCACCGCCGACCCCGCCCGGGCGCGGGCCAGGGCAACGAGGGCCTTCAGAGGGTCATCGGGCCCGGGGTCAAACCGGGGGACGATGTTCGCCGGGGAAAGGAGTTCGTGAATCTTCATGTCGGCCTAATAATAAACATTCCCCCTCCAGGAATAAAGGTTAAGAGCCGCAACGGAAAGGGATTTTACCGATGGGGAAGTCTCTTGAGTAGGGGCGAACCTTGGGTTCGCCCTGAATGGTGGGCGAACCCTAGGTTCGCCCCTACGAAAAAATTACGTTTGATGGCGAATTGGTATTAAAGGGGGTTGGGAGGGGAGTTAGAGGGGAGGGCGGGGGAACCCTTACGAAAAATGTCCCCCGGCCCTCCCCTCGAAACCACCTTTGCAAGAGGCTCAATATTTGATCCGCAGATGAACGCAGGTCCCCACGGATTTTTCCATCTCTATCTGTGTGCATCCGCGTGCTTCTGCGCTTTCTATAAATAATCCGCCAACGCCTTTTTCAAAAACTGCCGGGCCCGTTTCAGCAGGCCGTCCACTGCCTGGGGGCTGAGGCCCATCTGTTCCCCGATTTCCTGATAAGACAGGCCCCCGAAGCGCTTCAGGATCAAGGCCCGGCGCTGGTTTTCCGGCAAGGCGCCCAGCAGTTCCTCCAATCGGCGGCTCAGATCCTGCTCTTCCAGGGCCTCAAGGGGCGAGGGGCCGGAATCCGCCACCGGCGAGGCGCCCTCTTCGTCCAGGGACTCGGCGGGATGCCGCGCCCGCAGGAGGTTCAGGCAGTGGTTGGCGGTAATGCGGTTGAGCCAGGCGGAAACCGAGGACCTGGGCTCAAAACGGTGGGCGTGTTCATAAGCCTTGAGAAAGACCTCCTGGAGGGCGTCTTCCGCCTCCAGGGGGTCTTTCAGCAAACGGTAGGCGATTTGCATGAGGCGCCCCTGATGGCGGCGAATGAGTTCCGTGAGGGCCTCTTGGTCCCCCCGGGCCACCCGGCGCAGCAGGGCATAATCCAGATCGGTGGGAGTTTCGCTCAAAATAAGGTGATAAAAATCAGTTGATCCTTTTTGCCGGCCCGCAGGAGCTCCATGTGGCGCAGGGGGGCAAACTCCCGGCGCAGCTCCTCCTCGGTGAGTCCCAGGGCCCGGGCGGCTTCGGGAACCGGCACTTCCCCCCGGGTCTTTACCAGGTCATAAAACTGTTGTTGCACCGGGGTCAGATAATGTTTGCCGTCCTGGTCCTTGAGGCTCCGGGCCGTATGCACCGCCCAGGGGTCGCAGGTGCGCACCGTGCTCACGGCATCCAGATAACAGTCTTCACACAGGCGCTGCCCGGTAAGTTCCCGGGCCTCCTCCGGATTCAGGGGATTATGACAACGGGCGCAGTTCATAACACTCTCCCCGGTATAATTAAACCAGGATTTTTATACCATCCCACCGATAAAACCTATTAAAAGGAAATGGGGGAACCCTGTTCCCCCAATGATCCTCAGGCATGCCCCAATCTCCATTTCATTTCAGTGGAATGGCAGGCTGGTCCTACAGGGTGTATTCCCCTTCCATGTCCAGGATGAACTCGCCGTGCTTTTTGCCGGGTTTAACAATAAAGGTGCCGGTCCCCTTGAGGCCGCTCAACTTGCCAATGCCTTTAAAAACCTCCCATGTACCCTTGGTCATGTCTCCCATTTTTTCTCCATGGAAGCGGGAGTACACCACGCCGTTCTGGTAGATGGTGGTGGCATAACCCTGCATGGGGCCGTCGCCTTTGATACGGTCATGAAAGCCGACGCTGCGGCGGGTGATAAATTCTCCGGCCACCCCAGGGGTATAATTGATGGGTTCTCCCTCCATCTCGGTGAGCATCAGGGAATGGTCAGGGACATCGCCCACGGGGAGCATTTCCCGGCGAGTGACGAAGATTTTGAAGCTGGCTTTGCGATGCATAAAGGTTTCTCCTTTTTATAAGGTATCATCCTGAAGGGAAGGCCACCCGAAGGCAGCCGCTTGAGACTTTCTCCCCTTCAGCTTTCCTTCACATGTTAAATATCCAACTGGGCTAATTCAAGGACGTTGTTCTGAATAAATACCCGGCGGGGCTCCACCTTGTCTCCCATGAGGATGGTGAAGATCTCGTCCGCGGCCACCCCGTCTTCAACGTTCACTTTCAGGAGGGTCCGGTTTTCCGGGTCCATGGTGGTTTCCCAGAGCTGATCGGGGTTCATCTCCCCCAGGCCCTTGAAGCGCTGGATGGAGACGCCTCTCTGGCCCTCTTCCAGGATAAAGGCCACCAGCTCGTCCAACGAGGGGAATTTCCAGGCCTTGTCTTTGCCCTCCAGCTTGTGGGGCGGGTGGCGGAAATCCTCCAATCCCTGGCTCAGGCGCACCAGGGTCTGAAAGTCGCTGCCGCCCAAGAGGTCCCAATCCAGGCGCATCTCCGCGCCTTCCCGGGTCCGGGGCTTGATGAGCAGGGCCCAGGCATGATGTTCTTCGTCCGACTCCCAACGCGCGGCCCAGCGTTTCTGGTTCAGGGTCCCTAAAAATGCCTCCAGCTTTTCTTCGTCCCGGAGGCTGTCCCTGGATACCAAGCCCTGATGGAGCAGGGCCGCCAGGATTTCCCGGGCCAGGCCCCGTTTTTCAAACCGGCTGAGATATTCCTGGTAGGCCATGGCCCGCTCCATGGCCTCGTGCAGGGCCGGGCCTTCCAGGGTGCGACCCGGCGATAAGCGCAGGCGCTTTTTCTCCATGCCCCGCTGAAGCACATACTTTTTGAAGTCTTTATCATCTTTGAGGTAAATCTTTTCACTGCCCCGGGTGACCCGATAGAGAGGGGGCTGGGCGATATAGAGGTAGCCCCCTTCGATTAAGGGCAGCATCTGCCGATAGAAGAAGGTCAGGAGCAGGGTGCGGATGTGCGCCCCGTCCACATCGGCGTCGGTCATGATGATGACCTTGTGGTAGCGCAGGCTTTCCAGGTCCTTCTGGTCCTGGGAAAGGTCAGACCCCAGCGCCGAGATCAGGGTGCGGATCTCCGAGTTTTCCAGCATCTTCTCAAAGCGGGCCTTTTCCACGTTGATGATCTTGCCCTTGAGCGGCAGGATGGCCTGGAACCGCCGATCCCGGGCCTGTTTGGCGGAGCCGCCGGCGGAGTCGCCCTCCACCAGGTAGATCTCCCGCCGGGCCGGCTCCCGTTCCTGGCAGTCCGCCAGCTTTCCCGGCAGGGTGCTGTCCCCCAAGGCGCCTTTTTTGCGCACCAGGTCCCGGGCCCTCCGGGCCGCTTCTCGGGCCCGGGCCGCCTCCAGGAGCTTGCTGAGGATGGCAATGGCCACCCTGGGGTTTTCTCCCAGGTAGGCCAGGAAATTTTCGTAAATCAGATTTTCCACCTGGCCCTTGACTTCACTATTGCCCAGCTTGGTCTTGGTCTGGCCTTCAAACTGGGGATGGGGCAACTTGACGCTGATGACCGCGGTCAAGCCTTCCCGGACGTCCTCCCCCTGGAGGTGGCTGTTTTTCAGGCTCTTGGGAAGGTCGCTGATCGCCATGTATTGATTGATCACCCGGGTGAGGCCCGCCTTGAAGCCGCTTAGATGGGAGCCGCCTTCCCGGGTGTTGATGTTGTTGGCAAAGGTGAAGAGCTGCTCGTTGTAAGTGTCGTTGTACTGGAAGGCGATCTCCATGCTGATCTGGCTTTTCTGGCCGGACAGGAAAATGGGGTCCGGGTGCACCGGGGTCTTGTTCCGGTTGAGATATTGGACAAAGGAGACGATGCCGCCTTCATAGAGAAATTCGTTTTTCTTGCCGGAGAGTTCGTCCTCCAGGAGGATGCGCACCCCGCCGTTCAAGAAGGAGAGTTCCCGGAGGCGCTGGGCCAGGATGTCGTAACTGAAGTGGATGTGGCTGAAGATTTGGGGGTCCGGGATGAAAGTCACCTTGGTGCCCCGACGCTTGGTTTCCCCGGTGACGGTCAAAGCGGTCGCGGTTTTTCCCCGTTCGTAGCGTTGGTGATAGACCTGGCCGTCCCGGCGGATTTCCACTTCCAGGTATTCGGACAGGGCGTTGACCACCGAGACCCCCACGCCGTGGAGGCCGCCGGAGACCTTATACGCGCCGCTGTCGAATTTGCCCCCGGCATGGAGGCGGGTCATGGCCACCTCCACCGCCGGCAGGTTCTCCGAGGCGTGCAGGTCCACGGGGATGCCCCGGCCGTTGTCTTCCACGGTGACGCTGTTGTCGGAATGCAGCTTGACCTTGATCTCGTTGCAAAACCCGGCCATGGCTTCGTCGATGGAGTTGTCCACCACCTCATAGACCAGGTGGTGCAGGCCTTCAGGGCCGGTGTTGCCGATGTACATGGCGGGGCGTTCCCGCACCGGCTCCAGGCCTTTGAGGACCTGGATCTGCTCCGCGCCGTAGTCACCGCCGGGGGTAGGGGTTAGCTCCAGGTGGTCTTCGGGTTCCAAGGGAAAGTCTGCCAATTGGTACTCTCCTATTCAATGAGAAGAAACTATTACTGTGGAATTTTTATTGTGCCTCTAATCATGTCATTCATGGTTTGGGAAGGATTCAAAGTTTGACACAACAGTTCTTTGACGCCTTTTTTAAACCTTTCTTTATCAACAGGTTGATGCGTCCCCATTATTATACTTATATCAGGAAACGCCTGTTTAATCAAGTCCATATATTTATGGATAAAAGGACAAAGAGCCACCATGCAAAATGACAGATGCAAGGCGTCAATTTTAAATTCTGCCACGGCCCGCACTCTTTTTAAGATTTTTTCCGGCGCTACCAAGGTTGGACAACCGGCGCAATTGATAATCCCGATCAAATCCAACGGCTCATCTTTAGGATACTGCTCGAAGAAACCCCGTCGCTTCCGTAAATCCCCCAGACACACTACTGAAGCGCAGTGCGTTTCCTGAGTGCAATTGGAACAGGTAATAATGCCGATGCGGGCCATAAAAAAAGTTTTCGGTTTTCGGTTTTCGGTATCAGGCCAAATGAGAATATTGTATTTCTTTAAGTAAAGTATGGTGTTTATTTTTAATTTTCAAAATGTGGGGGTATTACGCGCCCCACATTAATGTGCCCTGAGCGCCTAACAAATCCGATTTTATAATTTTTACCGAAAACTGAAAACCGGAAACCGAAAACCGTCTTTACAAACTCATGGGCATGATGATGGCGAAGTAGCCGGGGTCGTCCTTATCCATCAGGCGGCAGGGGCGGTCTTTTTCGTTCACTTCCAGGAACACCGTCTCTCCCGTCATGACGCTCAACGGCTCCAATAGATAACGGGCGTTGTAGCCGATCTCTATCGGCAGGCCCTCGGGATCGCCCATCTCCAGGGTCAATGGAAAGGTCTCCCGGCCATCCCCGATTTCCGGGTTGGTAAAGGTAACTTCCGCGGCATTCTCCCCCAGTCTAAAAATCACCCCTTTAAAACGCTCGGTGGACAGCAAAGAGATGCGCCGCAGGGTGTCGTGCAGCATCCGGCGGTTCAGGGCAAACCGGATGGCAAAGCTTTCCGGGATAATCCGGCGGTAATCGGGAAATTTCTTTTCCAACAACCGGATGAATAGGTATTTCTCATTTACTTTGATCACCAGGCTTTTCTGGGTGACGCCGATGGACACCTTTTCTTCTTCGGCCAGCAGGCGGGAGATTTCCGCTACCCCTTTCCTGGGGATCAGGATGCCTTCTTCGATGGCGAAATGCTCGCTTTCCGGCAGGGCGCGCTCAATCAGGGTGAGGCGGTGGCCGTCGGTGGACACCAGGCGCAGAATATAGTCGCCTTCCTCGGTTTGCACCCGTTCCCAGAAAATGCCGGACAGATGGTACTGGAGGTCGTCCGCGGACACCGCGAAGATGGTTTTCTCGATCATTTCCCGGAGCAAGGCGCTTTCCACTTCCACCAGCTTCTGGTCGGTGACCTGGGGGATGGGAGGAAATTGATCCGCGGGCAGGCCCAGGAGATGGTAGTGAGATTCTCCCACTTCCATCTTCAGGTTGGATTTTTCCGTGCCTACGAGGTCCACGGATTCCCCAGGGAGTTCTTTAATCAGATTGAAGCAATAGTGGGCCGGTAGGGTTAAGGCCCCCGGTTCTTCCACCACCGCGGGGTAATACCCCCGGAAGCTTACCTCCAGGTCCGTGGCGGAAATGGTTACCCGATCCCCTTCGGCTTGGAAGAGAAAATTGCTCAAGATGGGCATGTTACCCCGACGATCCACCACTCCCAGGGTCCGCCCCACCCCCTTTAACAGAGTCTCCCGCGACATATTCACCCGCATCTTCAATTCTCCCATTAAAGTAAAGGTAAATTTAAAAGTGATAATAACGGTCTGTCAAGTTTGTTGATAACTCAATTAACTATATGATGTTACAGTTTTATTTATCATCAAAGATTCGTTTCGTCGTGAACCCCGAAGGGCATTTATTGATAGCCTGGCTGACCTCGCCCGGCCGGGTTGTCGATTAGGTCATGAATTTGACGATTCTTTTTGGGCGAATTAACAACTTATGGGGCCAAGATTCGCACCTCATAGAACCTTGGATATCCGCAGTGGAGTAGGCGCCCTCGCCGGCTCATGCACAGGCTGGAAAGCCTGTGCCACCAAAGAACAGCCGGGGGCGGCTGTTCCACATTTCCTTTCCCCTCTTATTCACACACCGCGCCTTTGCTGCCGGAGGAGACCATGCGGCTGTAACGGGCTGCGTAGCCGTGCTTGATCTTGGGCTCCGGGGGCTGCCACGCGGCTTGGCGGCGCAAAAGTTCTGCGTCGTCCACCAGCAGGGTGATGGATTTCGCCGGGATATCGATCTTGATGCGGTCTCCTTCCTTAACCAGGGCGATGGGGCCGCCTTCCGCGGCCTCCGGGGAGATATGCCCGATGGCCGCGCCCCGGGTGCCGCCGCTGAAGCGCCCGTCGGTCAACAGCGCCACTTCCTTATCCAGACCCATCCCCGCGATGGCCGAAGTGGGGGAGAGCATCTCCCTCATGCCGGGTCCGCCTTTGGGGCCTTCGTAGCGCACCACGATGATATCTCCCGGCTTGATCCGGCCTTCCAGGATGGCGGCGGTGGCGTCTTCCTCTGATTCAAAGACCCGGGCCGCGCCTTCGTTCACCAACATCCGGGGGTCCACCGCGGACTGCTTCACCACCCCGCCTTCCGGGGCCAGGTTGCCCCGGAGGATGGCGATGCCTCCTTGCCGGTGATAGGGGTTGTTCAGGGAGCGGATTACCTGGGGGTCCAGCACCCGGACGTCCGCCAGGTTATCGGACACTTTGGCCCCGGTAACGGTGAGGGGCTCTCCTGACACCAGACCCCCGTCCATCAGTTCCTTCATCACCGCAGGCACACCCCCGGCCCGGTCCAGGTCCTCTAAGTGGTGGGGGCCGCCAGGACTCAGGTGGCAGAGGTGGGGCGTGCGGTCGCTGATTTCGTTAAATAAATCCAAAGACAGGTCGATGCCTGCCTCCCGGGCGATGGCGGGCACGTGGAGCACCGTGTTGGTGGAGCAGCCCAGGGCCATGTCCACGGCCGTGGCGTTTTTAAAGGCCTCTAAGGTGGCGATCTGCCGGGGGAGAATCTGCCGGTTCACCAATTCCATAATCTTCATCCCGGCTTCTTTGGCCAACCGGAAGCGGGCCGCGGCCACCGCGGGGATGGTGCCGTTTCCCGGCAGGGCCAGCCCCAAGGCCTCGCTCAGACAGTTCATGGAGTTGGCGGTAAACATGCCGGCGCAGGAGCCGCACCCTGGACAGGCGCACTCCGCCAGGCCCTTCAGTTCCGCTTCCGGCATGCGCCCGGCCTTGACCGCGCCGACTCCTTCAAACACGGTGATGAGATCCACCTCCCGCCCCTGGTAGCGCCCGGCCAACATGGGGCCGCCGGAAATGAGAATCGCGGGGATATTGAGGCGCAGCGCGGCCATGAGCATGCCCGGGATAATCTTATCGCAGTTGCACACCAGCACCAGGGCGTCAAAGGGATGGGCCATGGCCATGACTTCCACGGAATCCGCGATGAGTTCCCGGGAGGGCAGGGAGTATTTCATGCCGATATGATGCATGGCCAGGCCGTCGCAGACCCCGATGACCCCGAACTCCAGGGGCGTGCCCCCGGCCATGCGCACGCCGTCCTTCACCGCCCGGGTGATCTTGTCCAGGTGGATGTGGCCCGGGATCAATTCATTGTAGGAATTGGCGATGCCGATGATGGGCTGGTCGATTTCCCGGTCCGTCAGACCCATGGCCTTGAGCAAGGAACGGTGGGGATATTTTTCCAGCCCCTTTTTCATCAAGTCACTGCGCATGCGCCCTCCTTTTTACCGGCCTCGGGGGGCGACGCGGGTTCCGCGGCGTCGCGCTTGATATACTCCACCTGGATGTCCGCCGGAGAAAGGCCGGATTTGCCGGTGATCATAATCTTTGAATGGGTTTGCTCTTCAATGGCCAGGAGGTCTTTGCGCTTCTGATTGAGGAGGAAGTGGGCCACCTCCAGCGGCGCCACGGCCCGCACCTCCTGCGCCGGGTTCTGGGCCAGGTAGGAGCTGATCTGCCGGAACAGGGCGAGGCTCATGGTATCCACGGATTTGACGCTGCCCCGTCCCTGGCAGGCGGGGCAGGGAGAGTAAGCAGCGGTTTCCGCGGTGGGACGCAGGCGCTGCCGGGAGAGCTCCATGAGGCCGAACTTGGAGATATGCCCCACGGTAATGCGGGCCTTGTCCCTTTTTAAGCTCTGCTTCAGGACCTGCTCCACCTCCTTCTGGTGCTTCTTGTCTCGCATGTCGATGAAGTCGATGACCACCAGGCCCCCCAGGTCCCGGAGCCTAAGTTGCCGGGCCACCTCCTGGGCCGCTTCCACATTGGTCTTCATCGCGGTCTCTTCCAGTTCCTTGCCCCCGGTGCAGCGCCCGGAATTGACGTCAATGGCCACCAGAGCCTCGGTGGGATTAATGACGATGCTGCCCCCGGATTTCAGGGGCACCCGGTCCGCATAGATGCGGTCGATCTGCTCCTCCACCTGATAGCGGGAAAAGATGGGGAAATTGTCTTTGTATAGCTTCAAGGCCTGGACGTGGCGGGGGGCCGCGGCCCGGAGAAAGGCCCGCACCTGCGAAAAGACCTCCTTGTCGTCCACCAGGATGGTCTTGATGTCCGAAGAAAAATAGTCCCGGACGGTGCGGGTCACCAGGTCCAGGTCCCGGTAGAGCAGGCAGGGGGCCGGCTGGGTCACCGCGGCCCGCTTCAGGTCCTCCCACAGTTTGATGAGGAAGCTTAAATCCTTGGCCAGGTCCCGGGTCTTGGCCTGCTCGCCCGCGGTGCGGATAATCAGGCCCATTTCCGGGGGCAGCCCCAATTTTTGGGCCAGGTCCTTGAGGCGGTGGCGCTCTTCTTCTTTTTCAATCTTCCGGGAAATGCCCAGGTGGCTCTGCTGCGGCAGCAGCACCAGGTTGCGCCCCGGCATGGAGATGTAAGTGCTGAGGTAAGCCCCCTTGGTGGCGGACTCCTGCTTGCAGACCTGGACGATGACCTCCTGGCCCTTGCGCAGGACCCGTTGGATCTTGGCCCTGGACTTGCTCTGCACCGCTTCCTGGTAATATTCGGGGTGGACTTCCGATAAGGGCAGAAATCCGTGGCGCTCGCCGCCGTAATTGACGAACGCGGCCTGGAGGCTGGGCTCCACGTTGGCCACCACCCCTTTGTAAATATTGGCTTTGGTGTGCTCCCGGGAAGCGGTCTCAATGGCGAATTCGTCCAATTGACCTTCTTCCACGATGGCAACCCGGAATTGCTCCGGGTCCGAGGCGTTGATGAACATCTTACGAGCCGGGCTCATAGGCTTCTCTGGCATATATGTAGTATGAAATCCTGGAATCCGGGAAGACGATAAAAGGCCTTCGGGCAAAACTGCCCGCTGCCTGCGTGAGTCCCGGTGCTTGAGGCATAAAAGGCATGGAATTTTGAGATGTTAGCTTCCTTTTTTTTATCACGTTTGTTCCTTAGTGTCAAGTATTGTGTGCTTGGGCCGATGTTTAAATGATGGATGTGGGGATAGCCGGGGGATCGGTAGTAGCAAAAGGGGAAAGAGGAATGGGGAAGAAAATTGCGGAGTCGGTTCAGTCCCCATTCCCCCGCCTGGCCCTTGCTCCCGGTATGGCCTCCGCCTCACAGGGCCGGCCGCAGGTAGGTGGGGGTGAGTCGGGCCGGGGCCGCGGTGAGCCCCGCGGCCAGGCGCAGCCTTCCCAAGCGGGCCACGGCGGCGGCCCGAGGGTGGCGGCTTTCCAAGGGGGCCCACTGAATCTCCGGCGGCAGGGAGTTTTTCAGAAAGTCTTCGTGGGCATTGAGCCCGGGGCCGGTGAGCAATAAGGGCGGCGCAACCTGGGAGGGAAGCAGGTTGACGGCCAGGCGGACCGGCCCTTCTATGGTCTGGGGTTGAGCCTCGAGGCAGCGGAACCGCGCGAAAAAGACCTCCCCCCGCTTGGCGTCCATGATGACCCCGATGGGGGCCGGATGGTATGGGAACTGGGCCGCCAGGGCCTCCAGGGTGGACACGGGGATCAGGGGGCATCCCAGGGCGTAGGCCAGGCCCTTGGCGGTGGCCAGGCCGATGCGCAGCCCGGTGAAGTTGCCGGGCCCGATGCTCACCGCGATGGCCTCCACTTCCGCCAGACGCCGCCTTGCGGCCTGCAGCAGGGCCTCCACCCCGGGGAGCAGCCTTTGCAGATAGGTGCCGGCGCTCTCCAGGGAGGATTCCGCCAATAGTTCCTCATCCGCCATTAAGGCCAGGCTGCCTTTGTCCGTGGCGGTGTCCAGGGCCAGGATCAGCATGGGAACTTATTCAGGGACACAGGGAGGGGGAGAGGGGGGGACACGGAGACACGGGGAAGCGGGGATATGGGGAGAGAGATTTAACTGACTCTTCTGATTTAATTCCATTTCTCCGCGTCCCCCCCTCTCCGTGTCTCCGTGTCCCCCCCTCCCCCCCTCTCCGTGTCCATCCTTCCTCCGCGTCTATCACTGATTATGCCCCAAGAGGCGCAGCAGGTCCTGGTAAAACACCAGCAGCATCAGGGCCAGGAGCATCATCAGGCCCACGGCCTGGGCCATTTCCCGGTGCTTCAGCTTCACCGGCTTGCGGCGCACGGCCTCCAGGAGGAAGAAGAAGAGGTGGCCGCCGTCCAGGATGGGCACCGGCAAGAGGTTCAGCATGGCCAGGTTGACGCTCAAAACCGCCATAAAATGGACGAGATTGGTCAGCCCCAGTTCCGCCTGTTTTCCTGCTACCTGGGCGATGAGAACGGGGCCTCCCAGGTTTTTCAGGGGCATCTCCCGGGTCACCAGCTTATAGAGGCTCTGGAGGGTGAGGACGGACAGGCGGTAAGAGGCCGTGCCGGCCTCGAGCATGGCCCGAAAAACCCCCACCGGTTCGGTGGCGAAATTATCCGGGGCCACCACTCCGATGAGGGAGGCGGAGACCGTGGCTCCGAAGATGTCCGTAGTCTCCATAATCTCGGGCGTCACTATCGCCTCAAATGTCTTCTCGCCCCGCTTTACCCATATGGTAAGGGGATTCTTGCCGTCTTCCCGCACCCGTAAGGTGAGCTCTTCCCAACGGTTTACCGGTTGGCCGTTCACCGACGTAATCCGGTCCCCTTTAAGGAGTCCCGCCCGGGCCGCGGGAGAGCCCTCCTTAACCCCGCTGATCTCCGTGGTCAGGTAAGGGAGGCCCGTCAGGGAGAAAACGATCCAAAAGGCCAGGATGGCGAAGAGCAGATTGAATGCGGGGCCGGCCGCCACGATCAGGAAGCGCTGCCACAAGGGTCGGTGCAGGAAGGATAACGGCAGGAGCTCCGGGGGCACCTCGTCCTTGGGATTTTCCCCCAACATTTTGACATATCCCCCCAGGGGGATGACGGACAGACGGTAATCCGTATCGCCGATCTTTTTGGAAAACAATTTGGGGGGGAAACCCAGGGAAAAGGCCTCGACCCTTACTCCCAGGATCTTGGCCAGCAAAAAATGGCCCAGTTCATGGAAGAAGATGAGTACGCCCAGGACGGTGACGGTGGACAGGATGGTGATCATTTAGAGATTGTAGCTCCTGAAAATTACTATCATAATTTTATCTTAAGAAGCCAATGACCGTCAGCATGGTCATTATCAGGATAAAGCAAGCCGGCAAAGTACAACCTAACGCGGCGCCCATTTTACGTTACCGGCCCGATTGGGTCAGCGGAATGCCAATTTTTCGACTTATTCGGGCTTTGGCCTGGGATATCCCCAAGAACCTTTTCCACGAAAACCCGCCTTTATTCAAGGCAATCCCTCAGTCCACTCTTACAAAAGGTGTGGTTTACCGTTCCATATTCCGGAGATAAGATCCTGCTAATGTCGGGCGCGCGCCATGCCCCATAATTATACTTTCCGCATAATCCCTGGCCCACTGATTTACTGCCAGGACCTGGTCCAAACTCTTTAATTCCTGGGGGTCGTGCGCGGCCATGGTGTCTTCCACCACCCGGGGGATGCCCAGGAAGGGAATGCCCCCCTGGAGGAACGCGGCCACCGCCACTTCATTGGCGGCATTGAGCACTGCCGGCAGGGTGCCGCCCCGGCGGGCCGCCTCATAGCCCAAGCGCAGCCCCGGGAAGCGCTCCAGATCCGGCGCCTCAAAAGTCAGTTGGCCGATTTGATAAAGGTCCAGGGGCGGGCCGTTCAGGGGCAGGCGCCGGGGATAGCTCAGGGCGTAGGCGATGGGCAGGCGCATGTCCGGAACCCCTAATTGCGCCAGTACGGAGCCGTCCACGAACTCCACCAGGGAATGAATGATGCTCTGGGGATGGATATAGACCCCGATGCGGTCCGCGGGCAGCCCGAAAAGCACGGCGGCCTCGATGACCTCCAGGGCCTTGTTCATCATGGTGGCGGAATCGATGGTGATCTTGGGGCCCATTTCCCAGTTGGGGTGGCGCAGGGCCTCCGCCGGGCTCACCCCGGCCAGGCGGGCGGCCTCCCAGGTGCGGAAGGGGCCGCCGGAGGCGGTGAGCCACAGGCGACGGATATCCTCGGGACGCTGCCCCTGGAGGGCCTGAAAGATGGCGCTGTGTTCGCTGTCCACCGGGATCAGGGGCACGCCTTTCTGCCGGGCCAGGGCCATGACCAGGGGGCCCGCGGCCACCAGGGTCTCCTTATTGGCCAGGGCTATGGGGATGCCCGCTTCGATGGCGGCCAGGGTGGGTTCCAGCCCCACCGCGCCCACCATGGCGGAAACCACCAGGTCGGCGCCGGTGGACGCGGCCACCTGCACCGGGCCTCGGGGTCCCGAAAGAATCTCCGGGGCCCCGTTCCGGGACAGGAGTTCCCGCAGGCGCCGGCCGTCAGCCTCATCCTGCACCGACACCACGGCCGGGCGGAATTGGCGCACCTGCTCCGCCAGGGTTTCGATATTCTTCCCCGCGGCCAATCCCACCACCATGAACTCCTCGGGGTGCTCCGCCACCACCGAGAGGGTGGAGCGGCCGATGGAGCCGGTGGATCCCAGGATCGCCAGGCGCTTCAAGTTTTTTTCAGACCCCTTTGGCTTAAGCCGCCCTTGGTCCGCCGCGGCGGCCCCAGGCCGGCAAAGTTCGCCAATCCTTTAAATCTTTCATATATTAACCGATTAAACGGCAAGGTGCAAAGAATTAAGGCGGGATGAGGTTAACCGCAGCTGCACACAGATGAAAACCATTAATCTGTATGCACCCGCGCTCGTCGGCGGTTTATTTTTTGAAGGCGGGCCCGGCCCGCCCTATGATTTCCTGTCCTGCCACTGGGCCAGCGCGGCCCGGAACTCCTCCGGCAACGGGACCGGCTTGCCTTCAAAGGTGATGCACACCGTGGTGATGGTGGCTTCCGTGGCCAGTTTGCCGGTAGCCGTGAGAATCAATTGTTGGTGAAATTGGACGCTCCGGCTTTTAATCACCGGGATACGGGTGAGAATCTCCAGGTCGTCATCATAGCGCACCGGCTGCCGGTACCGGCATAGGGCCTCCACCACGGCCAGGTGCAGACGCTGTTCCATCAGCCGCGCATAAGAGAAGCCCGCGTCCCGCAATAATGCTTCCCGGGCCTGCTCGAAGAAATGATAGTAATTGCCGTGGTACACCGCCTGCCCGACATCAACCTCATAGAGCGGCACGCGACAAGTATAAAGGTGTAAATGCGAGGCCATGAGAACTTCCCTTTACCGCCGGTAATAGGGCGGCCCGTGGCCGCCGCAATTTGATGCGGTTCAATCCGGAGAGGACAGCCGAGGGCGGCTGTCCTACATTTCGCAGATAGCTTGCACGTAAACCGGCAAGAAACGGAATTTTGCAAGAGTCTCAAAGAACAATTTTTTTTACAGAAAACAGAAAACAGAAAACAGAAAACGGTACTAACCCCACGGCCAGATGCGGGCCAGGTACTCCAGGGAGGGGCGGAGGCTGCCTTCCTGGTGGGGTTCCAGGGTGATGATGGGGGGCGGGCCCTGGGCGGCCAGGTAGTTGAGGATGTCTTCCAGCGGGATGCGGCCGGCCCCCAGGGCCAGGTGGTCATCGTCGTCGCCGTGGTTGTCGTGGAGGTGCAGCTGGCCGATGACCGGCCCCAGGGTCTTGAGCCATAAGGGGAAATTCCCGCCTCCGAAGGCCGACAGGTGGCCCACGTCCAGGCAGACCTTGACATTTGGGGCCTGGATCAGCTCCAGGAGGTCCAGAAACAGCCGGGGGTCGGTTTCATAGACGTTTTCCAGCATCAGGGTGACCCCGTGATCCTGGGCCGGCTGGGCCAATTCCTGCCAGGTGGCCGCGGCGCGGCGCAGCCAGTTCTCCCGGTCCCAGCGGTAGAGGCGGTCTTCGTAGCCCGGATGGCAGACAATGGATACCGGCTTAAACACCGGCAACCACCGGAATGCCTGGCCCAGGCGCCGGCGGCTGGCGGCCAGGATGCCGTCATCCCAAGCGCCGGGAAGCAGGTCCTGGAAAGGCCCGTGCAGGGTGATGGTCCGGCCCGCCTGGAGAAAGGCCCGGGCCACTCGCTGGAAAACTTTCTTGGGATAATGTCTCAGGGCGTGTGCATCCAGGCCGATTTCCGGATTCAAGCCTTCCCGGAGAAACACCTCCAGATACTTGTCCACCAGGAAGCCGAACGGCGCATTGACCTGGACCCGAGGGATTAAGTCCTCAAGGCTGATCCCCATGCCCCGGCATCCTTAATGAGAGTCTGGATACTCGCACAGCTCCACCAGCAGGCCGAAGGTGGCCTTGGGATGGATGAAGGCGATCCTGGCGCCGTGCGCGCCCTCTCGGGGTTTCTCGTCGATGAGGCGCACTCCCGCGGCCTTCAATTCCGCCAACGCGGCTTCGAGGTCCTCCACTTCCAGGGCCAGATGGTGAAAGCCTTCGCCCTTATTTTCCAGAAACTTGGCCACCGCGCTGTCCGGCGCGGTGGGCAGCAGCAGTTCCAGAAAGCTCTCCCCCACCTTGATGAAGCTGACCTTGACCTTCTGGGTCTCCACCACTTCTTCGCCCTTGAGCTCCAGCCCCAGGTTCTTGCCATAGAGTAGCTTGGCTGGATCCAAATCCTTCACCGCGATTCCCAGGTGCGCGATACGTTTAATCTTCATGGAAACTCCTTTTGCGCCGGAATTAACCGGCGTTGGCGATTGGCAATGTAGGCTTTTTCATGATTAACTACAAGGTAGGGTCAGAGGCAACCCTCACCCAATTCCGGTCAACATCTTTTCGGAAAACCAAGGCTTAACTCTGGGCTGGACAAAGTTTGCTTGCCCTAGACACAAGCCATTATATATGATGAAAAAACCCAAATAAAGACCATGATATGTTTTTTATAGTTTTGTCCTTTAAATTAAAAATTATAATGATTCTCAGAATGACTCCAAACAGGAAAAACCCCGGAGCGAAGGCCCCAAGCTAGTTAGCTTTTTCGATTATTGCTTTTGTCACTTATTTCCGCTATAAGGGAAATGGAGCACAAGTAATGCCACGAGCATGTTCAGGCATATTTGAGAGGATTTTATTATGACGAAAGGGATAAACATCTTCCAATTTTTCTCATGGGAAGGTGCTATCGCCTTATCTGGCATTTCAGAGGAAATATAAACACCTACCACTTGATAGCAGCTTATTTAAGAGCACAAAACAGTAACTTTTTGGGGCTATGGCACTAATAATAAATTGCTATTTGAGGAAAACAATGAAGCGATCAGAAAAGGTGCTCTCAATGCTTAACGATATTATTTTGATTGGTTCAACCGTTATAGCTATATCAATCGTCCTTTTAGATTTTATCGGTGTGTTAGACAAAATAGTATGGTTGTCTGGTCGCGTTGAAATAATAACGCTATTAATTCTAAGCCTTCTGCTTGTAAATGCAGTTGTTGATAGGAAGATCGGGATCAATAAAATACAAGATTCATTAGATAATATTATATCGTCTTATTCATTGGGAGGGCAATATCTTGATGATGCGAGAGCTGTAATATCCCAACTAGAACGTATTACTAGAAAAGCAGATGAAATCATTATGGCTTTAGGGGCGAAATCTAGGGCATCAAACTATTTGCTTTCTATTAAGGAAGCAGTTTTTCAACGAAATGTTATTCACTATCGTTTAATTGATGGTGAATATATACCACATTCGTTGCATGAACATTTGATTGAAATTATCAAATCCCCAAATGTCCATGTTGCTTGGACTCCTAAAGAAAAATTTGGGAATTTACTTTTAACTGAAAACGGATGCGTTATTGCTTTCCCTGCCCCTTACATTGAAAAATTCTCCGGTATTTGGCTTCCAGGGGAAGAAAATAGTAGAAGATTTGCGCAATACTTTTTAGAAGTGTTCTCAAAAAGCCTTCCGGTGAGTACGGAAAAAGCGATAGAAGTACTATGTATGGAATGTAGTCCAAGCACAGCCGGAAATATATTGGAGATAAATCGTATTATCGAACAAGAAATCAAAACCTCTTCAGAACAATTAACAGGAATTACAACGGATTTACTTTAAAATATTAATTTTATCGATTGCAGTAACAAATTTGCAGCAGAGAAGGGATTTTGATTTGACTAAATCAAATATTTTCCGCCTCCTGTGGGAGACCCTGGACACTTATCGTCCGGAGATGATCGACCTCCAGCGGGAGCTGGTGCGCCGGGTGGCGGTGGGCCCGGACGCGGGCGGTCCCGGGGAAGGAGAGAAGGCGGCTTTTCTATCAAAGCTGCTGAAAAGCTGGGGGCTTCAGGTGAGTAACTACCCGGCCCCGGATGGCCGGGTGGCGGGAGGGACGCGCCCCAATTTGGTGGCCCTGCTGCCGGGCAAGAGGCCGGAAAAGGTGTGGGTCCTCAGCCATTTAGACGTGGTGCCCCCGGGGGAGGAGGCCCTGTGGGATTCCGACCCCTATGTCCTGAGAATGGAGGGCGACCGCTTGTATGGCCGGGGCACGGAAGACAACCACCACGGCATCGTCACCTCCCTCATGGCCGTCAAGGCCTTCCTGGATCATGGCCTCACCCCGGAACGCACCCTGGCCCTGGCCCTGGTGTCCGATGAAGAAACCGGCAGCCACAAGGGCCTGGCTTATCTGGTAAAGGAGCATCGGCGGCTTTTTTCCCCGGAGGACCTCATCATCGTGCCCGATGCCGGCAGCCCCGACGGGACCATGATTGAGGTGGCGGAGAAGAGCATCCTGTGGCTGAAGCTCACGGTGGAGGGAAGACAGTGCCACGCCAGCCGTCCGCAGTTGGGCCGCAATACCTTGAGGGCCGCGGCCCACCTGATCGTGACCCTGGACGAGGCTTTGCACCGGGAATTTCCCCTGCAAGACCCCCTGTTTAAGCCCCCGGGGAGCACCTTTGAGCCCACCAAGAAAGAGGCCAATGTGCCCAACATCAACACTATTCCGGGGCGTGACGTGTTTTACCTGGATTGTCGGGTCCTGCCGGACTATGCTCTGCCGCAAGTAATTGAGCGGGTGCGGGTTCTGGGAGAAGAGACGGCCCGGCGCTTCGAGGTCGGCCTGCAGGTGGAGGAAGTCCAGGCCCTGCAAAGCGCGCCGGCCACTTCCCCGGAGGCCCCGGTGGTTCAGGCCCTGAGCCGGGCCATTAAAGCGGTCTATGGCCGGGAGGCCCGGCCCCAGGGGATCGGGGGCGGCACCGTAGCCGCGTTCTTTCGCCAGGTGGGCTTGGCCGCGGCGGTGTGGATGACGGTGAATGAAACGGCCCACCAGCCCAATGAATTCTGCTCCTTGAGCACCCTGGTGGGCGACGCCCGGGTCCTGGCCCACGTAATGGTAATGGCGGATTAGCAGGGGGAAAGCCCAGTGTCATGCCCCATAAATAGTATGGCAATTATTCTGCCCGGATAGACAAAAACGCTGCTAAAGTCCCCCTTTTTTAAAGGGGGATTTAGGGGGATTATCAGGAGCTTATTATAATCCCCCCTGGCCCCCCTTTATGAAAGGGGGGTAAAATATTGGTCTTTGTGGGGGGGGTTCCGTATTAGAAATACCCTTTAAATTATGAAACATCACACTAGGGGGAGGGTTTTTCCGGCCACATGCGGCATTTATCCCAGTAGGAACGTTCCGAACAATAGACCTGACTGGTTTCGTCGGTAACCATATAGTTATCAAGGTCTTCACCCAGCATTTCCGCCCATTCCTCCATGGCGTCCACGGGGTCCAGGGATCCCAGCCAGGGGCGGATGGAGAATTCCTCCTGGAACCCCCAATGCCGCAGTAATTCCCTGGGGTTGTCGGCTTCCAGCACCAGGTAGGATTGAAAGCCATCATGCTGACGGATAACAATGGGACAGACCATGACGGACTCTCCTTTGACAAATTTCCATCAGAATATGCTAAAATTTGAGAATCGACAAGCGACATGAAAAAAATTCATCTCCCCCCCGGCTTTTCCCTCTCCGCCGCACCCGGTTCGGGTTACCCCCCGGCCGGGCCCCGGCAGCGCCTCTGGGCCTTGCTGGCGGCCTGGCTGCTCCTCTCCGCCTGCGGCGAACTTCGGCCTGTGCCCCTCTCCTTTGAGCCCCAGGCATATAAGGAAATTTCCTATGAGCAACTCCGGGACCCCAAGGCCGCGGGGCTCCAGTCCGGCCAACTGATCCGGGTGCCGGTGTATTTCTGGCAGGTCCTGGATTACGACCCCGCCATAGTCCGGAACTATCTCACCCTGCCCCGCTACCCCATCCGGTGGTACCGCCTCAAATGGTTCGCCACCTACGGCGCTGTGGAGATGCGGGATTACTTTGATCTATTGGCCATGGACCGGGACCAGGAAACGCGTTATGCCCCCAAGCGCCTGGAGCATCTCATGATCTACGGGGAGCTGTCCCCCCTCAAGCCCGGCTTGTTCCTAAGGATGCACTATCTGGACCGGATTGTTAAGGACTGAGTTCAAGGTTCAAGTAAAGATTTACCACAAAGGCACAAGGGACACCAAGGGACACCAAGGAATATTTTTCTCTTTGTGAACCTTTGTGTCCTTTGTGTCTTGGTGGTAAATTTTCTGCCTGCCGAACACGGAAGAGCCGGAACCAAAAGGTTTTTAGCTAATTTTTTGCCAGAAAAAGCACGAATCCTATAAATAAGTTACTAACCTTTAATCAGAGATAATACAGCCACCACCAATCCCGGCGCCGGGCCTTGAGGTCCGCGAACCAACGGCAGACCGGGTAGAGCAGCAACACCGCGGCCCCCCACGCCAGATACGTAGCTACCAGGTCATAGGTAAAGTCAATGGGCCAGAGTTGCTCCGGCGGATTGGCAAACAACCAGGGCGCTTCCCCATACCGCACCAAGTCCACCACTACCGCCATGCCGTGCAACAGGGGCAGGTGCAGCACATAGTAGATAAAAGGCACCCGACCGAAGATCACCAGGGACTGGACCAGCGGTCCTGATAACCTCTCGAACCAGGCCAGGGCCAGGAAAGCCGGGCCCAGGGCAATGAGCAGGTAAAGCAGGGAGGGCGGATATTTGGCGCAATCCAGGAAGGAAAAGCAAGTAAACAAGGCATTTTTCTGAAAGGTCCAGGGGTGGGGGTCGCCGTAAAAATTCCACAGGCGCAGAAGGAAAAAGGCTAGGGTAAGCCCCAATCCCAGATAAATTAGAAACTTTTTCCGTTTTCCCGCGTCCCAGAGCAGGCAGGCCCCGAACCCGTAGCCCGCGGCCATCACTCCGATCCAGGGGATAAGGGGGTATATCACCTGGAAATGCCATCCGGGATAGGGAGTCAGCCGGCCGGGAACATGGAGGATATTCCACAGCCACCCCAAAGCCCCCAAACTTTGCGGCGTAATGCCGTCCAGGAGATTGTGCAGTCCTATCATGGCGCAGCCCACAGCGGTTACCAGCCACCGGGGCAGATACAAGAGCCCTGCCAGGGCGATCATGGACCAGCCGATGGCCCAGATGACCCCCAGCTTCACGAAGTGATAGTCAAGATTGAAATACCAGCCGAAGCGGATAAGCGTAAGTTCAAGAAAAATCAGCCATAACCCCCGGATTATTAGGGTCCTTTGCACCTCCCCCAGGGGCTTGCCGTGGGACGCGGAGAGAAAGACCCCGGCGCCGCAGAGAAACATAAACACCGGGGCGCAGAAATTGGTGAGCCAGCGGGTGAGGAAGAAACCCACGGTGGTATGGGTGAGGTCCGTGGGGTCGAACAGGAAATGTGCGTTGGAAAAAAAATCCCGGGCATGGTCGATGGCCATGACCACCATGGCCAGCCCCCGGAGCAGGTCCACACTCTCCAGGCGTTGATGGGGCGGGGACGCCGGAATTTCCATGGATAGAGTATCCTTATACCGTTTTCTGTTTTCGGTTTTCTGTTTTCTGTTAAAAAGGTCAGGATTATCAGCAAGTTGAAACTTAAGTTTGTTGCATTTGAAACAGAACTTGGTATTATAGATTAAGAATGTCGCGAAAGGTTATGGGGCCAGGGTAGCAGTCAGCAGTCGGGTTATGCCGCTTGCATCCTGGAAATTAAACCAAACCTCTGAAACCTCACTGCTCACTGCTCACTGCTTACCGCTTACTGCTCACTTCTATTATCACCCTCCCCCCAAATATGCCTCCCTTACCTGGGGATGGTGTCTGAGCTCGGCGCTGGGGCCGGCCAGGGCGATCTCCCCGGTTTCCAGGATGTAGGCCCGGTGGGCCACCTCCAGGGCCATGTGGGCGTTTTGCTCCACCAGCAAAATGGTGACTCCCTGCTCGTTGATGCGCCGGATGACCCGGAAGATCTCCCGGACCAACATGGGGGCCAGGCCCATGGAGGGCTCATCCAGCAGCAGGAGCCGGCCCCGGCTCATCAAGGCCCGCCCCACGGCCAGCATCTGCTGCTCGCCGCCGGAGAGGGTATTGCCCCACTGATGCCGCCGCTCCCCCAACCGGGGAAAGAGGCCATAGACCTCTTCCCGGTCGTGGCGGATCCCCTGGTCTCGCCGGGCGTAGGCCGCCAGGCGCAGATTTTCCTGCACCGTCAGATTGCCGAAAATCCCCCGCCCTTCCGGGACATGGGCGATGCCTCCCTGGGCCCGGAGATGGGCCGGCAGCTTGAGCAAATCCCTCCCTTCAAAGGTGATACTCCCCTTTGACACCGGCTCCATCCCGGAAATGGCCCGCAAAATTGTGGACTTGCCCGCGCCGTTGGCCCCGATGAGGGTGACGATTTCCCCGGTCCCCACGGTAAAGGACACCCCCCGCACCGCGGCGATGCCCTCATACGCGACCCACAGGTCGGCGACTTCCAGTAAGGGGGCTTTATCCATAGATACACTATTAGCGGTCAGGTTCAAGGTTCAAGGTTCAAGGTTCAAAGTTCAAAGTTCAAACTCAAAACTGATGGGGTCGCAAAAAGTCTCTTTCTCTCCTTATGGCAGGAAAGGATATGCCATTTTAAACTGTTACCCATGTCTCCGAACATGTGTTACCTATGTCCCCGGTCTATACACCCCTTAAGGGGGAGGGAATTTTAGACTTTTAACGACCCCATCAAAACTGAAAAAAACCTTGAACCTTGAACTTTGAACTTTGAACCTTGAACTTTCACGGCACGATCCAGGGCGCGGGGATGGCCTTGGGGGTATGATCTTCCGTCAAGGCGTCGTCCCGGCCCAGGTAAGCTTCCAGGACCTTGGGGTGCTGCCGGATCTCCTGGGGCGGGCCCGACGCGATGGTCTCCCCGAAATCCAGGACCGTAACCCTCTGGCAGAGGTTCATCACCACCCGCATCTGGTGCTCGATCAACAGGATGGTCAAGGAAAAATCCTTCCGGAGCTCCTGGATGAGCCGGATCAATTCTACGCTTTCCGACCGGTTCATGCCCGCGGCGGGCTCATCCAACAGGAGCAGCCGGGGTTCGCTGATCAAGGCCCGGGCGATTTCGATGCGGCGCTGCTCCCCATAAGGGAGGTTCCGGGCCTGGGCATCGGCATAATGGGCCAGGTTGAAGCGCTCCAGCAACTCATAAGCCCGACGGGACAGACGCTCCTCTTCTTGCTGAAAATTCCGGCTCCGCGCCAGGGAATCCCACAGGCTGTAGCCGTGCCGGGCAAAGGCGCCTAAGCGCACGTTGTCCAGGACGCTCAAGTCCTTGAAAAGCCGGATGTTTTGGAAAGTCCGGGCAATGCCCGCGGCAATGATGCGGTGGCTGGGCCAGGCGGTGATGTCTTGGCCCTGAAACCGGATGATGCCGTCACTGATGCGAAACACCCCGGTGATGAGATTGAAGATGGTGGTCTTGCCCGCGCCGTTGGGCCCGATGAGACCCACCAACTCCCCTTCCCCCACCTCCAAGGAAAAATCGGCAACCGCCTGCAGGCCGCCGAAATGGTGGGATAAGTCGATGATTTCAAGTAACGGTGCCATAAGTCGCTTTCGGGGGCCGGAGCCTTGGGCCTTGTAGATTATTGTTGAGGAGAGGGCCGGCGATGCAGAGCCGGCGATCTCGCCTGTAGATGAACAGCCGGGGGGGGCTGTTCCACATTTTACTGACCCCTAACCCCTGACCCCTGATCCCTGTTAGGCCCCTGGCCCCCTCCCCCAAAGGTTAACACCGGCTGCAGCCAGCGCCATTCCTTAAATCCCATAATCCCCCGGGGCCGGAAGATCATCAGCAGCACCAGGAGCAGCGGCCCGATGACCCAGCGCCACAGGCCGAAGGGGCGCAGCACCTCCAGCATGATGGTGAATATCGCCGCGCCCAGCAAGGAGCCGGTGAGGCTGCCCACCCCCCCTAAATAGACCATGACCAGCATGTCCGTGGATTTCAGGATGGAGAAGCTTCGGGGGTTGATGAATTGGAGTAAATGCGCAAACAACCCCCCGGCCACGCCGGTGAAAAACGCGGAGATCAGAAACGCGTAAACCTTCAGGCGCTTGGTGTCCACGCTGGTTAAGTTGGCGGCCACTTCGTCTTCCCGGATGGCCATGATGCCCCGACCGAAATTGGAATATACCAGGTTCCGCAGGGCGAACAGGGTAATGAGCACCCAGGCGGTGACCCAAAACAGGTTGGTGAGGCGGGGCATGCCTAAGTAGCCTCGGGGGCCCCCCAGGAAATCCAGGTTTTCCAGGACGCTCTTGACGATCATGTTGAAGGCCAGGGTGACGATGGCCAGGTAATCCCCCCGGGTGCGAAAGGAGGGGTAAGCCACCACCAAACCGGCGGCGGCCGCGGCCAGGCCCCCCACTATGAGAACGGCGGGAAAAGCCCAGGCCGCCAGGGCCCGGGGCAGCAGGGCCACGGTGATCATGGAGGAGACGTACGCGCCGATGGCCATGAACCCTGCGTGGCCCACGGAAAATTCCCCCATGTAGCCGTTGACCAGGTTCAAAGCCAGGGTGAGGATCATGTTGATCCCCACGTACATCAGAATCTGCACCAGGTAGGGGTTTAAAAATTCCGGCACGGCCCCGGACAGGGCCAAGAGCAGGGCGATGCCGCCCAGGATGAGAAGGTTTTGCCGTTTCAACATCCACTGTTACCAAGAGTAAGTAACCAGTAACCAGTAACCAGTAATCAGTGATCGGTGATCAGTAACCAGTTATCAGTTATCAGTTATCGGACCGGGATTTGAAATATATTGTAAAAAAACTCACTAAACACTAAACACTGATCACTGATCACTGGCCTCACACCCTCTCGAACACCGGCCGGCCCAGGATGCCGGTGGGTTTAAAGACCAGCAGCAGCAGGAGCAGGGAGAAGGCCACGAAGTCCCGGTAGGTGGAGGAGGGCAGAAACACCGGGGTGAAGACCTCCACCGCGCCCAAAATAAAGCCGCCCAGCATGGCGCCCCGGATATTGCCGATGCCCCCCACCACCGCGGAGATAAAGGCCCACCAGCCGATGCGGATGCCCATGTAGGGGTCCAGGACCGGGTAGGCCAACCCGTAAAGCAGGCCTCCCGCGGCGGCGATGGCGGAGCCGATGGCGAAGGTCAGGGAAATCACCCGGTCCACGGACACCCCCATCAAGGGCACGATGGGGCGGTTATACGAAATGGCCCGCATGGCCATGCCCAGCAAGGTGCGGCGCACCAGCAGGTCCAGGAGGATCATCAGGGCCGCGGCCAGAAGCACGATGATGATTTGCAAGGGAGTGACGGTCAGTCCCCAGACCTGCCACGGGGTCATGCCGATAAGGGGGGGAAAGTGCCGGGGTTCCGGACCCAGGATGGCCAGGGTGAAATTCTCCAGGAACAGCCCCACCCCCAGGGCGGTGATCACCGCGGACACCCGGGGGGCCTGGCGCAGGGGCCGGTAAGCCAGGCGTTCGATGGTCACCCCCAAGAGCGCGGTGAGGACCATACTGAAGACCAAGGCCGCGGTAAACACCAGGGGCAGGGGCAGTCCCACAGGCAAGCCCAGGAGAAACGCCGCGGCGGCCAGGCTCAGGTAGCACCCCACCATGAAGATGTCGCCGTGGGCGAAGTTGATCATGGTGAGGATGCCGTAAACCATGGTATAGCCCAGGGCGATGAGGGCATAGACGCTCCCCAGTTGCAGGGCGTTCAGGACATTTTGGGCCAGGATCTGGAACATGGACGACCTTTAAAGACCGGGGAAAAAGGTTAAAAGGGAAAATGGGGAAAAGGTCGGAATATTTTCCGGTTCCCAAGCTGAGCTTGGGAACGAGAAGGAATCAGTAGGGCGGGCCTCCGTGCCCGCCAAAGTAGCCGCAGGCTTTAGCCTGCGCCCATCATTAACCACACCTCGATGAACCCCGTCAACCCCTCAACCGAAAACCGAAAACCTTCCTCTAAGGTTGCACCGAATCATAGTATTTAAATTTTTTATCCTTGATCTGCAAGATCACCGCGCTCTTGACGGGGTCGCCGCCGCCGGAAAACTTCATCTTGCCCGTAACCCCTTCGAATTCCTGGATGGAGGCCAGGGCGTCCCGGACCTTTTTCCGGTCCAGGCTGCCGGCCTTGGTAATCGCAGGGCACAGCAGGCGCCCGGCGTCATAGGTGAGCGCGGCCACATCGTCAGGTTTTTTCTTATATTTGGCCTCGTACTCCCGGATAAATTTCTGGGCGGTTTCCGTGGCGATATCCGCGGCGTAATGGGTGCTGAAATAGCTGCCTTCCAGGTCCTGGCCGCCCAGGCGCAGAATCTCTTCGCTCCCCCAGGAATCCGACCCGATGATGGGCATGGTCAGGCCCAGTCGGCGGGCCTGTTGAGCCTGGAGAGGCACCTCGTTGTAGTAGTTGGGCAGGAACAGCGCTTCAGGGTTGGCGGCCTTGATGATGGTCAATTGGGATGAGAAGTCCTTGTCGTCTTTGGTGTAGGATTCAAAGGCCACCACCTTGCCCCCCGCGGCCTCAAAGAATTTCTTGAAGAACTCGGCGATGCCCTTGTTGTATTCCGAGGCCACGTCGTAGAGCACCGCGGCGGTTTGGGCCTTCAGGTTATCCCGGGCGAACTTGGCCATCACCTGGCCCTGGAAGTCGTCGATGAAGCAGGCCCGGAACACGAATTTTTTGCCTTCCGTGGTTTTGGGATTGGTGGACCAGGGGCTGATCATGATGACCCCCGCGTCTTCACAGATACGGGCCGCGGGGATGGCGTTGCCCGAGGCGTTGGGGCCCAGGATGGCCAGGACGTTGTTCTGGCTGATGAGTTTCTGAGCCGCGGCCGCGGCGGATTCCGCCTTATCTTCGTTGTCTTCCACGAACAATTTGATGGTAAATTTTTTATCGCCCACCGGAACTCCCCAGTCTTTATTCAACTGGGCGGCGAGGAGTTCCGCGGCCTTTTTGCAGGAATCCCCCACCGTGGGCTTACTGCCGGTAAGTTCGGCGTTGACCCCCAGGCGGATTTCGTTCTGGTCGGCAGGGGCACAGCCTCCCACCAGCCAAAGCCCTGAGATGAAAAGCATTACAGCCCATTTTGGTCGGCTCATGATCGGCTCCTTTCGGCGGCAGCCTGGCGCCCCGGGCGGATCAAGCCTTCCGGGGGATGGAGGTTAATGGCTGTTGCAATCTACCAGAGGGAAACCTTTGCCGTCAAGGGGAATAGCGTGTCAGGGGCCAGGGGCCAGAGGTTTAGCAGTTTGTGGTTATTCTTCTGCCATGAAAAGCTTCGAGTTGTGAGTTCGTGGGGCGGGCCTCCGTGCCCGCCAATGTAGGGTGCGTTCCACGCACCATCAATATTTGCCACTTTTCATGATTTACGGGTGAGCCGAAGGCTCAGGTTCAACTGCTTGGCAAGGGGAACCGCCGAAGGAGCAAGAGACCCGGAAAGAAGAATATTTCTGGGCCCCGACCCTTTGCAAACTTGTGAACGCGACTATTCCGGTCTAAAATGAGGCAGCCTCAGACCCTCCGAAGTTCAATTCTTTGGGAAGGATAAACATGGAATCCCGGGTCCAGAAACAGAAAGTCTTACAAACCATCTACCTTTTTTCCGGGATCGCCGACCCCGACCTGGAGGCCCTGGTCCAGATGGCGGTAAGCCGGGCATTCCCCCGGCAGGGGATGATTTTTACGGAGGGCCGGGAAGCCCAGGGCTTTTACGTCCTGGTAACGGGCCTGGTAAAACTGGTGAAAACTTCCCCCGACGGTAAAGAATATATCCTGCGGTTGGTGACTCCCGGGGAGACCTTCGGGGAGGCCGCGGTTTTCGGGGAAGTGCCTTACCCCGCGGCGGCCGTCGCCCTGGAGGATTGCGCCACCTTATTCTTTCCCAAATCCCCGTTTCTCCAGTATCTGGCCGCGTCCCCGGCCCTGGCCCGGAACATGTTGGCCACCCTGAGCAGGTTAATGTATCACTTGACCAGGCAACTGGAAGACTTGTCCCTGAAAGAAGTGTCAGCCCGGTTAGCCCGCTTTCTGTTGGAGAGATGCCGGGAGTCTCATGGAAGCATCGCCGCAGGATTATCCTTCGAGTTGCCCACCACCAAAACTCATCTCGCGGCTTATCTGGGCACTATCAGTGAAACGTTGTCCCGCACTTTGGCCCGATTCAAAAGTTTAGGGTTGATTGAGATGGACAAGGGCAAAATAACCGTGGTGTCCCCTACTGCTTTGCAGGAAATGACCCGGGGCGGCAAATCTTGAGATACTAAGTGGAAATTGCCATTCCAATCAGTTAGCCAGAAATATAACATATTTTTCTAAAAATTAGATGAAATCCAAAAAATATATTGACAACAGGAAATAAGTATCCCTATAAAACTATAAAACTAAGGTATCGGCAGTTATCAAAAAGCAAAAGGACGGAAAAAACTCATGGCAACCGAAGTGTTGAAATTAACCGCCCACATTGTAATTTCCCATGCTTCCATGAGCGAACTCACCCCCAAAGAATTAGTGGAGGAAATTAAAGCAGTTTATAATCTGTTGGCTTCCTTGGAGACTGAGGTGGCGGCCCCCGCGGCCGCGGCTCCGGAAGAGGTTAAAAAAGCCGAAGTAGTGAAGAAACCCAGCGTGCCCCTGGATGAGATCGTCAAAGAAAAGTACGTCATCTGCCTGGAATGCGGCAAGAAGATGCGCACCCTGAAGGCTCATCTTCGTAAGTCGCATCATTTGCTTCCCGGGGAATATTTCCGCAGATACGGGCTGGACCCCAAGAAATACCCCCTGGTCTGCAAAGAATACTCTGAACAGCGCCGGAAATTGGCCAAAGAAAAGGGCTTGGGCGAACGCGGCTCCCGGCGTAAGGCCAAAGCCTGATTCAATCTAGCCGGGGCAAAATTCTAAGGGACATCCATGTCCCGCCGGTTTAATACACCTGAAGGGGACCGGGCGCGGTCCCTTTTGGTTTTGTTTAGAGGGGTGGGGACTAAGAGTAATCAGCAGTTAGCGGTCAGGTTATGCGGCTTGCATCGTGAAAATTTAACCTATTCAACTTGTCTCAAAAAGGGTTTTGTCAGGAGTACTTACTGCTCGGGGCATTAATTGTGTTGCATCGGTTATGGGCAACGTAGGGGCGGGTTTTAAACCCGCCCCTACATCAACGCAACATATTTTATGCTCTGATTAGTAACTGCTAACTGCCCTCTCCTTCCCTTCCCCACCGCGTTTTGCAGCCCCCTCAATTCCGCCTTAACGGCAAACAGGCTCTTGAGTTTTGTCGCCAGGGGGGATAAATTACTCCATTATGCGCTTAAGTCTTAATTGGCTATCGGATTTTGTGGACCTGACGGTGTCTCCGTCGGTCCTGGCGGACCGCCTCACCATGGCGGGCCTGGAAGTGGAGGCCCTGGAAGAGGCGGCCCCGGATTTTTCCGGGGTGGTGGTGGCCCGGGTCACCAAAGTGGAGCCCCATCCCCAGGCGGACCTCCTGAGGTTGGCGGAGGTGGAGGACGGTCGGGACGCTTACTGGGTGGTGTGTGGCGCTCCCAACCTGGAGGTCGGCCGGCTCTATCCTTTTGCGCCGCCGGGAGCCGTGCTCTCCCTGGGGAGAAAGCTCAAACCCGTCAAAATCCGGGGGGTCCTCTCCCAGGGCATGCTCCTGGCGGAAGACGAGCTGGGCCTGTCCGCTGAGCATGCCGGCCTCATGGAGATCCCCCAGGATCTTCCCCTGGGGCAGGATTTCGCCGCGGCCCTGAACCTGGCCGACGTTATTCTGGAAGTGGCGGTGACCCCCAACCGCCAGGATTGCCTCAGCGTCCTGGGACTGGCCCGGGAAGTGGCGGCCCTGCTGAATCAACCCCTGCGCCATCCCGAGGTCATAGTTGCTCCGGTGGCGGAACCCGCCGCGCCCCAGGCCCGGGTCACCATCCTGGACCCCGTGGGCTGCCCCCGTTACGCCACCCGTTTGCTGGTGGACCTGACGGTTAAGCCCTCCCCCTTCTGGATGCGCCGGCGCCTGCAACTGGCGGGGCTGAGGGCCATCAACAACCTGGTGGATGTCACCAACTACGTGCTCCTGGAATTCGGCCAGCCCCTCCACGCCTTTGACTTCCGCAAGCTCCGGGGCGGGCAGATCGTGGTCCGGCGTCCCCAGGCGGGAGAGGAGAGCTTTGTCACCCTGGACGGCCAGGAGCGTCCCCTGACCCCGGACACCCTGCTCATCTGCGACGGGGAGCAGCCGGTGGCCCTGGCGGGGGTCATGGGGGGCCAGGATTCGGAAGTGGCCGCAGACACCCGGCAGGTGTTGATCGAAAGCGCTTACTTTCATCCCCCGGTCATCCGCCGCACTTCCAAACGTCTGGGCCTCAGCACCGAAGCTTCCTACCGCTTTGAACGGGGGGTGGACCCCGAAGGGGTGATTCACGCCCTGGAGCGGGCCGCGCAGCTCATGGCCCAGGTGGGGGGCGGCCGGGTCCTGGCCGGCCGCATTGATGCATACCCCAACCCGGTTTATCGTCCCCGGATTACCTTCCGGGCCTCCCGGGCCAACCAGGTGCTGGGCACCAATCTTTCCCAAGCAGAAATGTCGCAGTTATTGAAACGCCTTCATCTGCCCGTAGTGGCCCGGGATGCGGATACTTTGGAGGTCCAGGCGCCGTCTTTCCGGGGCGACCTGGAGCGGGAAATCGACCTGGTGGAGGAAATCGCCCGGCTCTCCGGCTTTGAGGGGATTCCCGTGACCCTGGCCCGGGGGGAAGTGGCCACCCCCCGGCTCGCGCCGGAGGTCCGCCTGCGCCGGGCGGCCAAGGAGCTCCTGCTGGGCATGGGATTCTTTGAGGCCGTCAATTATTCCTTTCAGTCGGAGCGGCTGGAGGCCTTGCTGGGGGAGCCGGACGCCCCGGCCTTGCGCCTGGCCAACCCCTTGAGCGAAGAGCAGGGCCTGATGCGCCAATCCTTGCTGCCGGGGCTGCTGGACACCCTGCGCCGCAACACCCTGAAGCAGCTCCTAGAGGTGCGGCTCTTCGAGCTTTCCAAGGTGTTCCTCCCGGAACCCGGAAGCGACCTGCCCCGGGAAGAGATGTGGCTGTCCGGCGTCATGTACGGCCACCGGGAAGAAGCCTCCTGGCACGCGCCCCAGGATCCCTTGAATTTCTTTGATCTCAAGGGGGCGGTGGAAACCCTCCTGGAGGGGCTGCTGATCCCCGAGGTCTCCTTCGGGAAAGACCGGCTGCCGCCTTATCTGCGCCAGGGCGCCCGGGTCTTCTCCGGGAAGCGGGATTTGGGGACCCTGGGGGAACTCCGGCCGGAAATCAATGAAAAGCTGGACCTGGAAGGCTCCATCTGGGTGTTCCAGTTGCGCTTTGAGGCCCTGACGGCCGCGGCGGAGCCCTTTCCGTTGTACACCCCGCTGCCCCGCTATCCCGCGGTGTATCGGGATATCGCCCTGGTGGTGGCGGATGAGGTGGCCGCGGCCCAGGTGGCCCAGGCCCTGTACCGCCATGGCCGCCCCTGGCTGGTGGAGGCCCGGCTCTTCGATGTCTATACGGGGGAACCCATCCCGCCGGGGAAGCGCAGCCTGGCCTACCGCCTCACCTACCGGGACCCGGAGCGGACCCTCACCGACGACATGGTGAATAAGCGTCATGAGGCCCTGGTGGCCGCCCTGGCTGCGGAACTGGGCGCGGAACTGCGTTGAGGATGGGTTGGCGGGTTGGCGGGTTATGGGATTGAAAAACCAAAATTTCTCACGCAAAGGCGCCAAGACGCAAAGACGAAGAGACCTAAGAGAAAAAATGTAGAGCCGCCGCCCTCGGCGCCTACAGGACAGCCGGGGGCGGCTGTCCTACATTTTGTTTAAAGAAATTGCCCTCAAAGAAATGGAAAATGTGGGGGCGAACCTGGTGTTCGCCCGAAGAGGGGCGCTGACTGCTTAACCGCTAAACCGCCAACCCGCTAAACCGCCAAAAGGTGATGCAGGGTGGAAGAAGAATTCCCCCGGAAAGAATTTTACGCCATCGGCGAGGTGAGCCGCCTCACCGGGGTGCCGACCCACATGCTGCGCTACTGGGAGACGAGGGGAAAGCTCCTCAAGCCCCAGCGCCGCCGCTCCCGCCACCGCGTGTACCGCTTCAGCGACCTGCAACTCATCATGGAGATCAAGCGCCTCCGGGAAGAAGACCAACTCTCCCTGGCCGCCATGCGCCGGCAGCTCCATCCCCCCTCCGCCGCGCTCCCGCCCCTCATGAATCCCCAGGCCCTGGCCGCCCTGGGCCGGGAAGTTGTGGAAGTCCTCCATGATGTACGGGATGAACTAAGAGAGTTGCAGGAGATGCTGAAGGAAGAAGGGGAGGGGGAAGAAGGAAGATGAAAGTTGGGTTTTTTCTCGGACAATACGTTTGTGGGAAATGGCGTCTGTCCCTATTTTTCAGTTACTTTACTCTTGTGCTGCAAACGTGATACAATAATGCAGCCAAACAGGAGGTGCATCGTGCCCAAGTCCGCCAGCATCCATGCCCGGATAGAGCCGGAGTTGAAAGAGGCGGCGGAGGCCATCCTCAAGGAATTGGGTCTCAACGCTACTCAGGCCATTACCCTTTTTTACCGGCAGATCAAGATCAACCGGGGCCTGCCTTTCATTCTCCGAGTGCCCAACGAGACCACCCGGCAAACCCTGGACGACACCGACGCCGGAAAGAACCTGGTGTATTGCCGGGACGCCGACGACCTGTTCCAGCGGCTGAAACTCTGATGTTCGCTCCGGCTTATACCCGGCAATTCCAGCGGGACCTGAAGCGCCTGGGCCGGGGTGGACACGACCTCACGCTCCTGAAAGCGGCGCTGACCAAGCTCATGGCCGGGGAGCGCCTGGCCCCGAAATTTAAAGACCATAACCTTATCGGCGCTTGGCAGGGCCGCCGGGAATGCCATATCCGCCCCGACTGGCTGCTCATCTATAAGATTGACCGGGAGCAAAACCTCATCATCTTTGAGCGCACCGGCAGCCACGCCGACCTATTCGGTTAAATTCCTTCAAAACCACTCCCGGCGCCTGCTCCTCCTCGTCCACCCCACCCCATTACCTTGGGAAATTCGGGGAAATTAGGCACTATTTATTGGAGACCTTTGAGCTATCGATCTTGAATTCAAGATCATGGATAAATGGTGTCTGTCCCGATTTATCCGTCACTACGTCGCAGGGTCTGACTCTTTGGGTACACTCCGCTTCTCGGACCTGGGTAATTTCTTCAACTGCATCACCAAGCGAAGGGCCGTGTTTACGGCCTCATCACTAGGAAACGCCTCGGCTATATCCCGGTCCAAGAGAACCAAGTTGGTGCCTTCCCGAAAACGGTCTGCGTATTTTCCCTGGACCCCGTCCTTGAGCAGTTCGCGAAGATCGTATTCTGGACGAAGATCGTCAGCCTTTTCGCCTTTGGATTTCTTCTTCATATGCCTCTCGCTCTTCACGGGTAAGCTCCCGTGCACTGATGATGCGGATTCTCTCGCCACGGTCGGCGTGAGCTACCATGAGCGGCCGACCGCCACCCGAGAATCCGAAGGTGATGCACCGATCTTCCTCTTCGGAATGATCCGGATCGAAGCTAGTTATGCCCAGCGGGTCCCGGAAAACACTAGCAGCCTCTCGGAAAGGGACGCCGTGTTTTCGCAGATTCACTCTTGCTTTGGCTGGGTCCCATTCGAATTGTATCATGCTTTAAGCCATATTTGCCGTGGCCGAACGTCGCAGGTAACCGGCTGGCAATGGAGCATAGCGGAATTGCCAGTCCGTGTTCATCCGCTTGTTCGGCTACTTGAGTTGTCCAGCAATTCTGCCTATCCATTGCGCTAATGCTTCATAATCCTTTAAAGCCATACGATATTCTATGTCGTTCTTTAGTAAAATGGCATCCTTAGTAAATCTTGATGTCGTGACAACAAGGCCTTTGCTCGCCTTATGCCGTTCAACTAAGCCGTACAAAGATCTGATTATCTGAACACCTACAGGATTTTCTTTGTTATTTTTTTTACATTCAACAAGATATAGGTCGTTTCCATGTTTAGTGCTCCTAGATGCCCAAATATCGTAACCGCCATCTCTTGTAGCGGGAGTTAATTTTACAGAAAAACCATCTCTGGCTAATAGCTCTGCAACTAACTCTTCAAATTTTCTGTGGTGTAAGCTGTGGATGTCAATAAAATTGCTTTGTATATTTACAATGAATTCGTCCCAATATTGTTTACTATCAATTATTAGTTTTTCTTCAATATTTGGGAATGAAGAATATAGAAAGTTGTCATAAAGTATTGTAATGCCATCTGAATTACTCCAAAGATACTCTAAGTAATCTATTATGCTTCTCAGCTTGAGTTTGTCGGTAATTATTGTGCCTTTGACATACCCATCTTCTTTGTTGTCTGGATAATAGATGAGGAATGCGATAGCAGCATCTACTATGCAGCAGCTAACAAAAGATTCAGAGTTAATAATGCGTGCATTCCAACCAGGCAATTCCCACTCGACACCTGTCAAATTAAAATACTTGCCAGGTGTTTTTCTTTTGGGAAGGCAAATTAAAGAACGTAAAGAAAGGCGACCATCGGAAACGAAAAAAATATCACTGAGAGCCTCACTTAATAGATGGTCATGGGGGGGACACAAAACTTCAATACTATCAGAGGCTCCAATTACAGCCATAGAAAGCTCTTGGTGGAAATTATGCAGTGAAAATTGATTTTTCATATTTTAAAGCCGAACAATAATTAGATTGATCCGCATAAGATGTGGAGATTCGGTTTCCTGTTCGTATAAGATGCCATGGCAGCGCGTCTGCCGATGACCATAAATCTATCGATATCAATGCGTTGTATCGAGGCTGCCCCCTGATCACGGTATCTTAGGCGGATCGGCATAATAACTTCCTCGATTGCCTCAAAGCCCGTCAACCGGACTGCGAACGCCCGCCGGTCCACGGGTGAGGACATGGGTATAGATCATCTTTGGGTAATTGGGGACAGACACCATTTATCCATGGCTTGATTTTATGGTCGATATTTCCAATAAATAGTGCTGTCCCTAATTTACGCAAGGATTACAGGTTAAGTATGCTATAATCTTTTATCTTTGGCAACATTTCGGGTGGCCTACGGAAGTTTTTGGACCGCCCCCCCCCTTTCCTTTGCCCTATCTCAGGGCGCCCCTCGGTCTCCTTAAAAATTTTCCAAGCCCTGGTTATTTCAAAATAAGTGCTTATTTTTAATCAAGTTGGGACGGCTTTGCCAGATAACCTCTTGATTTGTCGTTCAATTAATCCCTCTGAAAAAAAACCGAAAATATTTCCCCTTTTTGCCTTAAGTCAAGGCGCGGGGCTGGACCTGGACATAAATTGTTATCAAGCAATTGGCGGGCAAGGGCCCAAAGCCATATTGCCATAGTTAATAATCGATAAAAATCTCGTAAGGAGGCAGGAGATGTTTTGTTATCAGTGTGAACAAGCCGCCAAGGGCGAAGGGTGTACGGTTTTAGGAGTCTGCGGGAAAAACGCCGAGGTCGCGGCCCTGCAGGATGTGTTGATTTATGCCTTACAGGGCCTATCCATGGTGGGTGTGGCAGGGCGCCAGGCGGGAGTCAGCGACCGGGCGGTCAATGTCTTCACCGCGGAGGCCGCGTTTTCCACTTTGACCAACGTGGACTTCGACCCGGAGCGCTTCGTCAAGCTCATCAACCGGTGCGTGGAGCTCCGGGAAGGCCTGAAAGCCAAAGTCAAGGCCGCGGGGGGCCGGGCGGACTTCCTCCAAGGCCCCGCCACTTTCAAGCCCGCGGCCACCAAGGAAGGCTTGCTGGAGGTAGGAGAAAAGGTGGGGCTCAAGTCCTATCCCGCCGCGAACCCCGATCTGCTGTCCCTGAAACACGTCCTGCTGTTCGGCGTCAAGGGAGTCTGCGCTTATACCGACCATGCCCAGATCCTGGGGCAGGAAGACGACAAGGTCTATGCCTTCGTCCATGAAGCCCTGGCTGCGGTGGCCAATCCGGACCTGGGCTTAAATGAGCTCCTGGGCCTGGTCCTCAAGTGCGGCGAGATCAATTTCAGGGCCATGGAACTGCTGGACGCGGGCAATACCGGCAGGTACGGCGCCCCCGTGCCCACCCAGGTCCCTCTGGGCCACAAGAAAGGCAAGGCCATCCTGGTCTCCGGGCACGATCTGTTGGACCTGGAGGAAATCCTCAAGGCCAGCGCCGGCAAAGGGATTTACGTCTATACCCACGGGGAGATGCTCCCCACCCACGGCTATCCGGCCCTGAAAAAATACCCCCACTTCTACGGCCACTACGGCACCGCCTGGCAGAACCAGGCCAAGGAATTCGCCCAATTCCCCGGGGCCATTCTCATGACCACCAACTGCATCCAGCGGCCGGCGGAAGTCTATGCGGACAATCTCTTTACCGCGGGCCTGGTGGGCTGGCCGGGGATCAAACACATCGCCGACCGGAACTTTAAGCCGGTGGTGGACAAGGCCCTGGCCCTGCCGGGGTTCGCCGAAGACGACAACGGCCGCTCAGTCATGACCGGCTTTGCCCGGAACGCGGTCCTGGGCGTGGCCGGCGCGGTCATCGACGCGGTGAAGAACAAGCAGATCCGCCACTTCTTCCTGGTGGGCGGCTGCGACGGCGCCAAGCCCACCCGCAATTACTACACCGAGTTCGTGGAAAAGGTGCCCCAAGACTGCGTCATCCTGACCCTGGCCTGCGGCAAGTTCCGCTTCTTCGACAAGCAACTGGGCGACATCGGCGGCATCCCCCGGCTCCTGGACGTGGGCCAGTGCAATGACGCCTATTCCGCGGTGCAGATCGCCCTGGCCCTGGCCAACGCCTTCAACGTGGGGGTCAACGACCTGCCCCTGTCCATTATCTGCTCCTGGTACGAACAGAAGGCGGTGGCCATCCTGCTCTCCCTGCTCTACCTGGGGATCAAGAACATCCGCCTGGGCCCCAGCCTGCCGGCCTTCATCACCCCCAACGTGCTGGACGTGCTGGTGAAAAACTTCAACATCATGCCCATCTCCACCCCGGACGCGGACCTGAAGGCGATTTTGGGGTAAAGATAGTTGGGAGCGGGGGCCAAGGGCTTTTTTGTAAGGGGCCCCTGCCCCCTCTCCCAAACCCTCACCCCCAACCCCTTAAAGGGGGGTGAGGGGAGTTTGAGGGGAGGGCGGGGGGCCCGAAAAATGTCCCCCGGCCCTCCCCTCAATTCCACGAGGTCATTATGATCCTCATCCGCCCGCCGGAAAGCATCCATCAGGCCCAGGGAGTCATTGAGCACGGTGACTTTCACGGCCGCTGGCACTTTTCCTTTGATGAATATTACGACCCGGAATACGTCCGGTTCGGGACTCTCAGGGTTTTCAACGACGACACCCTGTCCCCGGGCGCGGTGTGGCCCTTGCATCCCCACCGGCACAACGAAGTGGTGACTTACTGCGCCGCCGGCGAGTTCCGCCATGCCGATGAGCACGGGGCGGGCGGCATTCTGCAGAAAGGCTGGGTGCAGCACACCACCGTGGGCCGGGGCATGTGGCACTCGGAGATCAACAATCGCCCCGACGAACCCATGCGGTTTATTCAGATGTGGTTCCTGCCCCAGGTTCCGGACGCCGAGCCTGCCGTGGAGCAGATGGCGGTGGAGCAGGACAGCCGCGCCAACCGGTTCCTGCCCCTGGTCTCCAATGTGCATCCCGGGGCCTTGGGCATCCTCTCCGATGCCCGGGTGTTTTCCAGCTTTCTGGAAATGGGACGCCTGGTGGAGCATGAACTTGAACCCGGCCGGGGAGCGTATCTTTATGTCCTGGAAGGCGGCCCGGTCAGGGTCAATGGACGGGTCGCCCCGGCCCTGGCCGCGGCCAAAGTCGCCGATGAGCCGCTCTTAACCGTTCAGGCGTCCGGGGCGGCGGAATTGCTCCTGGTGGATGTATTGCTGATATGAAAATTTCTTAATGGAGGACCGGCATGGCTGCAATCAAAGTGAAAGGCATGAGCTGCGGGCACTGCGCCGCGGCGGTGACCAAGGCCCTGAATAACCTGGATGGAGTGACGGACGTGCAGGTGGATCTGGGAAGCGGTCTGGTTACTTATGAAATTGAGGCCCCCATCCCCCTGGAGGAAATCGTCCGGGCCATCAAGGCCGCGGGCTATGGGGTAGATTGAGGGGAGGGGAGGGGAAAGGAGAAACGGGGACACGGGGACACGGAGAAAGGGAGAAACGGGGACACGGGGACACGGGGACACGGTGAAAGGGACTGATACTATGGTTCAATCATAAGGATATTTTTTGTAGGGGCGGATCGGTGTGTCCGCCTCAAGATACTCCCCTTTTTTCCTTTTCACCCGCCCTTCTCCACCTCCGCCCGCCACAAGATGTGATGCACCGGGCGCACCTGCCCCCGGGACAACCCCGCCTCCTTAAGGGCCGCGTGGAAATCCGCTGCTCTCAAGGCGTGGCCCCCCCGCAGCAGTTTAAATCCCAGGTAAACCAGGAAATAGGGCAGTCGCGCTTCTTGGGCAAATGCCTTAACATGGGCGGGCGCGGCCTCCCGGTTCATTTCATAGATCCAGGCCCGGCCCCCGGGGCGCAGCACCCGGGCCATTTCCTGTAAGCCCGCGGCTCTGCGGGGCCAGATATGGAGAGACATGGTGGCCAGGACTTGCTGGAACGCGCCCGGCGGGAAGGGCAGGGCCATGGCGTCGCCCACCAGGAGCAGCGGAGCCGCCCCCCCAGCCGGGGCTTTCCTGAAAGGCGCCCGGCGAATCATGCCGTAGTCCAGGTCCACCCCGAAGAGGCGCAGGTCCGGGCGCTGCCTTCTTAGGTGGGCCAGGAGATACCCCGGCCCGGTGCCCACGTCCAGGAGACGGGCGCCCGGAGGCAGGCTGCCCGCCAGGTCCGCCGCCACCCGGCGGTAAAGCAGCTTGAACATGAATAACCTGGCCATGGGGGCGTAGAGCCAGGCCGGGGGCTCCAGATGCTTATTCGGGAATATGGAAGTCGAAGTCATTGGGGGTCCTTATCGCCGCCGCCCTGGGCGGCGAATAATATTAATACCAATTCGAGACCTCTGCGAAAATGGCTTGAGCGATGGCAAATCACCTTCAAAGGAAGAAAACAGTGGCACAGGCTTCCAGCCTGTGGGTAACTCTTTGGTAAATCAAAGTTTTTTGCACAGGCTGGAAGCCTGTGCCACCAGAATTTCTTCCTGGGTTTTGTTTGCCTGTGTAGCGGCTGATTTTCGCAGAGGTCTCAATTCGCCATCAAATGTTTATTTTTCGTAGGCGCGAACCTGGTGTTCGCCCGCTTTGAGCTCGGCCTAGATCAATCCCATGGCCAACGCCAGGGAAATCGCCAAAAGCATGATGGAGACCAGGATCTGGATGAAGCGCAGGGTGGCCTTTTTCAACAACCGGTTGCCCAGATACGCGCCCAGAAAGGCCGACAGCGTCGCGGCGGCCAGGAGCGACCAGCCGTCCCCGGCTCCGGTTAGGGAAAAGCGGGAGGCATACACCGACAGGCGGGAGAAGTCCACCAGGCAGGCAATGACCACCCCGGTGGCGATAAAGCCTTCCTTGGTCAGCCCCGCCCTGATTAAGAAGATGCTGCGCAGCGCTCCTTGATGTCCCGAGAGGCCCCCGAAGAAGCCGCTTAACAGGCCCCCCACGGGAAGAAACTTTTTGTCAACGGACAATTTCTCCCCCCGTGGATTCAGCTCCCACAGGGCAAAGGCCGTCATCAGGACTGCGACCACCAGTTTCACCGGCATCACCTGGAAGCTCTTCCCCCACCAGGCATAGACCAGGAGCGGTTGCAGGTGGGAGAGCCACACCAGGGCCTTGGCCCCCAGGTAGGCCGATAGGATGGCGGGCGCCCCGAAGCGCCAGATAATATCTTTGTCCGCGTATTTCCCCAACAGGGCCAGCTTGAAGAAGTTATTCAACAGGTGCACCGCGCCGGTCAAGGCTATGGCGAGCTCCAGGGGAAAGAAAATGGCCATCACCGGCAACAGCAGGGTTCCCAGCCCGAAGCCGGAGAACAGGGTCAACCCGGAAGTCAGAAAGGCCGTAGCGCAAATAATGAAATACTTTTCTATCATCTCGAATTAGTATTTAACCACAAAGACACCAAGAACGCCGAGTGACCCAAAGAATTTCTCTTTGTGAACCTTTGTGCCCTTGGTGTCTTGGTGGTTGATTTTTTTAAATATTCTCCCCTTACCGAAAATGGCAGGCCACCCAGTGCTCCGCGGCGGTCTCCCGGTATTCCGGCACCAAATCCCGGCAGATAGGCATCTGGGCCTCGGGGCAGCGGGGGTGAAAGGGGCAACCCGAGGGCACCTGCACCGGGCTGGGCGGCTCCCCTTTCAGGGCCGGGGGCCGGAAGGGCCGCTCCGGGTCCGGCAGGGGCACCGCGGCAAGGAGGGCCTCGGTGTAAGGATGGAGCCGCGCCTCATCGAAGACCCGCCGGGGGGCCAGTTCCATGAGGCGGCCCACGTACATCACCGCGACCCGGGTGCTGATCTGGGAAATCACGCTCAGGTCGTGGGAGATGATGAGATAGGTGAGGCCGTGGCGAGCCTGGAGTTCGCTGAGCAGGTTGAGAATCTGGGCCTGGATGGAGACGTCCAGGGCCGAAACGGGCTCGTCGGCCACCATGAGCCGGGGTTTCAAGGCCAGGGCCCGGGCGATGCCGATGCGCTGGCGCTGGCCGCCGCTGAATTCATGGGGATAGCGGTCCCGATGCTCCGACTCCAGGCCCACCTCCGCCAGCAACTCTTCCACCCAGGCCCGGCGCTGCGCCCTGCTCCCCAGGCCGTGGATCAGATAAGGCTCCTCTAAGATGTGCCCCACGGTCATGCGGGGATTGAGGGAGGAGTACGGGTCCTGGAAGATGATCTGAATCTGCCGGCGGATAGCCTTGAGGCGGGAGGCGGGAAGATTGGTCAGTTCCTCTCCGGCAAACCACACCCGGCCCCGGGTGGGTGGCAGCAGGGCCAGGATAAGACGCCCCAGGGTGGACTTGCCGCACCCGGACTCTCCCACCAGCCCCAGGGTTTCCCCCGGGGGCAAATCAAAGGTCACCCCATCCACCGCCTTGAGCAGCGGCCCCCGCCCCCAAGGCCCGGTGAGGCGGAAGAAGCGGGATAAATCCTGGACTTGCAGTAAGGTTTCAGGCATTAGACCGACTGTCCTTTCCTGATGGACAAAACGAAAAACGAAAATATCTCACGCCAAGGCGCCAAGACCGCAAAGAAAAAATGTGGGACACGCGCCCTCGCCTGTCCAGGGACAGCCGGGGGCGGCTGTCCTACACCGGAACATGTGTCAAGCAAAAACTTTTTCTCTGTCAATAGCACATACAGATGTCCGGTTTTCATAGCACATAAAATGTCCGGTTG
>CAZUBT010000009.1:0-61091 GCA_964618815.1 uncultured Desulfobacterales bacterium | reverse complement strand
GATGGCCAAGAAGAAATTTGAGCGCAAGAAGCCGCACGTGAATGTGGGAACCATCGGACACATCGACCACGGCAAGACCACCTTGACCGCGGCCATCACCAAGCATCTGGCCAAGAAGGGGTGGGCGCAGTTCGTGCCCTTTGATCAGATTGACAAGGCGCCGGAGGAAAAAGAGCGGGGCATCACCATTGCGTTGGCCCACGTGGAGTACGAGACCGCCAACCGGCATTACGCCCACGTGGACTGCCCCGGTCACGCGGATTATATCAAGAACATGATCACCGGCGCGGCCCAGATGGACGGGGCCATCCTGGTGGTGGGTGCGGACGACGGCCCCATGCCCCAGACCCGGGAGCACATTCTGTTGGCCCGCCAGGTGGGCGTGCCTTACATGGTGGTGTTCCTGAACAAGGTGGACATGGTGGACGATCCCGAGCTCATCGAACTGGTGGAGCTGGAGTTGCGGGAGTTGCTCACCAAATACGAGTACCCCGGGGACGACATTCCCATCATCAAGGGTTCGGCCCTGAAGGCCCTGGAGTCGGACGATATCAACTCGCCGGAAGCCAAGCCCATCTTCGAGTTGATGGACGCGCTGGACAACTACATTCCTTTGCCGGTGCGGGCGGTGGACAAACCTTTCCTGATGCCCATTGAGGACGTGTTTTCCATTTCCGGTCGCGGCACGGTGGTTACCGGCCGTGCGGAGCGGGGCGTCGTCAAGGTGGGCGACGACGTGGAGATTGTAGGCTTTACCCCCACCCAGAAGACGGTGTGCACCGGAGTGGAGATGTTTAGGAAGACCCTGGATTACGGCCAGGCGGGCGACAACGTGGGTCTGTTGCTCCGGGGCATCAAGAAAGACGAAGTGGAAAGAGGGCAGGTGGTGGCCAAACCGGGCTCCATTACGCCGCACACCAAGTTCAAGGCGGAAGTTTACGTGCTCAACAAGGAGGAAGGCGGGCGTCACACCCCGTTTTTCAGCGGCTACCGGCCCCAATTTTACCTGCGCACCACGGACGTAACCGGGGTGGCGACGCTGCCCGAAGGGGTGGAGATGGTGATGCCCGGGGACAACGTGCAGATGACGGTGAACCTGATCACCCCCGTGGCTTTGGAGAAAGAACTGCGTTTTGCCATCCGTGAAGGCGGCCGCACCGTGGGCGCCGGGGTGGTTAGCGAAATCATCGAATAAGGTAGAATAAATGATCACCCCCAAAATTCGCATTCGCCTGCGGTCTTATGACTACAAGCTCCTGGATAAATCGGTGGCGGAGATTGTGGAAACCGCCCGCTCCACCGGCGCCCGGGTGGCCGGTCCCATTCCGCTGCCCACGGAGATCAACAAATATACGGTGTTGCGCTCCCCCCATATCGACAAGAAGTCCCGGGAGCAGTTCGAAATCCGCACCTATAAGCGCGTGATGGACATCCTGGAGCCCACCCAGCAGACCATGGACGCCATCAGCAAGCTGGACCTGGCCGCGGGTGTGGATGTGGAGATTAAGGTATAGTTTTCTGTTTTCCGTTTTCCGTATTTCGATTAGTTAGAGCCTCTAAAACCGGGAAACCGAAAATAGCTGAACAGAAAAGAGAAAAGAAAAGCCGGTGTTTCCTGTTTCTGGCATCCTGCTTTTTGTGACGGCTTCTTCAGCCGCAATCACAGAAAACAGAAAACAGAAAACAGAAAACCAAAAATAATTCGGCGTTTCCTGTTTCTGACAACCTGCTTTCTGTGAACGCCTTTTTTAGCAATCACAGAAAACAGAAAACAGAAAACAGAAAACCGGAGCATAAAATGCCTGAAGGAATAATCGGCAAAAAATTGGGCATGACCCAGATATTCGACTCAGACGGACTGGCGGTGCCGGTCACGGTGATCGAGGCCGGGCCTTGTTTTGTGGTGCAAAAAAAGACCGCTCCCCAAGACGGGTACGAGGCCCTGCAATTGGGCTTTGACCGGCGTTCCCTGGGCAAGTTCACCAAGCCCCTGAAGGGCCATTTTGAAAAGGCCGGGGCCAAGAGCGGCTTTAAGTTCCTTCGGGAATTTCTGGTCCAGGACGCCCAACCCTTCGAGGTCGGCCAAGAGATCACGGTGGAGAGCTTCAATATCGGGGATCGGGTGAACGTCATCGGCACCAGCAAGGGGAAGGGATTTGCGGGCACCATCAAACGGTGGAACTTCCACCGGGGTCCCATGAGCCACGGTTCCATGTCCCACCGGGCCCCCGGGTCCATCGGGGCCAGCGCCTATCCCTCCCGGGTGGTCAAGGGCAAGAAGATGCCGGGCCGCATGGGCAATGCCCGGGTGACCATGAAAAATCTGGAAGTGGTGGACGTACGTCCCGAAGAGAATCTCCTCATGGTGAGAGGCGCCATCCCCGGCCCCCGGCAGGGTTTGGTGTTGATCCACCGGGCCGGGTGAACTTTATGCCGACAATTGACATTTACAATATCCAAAAGGAAAAAGTGGGGGAACTGGACCTCGCGGAGGCCATCTTTGGGGTGGCGGTGAGCGGTCACGTGCTCCACGAAGTGGTCACCTGGCAGCGGGCCTGCCGCCGGTCCGGCACCGCGTCCACCAAGCGGCGTGGCGAAGTGCGGGGCGGGGGCCGCAAGCCCTGGCGTCAGAAAGGCACCGGCCGCGCCCGGGTGGGCTCCAACCGGTCTCCCCTGTGGCGGGGCGGCGGCGTCACCTTCGGGCCAAAACCCCGGAGCTACGCCTACGCCCTCCCCAAAAAGGTGCGGCGCCTGGGCCTGAAGATGGCCCTGAGCAGCAAACTGGCCGAAGGCCAACTGCTGATTCTTAACGATTATCCCCACACCACCCCCAAGACCAGGGATTTTGTGGAGGTGCTGCGCCAATTCGACATCACCAAGGCCCTGTTCATCACCGGCGAAGAGCACCGGAGCTTGGAGCTCTCCTCCCGGAATGTCCCCTATATTCAGGTCATGCGGGCCGAGGGGTTGAATGTCTATGATATCCTGCGCCACGACCACCTGGTGGTATTTCCCCCGGCCCTGGCCCAGATTGAAGCGAGGTTGGCCAAATGAAGGCGTATCATAACCTGATTAAAGGGCCGGTCATCACGGAAAAGACCCACGCCCTCAGGGCAGCGGCCAACAAGGTGACCTTCCGGGTGGCGGTGAAGGCCAACAAGATCGAGATTCGCAAGGCCATTGAAGAACTCTTCAAGGTGAAGGTCTTGACTGTCAACACCATCCGCCTGCGGGGCAAGAAAAAACGCATGGGGCGCACCGAAGGGGTGCGGCCCGACTGGAAAAAGGCCATCGTCACCCTGGCCCCGGGAGAAAAAATCCCCGGGTTCGAAGGGTAACAGACCGATTTATAGAAGGTTTCGTGTTAAAGGATAGACGCACATGGCATTGATTTCCCGAAAACCCACTTCTCCAGGGCGGCGGCATCAAACGGTTTCGGACTTTGCCGAGATCACCCGCTCCCAACCGGAGAAGAGTCTGGTCAAGGCCTTGAAAAGGACGGGAGGCCGGAACAACAACGGCCGCATCACCATCCGCTATCGGGGCGGGGGCCACAAGCGGCGCTATCGGCTCATCGATTTCAAGCGGGACAAGGTGGGGGTGCCGGCCAAGGTGGCGTCCATCGAATATGACCCTAACCGCACGGCTCACATTGCGCTGCTCCATTATGTGGACGGGGAGAAGCGATATATTTTGGCCCCCCAGCACCTTAAGGTGGGAGATATGGTCATTGCGGCCCCGGACGCGGACATCAAACCCGGCAACTCTCTGCCCCTGGGCAACATCCCCGCGGGCACCATGGTGCACAATGTGGAGATGAAGCCCGGCAAAGGCGGGCAACTGGCCCGGGCCGCGGGCGCGTACGCCCAGTTGATGGCCAAGGAAGGGAAAAAAGCCCATCTGAAGCTGCCGTCGGGTGAAGTTAGGACCGTGCCCCTGCTCTGCCGGGCCACCATCGGCCAGTTGGGCAATCAGGAGCAAGAGAACATTTCCTTCGGCAAGGCTGGGCGCAAACGCTGGCTGGGACGCAGTCCCCATGTCCGGGGCGTGGTCATGAACCCTGTGGACCATCCCCATGGCGGCGGTGAAGGCAAATCCTCCGGAGGCCGGCATCCCGTGACCCCTTGGGGCGTGCCCACCAAGGGGTATAAGACCCGGAAACCCAAGAACAGCGATCGCTGTATCATCAAACGCCGGAAATAAAGGAAGATACCGTGGCCCGTTCATTGAAAAAGGGACCCTATGTGCAGGACAGCCTCGAGGCCAAAGTGCTCAAGGCCAAGGAGGCCCAGGATCGCCGGGTTATCAAGACCTGGTCTCGGCGCTCCACCATTACGCCGGATTTTATCGGCCTGACCATGGCGGTCCACAACGGCAAGAAGTTCATCCCGGTGTATGTCACGGAGAATATGGTGGGACACAAGCTGGGAGAGTTCTCCCCCACCCGCCACTTCGGCGGCCACGCCGGGGACCGCAAATCCAAGGTGGGTAAGAAGTAATTATGGAGATCAAGGCTAGCGCCAAGTACCTGCGTATCACCCCCACCAAGCTGCGGCTGGTGGCCCGGGTCTTGCCGGGTAAGAAGGTGGAGGAGGCCCTGGCTCTGCTCCGGTTCATGCCCCAGCGGGGCGCCCGGTTTGTACGCAAGGTCATGGAATCCGCGGTGGCCAATGCCGAGCAACGGCCCCAGGTAGATGTGGACGCCCTGTACGTCAAAGGCATCCAGGTGGATGGGGGCCCCACCCTGAAGCGCTTCATGGCCCGGGCCATGGGGCGGGTTAATCAGATCCTGAAGAGGAGCAGCCACCTCACCGTGGTCCTGGACGAAGGTCCGGCGAAGCCGGTGAAGAAGAAATAAGGAGGTTCGGCTTGGGTCAGAAAGTTCACCCCATCGGGTTTCGCCTGGGAAATTTCCGGAAATGGGATTCCGTTTGGTTCGCCCGTAAGGACTACAGCGCCTTGGTGCTGGAGGACCGTAAGATTCGGGACTACGTCAAGGGGGACCCGGAACTCAAGGGCGCCGGGATCGCCGGCGTGGATATCAAGCGGGCGGCCAACAAGGTGACCATTAAGATCCACACCTCCCGACCCGGCATGGTAATTGGCCAGAAGGGCAAGAAGATCGAGGACCTCAGGCGCCGCCTGGAAAAGCTGGTGACCCGGGAACTCATCATCGACGTGCAAGAAGTGCGCAAGCCGGAGATCAACGCCCAACTGGTGGCGGAAAATATCGCCCAGCAACTGGAGCGGCGGGTCTCCTTCCGCCGGGCCATGAAAAAGGCGGTGGGCATGGCCCTGAAGTTCGGGGCCAAGGGCATCAAGCTGCGCTGCAAAGGCCGCCTGGCCGGCGCGGAGATCGCCCGGCAGGAGTGGTACCGGGAAGGCCGGGTGCCGCTGCACACCTTGCGGGCTTATATTGACTACGGGTTCGCCGAAGCCCGGACCACCTACGGCGTCATCGGCGTCAAGGCCTGGATCTTCCGGGGCGAAGTTCTGGGCACGGAAGAAAGCGGCAGCTTTTAAGGAAAGATTATGCTCAGTCCAAAACGGGTAAGATATCGCAAACAGATGAAGGGGCGCATGCGAGGGCAGGCCACCCGGGGCAATTTCCTGGCCTTCGGGGACTTCGGCCTCCAGGCCCAAGAATGCGGCTGGCTCACGGCCCAGCAGATCGAAGCGGCCCGGATCGCCATCACCCGCCACGTGAAGCGGGGCGGCCAGGTGTGGATCAGGGTGTTTCCCGATAAGCCCTTCACCAAGAAGCCCGCGGAAACCCGCATGGGCAAAGGCAAAGGCAGCCCAGAAGGTTGGGTGGCGGTGGTGCGCCCGGGGTTGATCCTCTACGAGATGGCCGGGGTGACCCTCGAGGAGGCCAAAGAGGCCATGCGCCTGGCGGGCCATAAGCTCCCGCTGCCCACTAAATTCATTATGAAAGAAGCGCCCAAATCATGAAGGCCGCGGATCTGAGAGAGTTGACCCTGGACGAACTCCAGGCCAAGTTGAAAGAGGTTTCCGAGGAACTTTTCAACCTGGGATTTCAACACAGCAGCCAGCAACTGGACAATACCGCCCGGCTGGGGCAGGCCAGGAAAGACCTGGCCCGGGTGCAGACGGTGGTCCGGGAAAAGACCGGCCAGAAGGTTTAAAATCTCCCCTGACCCCCCTATGAAGAGGGGGGAAAAGGATAAAAGGGGAAAAGCAGAAAAGCCATACCCCTGGGAGCCGCAGGCTTCAGCCTGCGCCAAAATGTAGCCCAAATGTAGGGTGCGCACCGCGCACCATATAAAAATCGCATTCCCGGGCAGGAGCCTGGGAACCAGAAGAGACTGAGAAGGTTATGGAAACAAAACGCGGCGTGCGCAAAACCAGGATCGGGGTGGTGGTCAGCGACAAGATGGACAAGACCGTGGTGGTGGAAGTCAAACGGTTGCTGGCGCATCCCCTGTATCACAAGATCATCCGGCGGCGGGCCAAGATCAAGGCCCATGACGCCACCAACGCCTGCCAGGTGGGGGACAAGGTGCTCCTGGAAGAGACCCGGCCTCTGAGCAAGGATAAAAACTGGCGGGTGAAACAGATCCTGGAGAAGGCGCAGTAGCCGCCGAGGATATAGCCATGATCCAGGTTCACACTAATCTGACCGTTGCGGACAACTCCGGCGCCAAGCGGCTCTTCTGCATCCGGGTCCTGGGCGGCACCAGACGCCGCTACGCCCGGGTGGGAGATATCATTGTGGTGTCGGTAAAAGAGGCGCTGCCCCACTCCAAGGTGAAAAAGGGCGACGTCATGCGGGCCGTGGTGGTGCGCACCGTGAAAGAAATCCGGCGCGCCGACGGCTCCTACATCAAGTTTGACGACAATTCCGCGGTGCTCATCAACCCCGCGGGGGACCCCATCGGCACCCGCATTTTCGGGCCGGTGGCCCGGGAACTCAGGGCCCGGCGGTTCATGAAGATCATCTCGTTGGCCCCGGAGGTGCTGTGATGCCCAGGGGCAGCAAACCCAAGCCCGAACCGGTGCGCATCCGCCTGAAGAAGAACGACCTGGTGGAAGTGACCACCGGCCGAGAGAAGGGCAAGACCGGCAAGATCCTCAAGGTCTTACGGGAGAAGAACCAGGTCTTGATAGAGAAAGTCAACCTTATCAAGCGTCATACCCGGCCCAGCCCCACCACCGGACAGGGGGGCATCGTGGAGAAAGAAGCGCCGATGTATGTCTCCAAGGTGATGCTCATCTGCCCCAAATGCGCCAATGCCGCCCGGTTTCGGATGACTCAGACCGCGGAAGGCAAAAAGGCCCGGCTGTGCCTGAAATGCAAGGAATTGATTGATGGCTGAGAAAGTAACCCCGAAGGCTGAGAAAGCCACCCCGAAAGCTGAGAAAGCAGCTCCGCAGGCTGAGAAAGCAATGCCGGCTGAGAAAGTAACCCCGCGGATGTTGGAATATTTTCGGCAGGAATGTGTGCCCCGGATGGTGCAGGAGTTCCGGTACCAAAGCCCCATGCAGGCGCCTCGCCTGGAAAAGGTCATCATCAACATGGGGTTGGGGGAAGCCATCCAGAACATCAAGTTGTTGGAGTCGGCTTCCCAGGAACTGGGCGCCATTACCGGGCAGAAAGCGGTAGTGACCCGAGCCAAGAAATCCATTGCCGCGTTCAAACTCCGGGAGGGTATGCCTATCGGCTGCATGGTGACCCTGCGCCGGGACCGAATGTATGAATTCCTCGATAAGCTGGTGAACGTGGTGCTGCCCCGGGTCCGTGACTTCCGGGGGGTGTCGGATAAATCCTTTGACGGCCGGGGCAACTATACCATGGGCATCCGGGAGCAGATCATCTTCCCGGAGATCGATTACGACAAGATCGACAAAGTCAAAGGCATGAACATCACCATCGTCACCACCGCCCGGACGGATGAAGAAGGCAGATTTTTATTGAAGCTGCTTGGTGTACCTTTTAAGAAATAAGCACCCTAGGGGCGGGGTTACCCAGCCCTTACGGGAAAAAGCCAGGGGCGGGCTGCCCTGTTCCCTGCGGAGACCGGCATGGCCAAGAAATCATTGATTGCCAAAGCAAAACGCACTCCCAAGTTTAACGTGCAGAAATACAACCGCTGCCCTTTGTGCGGCCGGCCCCGGGCCTTTTTGCGGAGATTCGGCATCTGCCGCATCTGTTTCCGCAACATGGCCTTGAAGGGAGAGATCCCCGGGGTCATTAAATCCAGTTGGTAGGCCATCGGAGGGCATTGTATGAGCATGACCGATCCCATTGCTGATATGTTGACCCGGATTCGCAACGCCGGGGAGGCCCACTTTGACAAGGTGGACATCCCGGCCTCCCGCATGAAGATCAGCCTGGCGAAGATTTTCAAAGAAGAAGGCTTTATTAAGAATTATAAAGTCATCAAGGATAGCCGCCAGGGACTGCTCCGGGTTTATTTGAAATACGCCGACAAGCAGCGCCCGCTTATCCAGGGCCTGAAAAGGGTCAGCAAGCCCGGCCGCCGGGTCTATGCCGGCCACGAGGAACTGCCCCGAGTCCAGGGCGGCCTGGGAGTGGCGGTGATTTCCACCTCCAAAGGGGTGGTGGCCGACCGTCATGCCCGGAAGCTCCAGGTGGGTGGCGAAGTGCTGTGCGAGATCTGGTAAAGGTAGAAAAATGAGCCGCATCGGAAAACAACCCATTCCTTTGCCCTCGGGGGTGAAGGTTGATTGGACGGCCGGGACCTTGACTGTGACCGGGCCCAAAGGCACTTTGAGCCAGGTGATGCCCCCCAGGGTCAAGCTGGAGATCGGAGAAACCGAAATCCAGGTTTTGCCCCAGGATAGCTCCCGCCTCAGCGATTCCTACTGGGGCCTGGGCCGCACCCTGGCGGCCAACTTGGTCATCGGGGTGACCGACGGGTTCACCCGGGTCATGGAACTGGTAGGCACCGGCTACAAGGTGGAACTCAGGGGCGAGAGCCTGGTGTTTAACGTGGGTTACTCCAACCCCGTGGAGTTTCCTCTGCCCCCCGGGATTACCGCCAAGGTGGAAAAGGCCAACCGCATCGAGCTGCACGGCGCCGATAAACGGCAGTTGGGGCAGCTTACCGCCAATATCCGGCGCATCCGGCCCCCGGACCCCTATAAGGGCAAGGGCATCAGGTTTGCCGGCGAAGTGCTGCGGCGCAAGGTGGGCAAGGCCGGCGGCCGTTAAAGGAGATATGAGGATGAATACCAGATTGGCGGCACGGCTGAAACGCAAACGGCGCATCCGGAAAACCCTCAGCGGCGTCGGGGGCCGCCCCCGGCTGTCGGTCTTCCGCAGCGCCCGGCATATCTACGCCCAGGTAATTGACGACACCCGGGGCCACACCCTGGTAGCGGCTTCCACCCTGAGCCCCGAGGTCCGGGATAAACTCGCCGGCCTGAAGAAAACCGAGGTGGCCAAGGAAGTGGGAAAGCTTCTGGCCCAGAAGGCCCAACAACAGGGGATTACCACCGTGGTGTTTGACCGCAACGGATTTCTTTATCACGGCCGCATCAAGGCCGTGGCCGACAGTTGCCGGGAACACGGACTGGTGTTTTAGCAGTTAACTGTAATGACAATAGTTTTTAGCATACATTATTGTGCTTGGGTGAAGGAAGATAATCCATGAGAATCCATATCCAAGCTGCTTTGACGCTGTGCATAATCGAATGCTAACGTTAGATGTCATTACAGTTAACAGTTAGCTGTTAGCTTTAATCATCAAGAAAAATAGAATCAGAAATTTATTGATAAATTATCTGAGAGGTTTAAAAGCTGAAAGCTGAAAGCCAACCGCTAACTGCTAACAGCTAATTGGAGGTGAGCTTGTTCCAACCCGAGGCTCCGATAGAACTAACCGATAAAGTGGTGAGCATCAACCGCGTCGCCAAGGTAGTGAAAGGCGGCCGGCGCTTCCGCTTCAGCGCCATTGTGGTGGTGGGCGACGGCCAGGGCCGGGTCGGCATGGGCCTGGGTAAGGCCCACGAAGTGCCGGAGGCCATCCGCAAGGCGGTGGAGAAGGCCAAAAAGTCCATGATCCTGGTGCCCATCATTAACGGCACCATTCCCTACACGGTGGTGGGGGATTTCTGCTCCGGCAAGGTGCTGCTGAAACCGGCCTCCGACGGCACCGGCGTCATCGCCGGCGGCCCCGTGCGGGCCGTGGTGGAAGTGGCGGGCATTAAAAACGTCCTAACCAAGTGCCTGGGGTCCCACAATCCCCACAATGCCGTGAAGGCCACCCTGGCGGCCCTGAAGCTGCTGGCCAGTCCGGAAGAGGTGGCCATCCGGCGCAACCGGCCCCTGTCGGAATTGATGGGATAAAGCAGCTTTCAGCCATCAGCTTACGGCTTTTTTAATCAGGCTGGTTGCCGATAGACCATTGCTGACGGTTTTGGGAAAATTGAACATAAATGCTTTCAGTCTTCATCTTTCAGCTTTTAGCTGTAAGCTGATAGCTGCAAGCTCCTAAGGAATAACCATGATCCTGGAAATAACCTTAAAAAAGAGCCCCATCGGGCGGGTGCCCAAGCATCGGCTGACCGTGAAGGCTCTGGGACTGACCCGTATGCATCAGACGGTGAGCCACCGGGAGACCCCGGAAATCCGGGGCATGATCAATCAGGTGGGCTATCTTCTGGAAGTGCGGCAGGCTCAGGAAGGAGGCGGGTCAGATGCGGTTGGATGAACTTACCCCCAGTCCCGGCTCCAAGCATAAGAAAAAACGGGTAGGCCGCGGCCCGGGTTCCGGTTCCGGCAAGACCGCGTCCCGGGGCCACAAAGGGCAGAAGTCCCGTTCCGGCGGCACCCTTAAACCCGGTTTCGAGGGCGGCCAGATGCCGCTGACCCGGCGCATTCCCAAGCGTGGGTTCACCAACAAAATGTTCCGCAAGGTCTGGGAGATCATTAACCTTAGGGACCTGAACCGGTTTGCTCCGGACAGCGTGGTGGACGGTGCGGCCCTGAACCGGGCCGGCCTGGTAAAATCCGCCGCCGCCCGGGTCAAACTCCTGGGCCAGGGAGAGGTGACCATGCCTTTGGTGGTCAAAGTGCAGGGCGTCAGCGCCCAGGCCCTGGCCAGGGTTGAAGCCGCCGGAGGGCGGGTAGAGGTAGGATAAGGATTGGGGAAATCCCCCCTGACCCCCCTTTAGAAAATGGGGGAACCTGTTGGAACTGTTTTAAAAGTCCCCCTTTTGTTAAAGGGATATTATAGAGGGATGTTCCACAACTTGCCCTTGTTAAAATCAAAAGCAATCACTCGGAGCACTAAGGTTGCTCTGGAGGTCTTTTAAGTGGCCAGCGGCATAGCCAATATCGCCAAGATCCCCGAGTTGAAGCGCCGCATCTTTTTTACCCTGATGATGCTGGCGGTTTACCGTCTGGGTTGTCAGGTTCCCACCCCGGGGATCGACCCCGACGCGTTGATGGCCTTTTTCGCCCGGCAGCGAGGCACGATTTTCGGGCTCTTCGACATGTTCTCCGGCGGCGCCCTGGAGCGTTTGAGCGTTTTTGCCCTGGGGATCATGCCCTACATCAGCGCGTCCATCATTATGGAACTCCTCAAGGTGGTGATCCCGAGTCTTGAGAAGCTTTATAAAGAAGGAGAGTCCGGCCAGAAAAAGATCAAGCAGTACACCCGCTACGGCACGGTGCTCATCGCGGCCGTGCAGGGGCTGGGCATCGCGGTGGGCCTGGAGAGCATGGAAGGGGGCCCCGGCCAGATGGCAGTGGCGCTCCATCCCGGCTGGTCCTTCCGCATCATGACGGTGCTCACCTTGACCTCCGGCACCGCGTTCATCATGTGGCTGGGGGAGATGATCACCGAGCGGGGCATCGGCAACGGCATTTCCCTGATCATCTTCGCGGGCATCGTGGCCCGGCTCCCGTCGGCCATCATTCAGACCTTCGAACTCATGAAAACCGGGGAAATCATGCCCCTGCTCATGGTGATCCTGATGCTCTTCATGGTGGTGGTGGTGGGCTTCATCGTGTTCGTGGAGCGGGGCCAGCGACGCATTCAGGTGCAGTACGCCCGCCGGGTGGTGGGCCGGAAAATGTATGGGGGCCAGACCACCCATCTGCCGCTCAAGGTGAACCCTTCGGGGGTTATTCCCCCCATTTTTGCGTCGTCCCTGCTCATGTTTCCCGCCACCATCGCCAGTTTCGTGCAGAATGACTGGGTCAAGTGGGCGTCGGAAGCCATCTCGCCGGGACATGTAGTCCACGAACTGGTCTATGTGGGACTGATCATCTTCTTCTGCTATTTCTACACCGCGGTGACTTTCAATCCCGTGGACGTGGCGGATAATTTAAAGAAATGGGGCGGTTATGTTCCGGGCTTACGGCCGGGAAAGCCCACTGCGGAGTATATTGACCGCATCCTGACCAGAATCGTCCTGGGAGGCGCCATTTATGTCTCCGCGGTGTGTGTGCTCCCCAGCATCATGATCCAGAAATTCAATGTTCCCTTTTACTTCGGCGGTACGGCCCTGCTGATCGTGGTGGGAGTGGCCATGGACACCATGAGCCAGATCGAGTCACATCTGCTCACCCGACATTACGAGGGCTTCATGAAAAAACGCATGAGTCGGGTACGGCGATAACCAGGAGGAACCCAATGAATCTGATTCTGTTAGGCGGCCCCGGTGCGGGCAAAGGTACGCAAGCCAAAAAACTCATCGACAAATTCCAGATTCCCCAGATCTCCACCGGTGACATTCTGCGGGCGGCAGTGAAGGAAGGCACCGAGATGGGCCGCAAGGCCAAGGAATATATGAATGCCGGCAAACTGGTCCCCGATGAGGTGGTCATCGGCATCATCAAAGACCGTCTGGCCCAGCCGGATTGCAAGAAAGGCTTCATCCTGGACGGTTTTCCCCGCACCGTGCCCCAGGCCGAGGCCCTGGACAAGGTCCTGACGGGCTTAAGCGCCAAGATCGACCACGTGGTGAGCATCGACGTGGACGAAGAAGCCCTGGTGGTCCGCCTCACCGGCCGGCGTACCTGCAAGAACGCGGCCTGCGGCCAGATGTTCCATGTCAAATTCACCCCCTCAAAAAAGGAAGGGGTCTGCGATAAGTGCGGCAGTGAACTCTATCAGCGGGATGACGACAACGAGGCCACGGTGCGCAACCGCCTGAGCACTTACAACCAGGCCACTGCGCCTTTGATCGGCTATTACAGCGCCAAAGCCCTGGTGCGGCCCATCGCCGGAGTAGGCTCCATCGACGACATCTTCAACAAGATCGTGGGCATTGTAGGAGGCGGCCACACCTGCTCCTGCGGCCGGTAGGGACAGTTAAAGGTTCAAAGTTCAAAGTTCAAGGTTCAAGGTTTCAGAGGTCAGGGGTTAGAAATGATGGAAAATTTTCTGGCCACCGGCATCTGGCCACTGGCATCCGGCAACTATGATTTTATTAAAATCCCTCCAGGAAATCGCCAAGATGGAGGTGGCCAACCGTATCGTGGCCGAGATCCTGGAGGGGGTGAGAGAACTGCTCCGGCCCGGGGTGGAAACCCTGGAGTTGGATGACGCGGCCCAGGAGATGTGCCGCCGCCGGGGAGTGGAGCCGGCCTTCAAGGGCTACCGGGGGTATCCCCGGTCCATTTGCATCTCCGTCAATGAAGAGGTGGTGCACGGCATCCCCGGCCCCCGTCGCCTGAAAGAAGGAGACTTGGTAAGTCTCGATTTCGGGGTGAAATACGACGGTTACTACGGGGACGCGGCCCTCACCGTAGGGGTGGGGGAGGTAAGCGCCCAGGCCCGGCAGCTTTTGGAGACCACGGAAAAGAGCCTCTATGCCGGGATTGCCGCGGTTCGGGTGGGGGGGCATCTGTCGGATATCTCCCATGCGGTTCAGACCGTGGTGGAGGCAGCCGGGTTCGGGGTGATCCGGGACTTTGTGGGGCACGGCATCGGCCGGTCGCTGCACGAGGACCCCCAGATTCCCAATTTCGGTCCGCCGGGCCGGGGGTCTCGACTCCAGGCCGGCATGACCCTGGCCATTGAACCCATGACCGCGGCCGGCTCCTGGAAGGTGCGGATTCTACCTGACGGCTGGACCGCGGTAACCGAGGACGGCAGCCTGGCGGCCCATTTTGAGCACTCGGTGGCCCTGACGGAAAACGGTGTGATGATTTTGAGCCGCCTGTAGGGGCTGGGTTTCCCCGCTCACCGTGAGTGGAGGGAACTCTAGGGCTTGATTTTGAGATGGTATTTGATTAAAATAAACAATTAACCTTTTGAAAAAACTATGAAGACTTGGTAGATGGCAAAAGAAGACGCGATTGAAGTGGAAGGTGTGGTAATCGAGCCCCTGCCCAACGCCATGTTCCGGGTGGAACTGGCCAACGGGCACCGGGTGCTGGCCCATATTTCCGGGAAGATGCGTATGCACTATATCAAGATTCTCCCGGGAGACAAAGTGATCGTGGAACTGTCGCCTTACGATCTCAGTCGCGGGCGCATCGTTTACCGGTCCAAGTAGGATGTGCATATGAAAGTAAGACCCTCAGTAAAACGTATGTGCGCCAAGTGCAAGATTATTCGCCGCAAAGGGGTGGTGCGGGTGATCTGTGAAAACCCCAAACATAAGCAGCGCCAGGGCTAAGGGGGAGGGACGACATTGGCCAGAATCGCCGGCATTGATTTGCCTCGCAACAAGCGGATTGAGATCGCCCTCACCTATATTTTCGGCATCGGGCGCACCACCGCCAGCCGGGTGCTGAGGGAGGCCGAGGTGGACGGGGCTACCAAGACCGCGGAGCTCAATGACGGGGAGATCTCCCGCATCCGCCAGGTTATCGAGACCACGTGCAAAGTGGAAGGCGACCTCCGGCGGGAGGTTTCCATGAATATTAAGCGCCTCATGGATTTGGGGTGCTACCGGGGCCTCCGGCATCGCCGGGGGTTGCCGGTGCGGGGTCAGCGCACCCATACCAACGCCCGCACCCGCAAAGGCCCCCGCCGCAGCGTAGTAGGCAAACGGAAGAAGTCGTAAGGAGGAGTGATGGCCAAAACCCCGGCTCGCAGCAAAAAGAAGAAAGAGCGTAAAAATATCCCCGTAGGGGTGGCCCATATCAAAGCCACCTTCAATAACACCCTGGTGACCATCACCGATCCCGGGGGCAACGTGATTTCCTGGTCCTCTTCGGGGGTCCAGGGTTTCAAGGGCTCCAGAAAGGGGACTCCTTTTGCTGCCCAATTGGCGGCCCAGGATGCCGCCAAGAAAGCTATGGAGCACGGGATGCGCAATGTGGATGTCTATGTCAGGGGGCCGGGAGCCGGCCGGGAGGCGGCTCTTCGGGCGTTGCAAGCCGCAGGCCTGGCGATCAATCTGATCCGGGATGCCAGCCCCATCCCCCACAACGGCTGCCGTCCCCCCAAACGTCGCCGGGTGTAATGCCATTTTCCCGTAGGGGCGCACCTTGTGTTCGCCCACATGGGGCAAGAGGAGAGTCAAGTTGGCCAGATATTTGGGACCCAGTTGCCGGCTCTGCCGCCGGGAAGGATTACAACTCTATCTCAAAGGAGATCGCTGCTACACGGACAAGTGCGGCATTGAACGGCGTCACTATCCACCCGGCCAGCACGGGCACCGCCGGGGGAAACTGTCCGATTACGGCACGCAGCTTCGGGAAAAGCAAAAGGTCAGGCGGATTTACGGCATCATGGAGATGCAGTTTCGGGGCTATTTCGAAAAGGCCGAACGGCAGAAGGGGGTTACCGGAACTAATTTATTGATCTTGCTGGAGAGGCGTTTGGACAATATCGTGTACCGGCTGGGCTTTGCCAATTCCCGGGCCCAGGCCCGGCAATTGGTGCGTCATAACTTGGTCCTGATCAACGGCCGCAGGGTGAATCTCCCCTCGTACCTGGTGCGTAAGGGAGATGCCGTCCAGGTGACGGAGCCAGGGCGCAATCTGCCCATCATCCGGGATGCCCTGGAGGCCGCGGCTCGGCGTGGATGCCCCCCTTGGCTGGAACTCCTTAAGGAAGAAGCCAAAGGCCGGGTGATTATGTTCCCCGCCCGGGAAGATATTACCATGCCCATTCAAGAACACCTTATCGTGGAGCTTTATTCCAAATAGAACTCATGATCGTCGCCCTATCAGCCATAAGCCCTTGGGAACCGGCTAGGGAGCAGGTTCCATGGGCTGCGCCTGGCTTTTCCTCCGGAACCGGGCGGGATGTCTAGGGTGCGAATCCTTAATTATTATTCTGAGGAGCCATGATCCACAAGAATTGGACCGATTTAATCAAGCCCAAACGGGTTGATGTGGATAGCGAGAGCCACAGCCGCACCTACGGCAAGTTCATCTGCGAGCCTCTGGAGCGGGGCTTCGGCATTACCCTGGGTAACGCCTTGCGTCGGGTCTTGTTGTCCTCTCTGCGGGGATCGGCCATCACCGGGGTCCGCTTTAAAGATGTTTACCATGAATTTTCCGCGATCCCCGGGGTCCGGGAGGATGTCACGGAAATCCTGTTGAATCTCAAGCAGGTGCGCCTAAAGATGCAGGGTGACGGCATGAAGCTGCTCCTCCTGGAAGCCCAGGGGGAACGGGAACTCACCGCCGGGGACATCCAGACCGATCATACGGTGGAAATCCTCAACCCCGAGCACCACATCGCCACCCTGGCCGCGGACGGCCAGTTGGTCATGGAGATGACGGTCAAGAACGGCAAAGGCTTTGTCCCGGCCGAGGCCAACAAGGACGAAAATCAGCCCATCGGTTACATTCCCGTGGACGCCAGCTTCTCCCCCATCCGCAAGGTGAATTACGTGGTGACCCAGGCCCGGGTGGGCCAGCGCACCGACTATGATAAGCTGACTCTGGAGGTCTGGACCGACGGCAGTATTACCCCGGAAAACTCCCTGGCTTATGCCGCCAAAATTTTCAAAGAGCATCTCTCCATGTTCATCAACTTCGAGGAGGAGTCCGATGGGCTGGAGGAGAGGACCCCGGAAGAAACCCCGGTCCTCAATGAGAACCTGTACCGTAGCGTCAATGAGTTGGAGCTGTCGGTGCGCGCTGCCAACTGTTTGCGCAACGCCACCATCCGCTACATCGGCGAACTGGTGCAAAAAACCGAGCAGGAAATGCTCAAGACCAAGAACTTTGGCCGCAAATCCTTGAATGAAATCAAAGAGATTTTGGTGGATATGGGGCTTAACCTGGGAATGAAGCTGGAAGGCTTTATGCCCCCGGACCAGATGCCCGAAAGGAAGGAAGACCTCCAATGAGACACTTGAAAGCCGGCCGGCGCCTGTCCCGGACTACGGAACACCGCCTGGCCATGCTGCGGAATCTGATCACCTCCCTGCTGGAGCACGAACGGGTGGAGACCACCCGGGCCAAGGCCAAAGAAGCCCGCATGTGGGCGGACCAGATCATCACCCTGGCCAAGCGGGGGGATTTGCACGCCCGGCGCCAGACCATGGCGGTGGTGCGCTCCAAAAAAGTGGTGGCCAAACTCTTCGGAGAACTCCGGGAGAGATTTCAGGACCGCCCCGGCGGTTATACCCGCATCGTGCCCTTGGGTATTCGGGTGGGTGACGGCGCGCCCCTGTCCATCCTGGAGTTGGTGGGCCGCCCGGAAAAACTCCCCAAGGATAAAAAGAAGAAGGCCCAGGCCGGTTGAGCCGCCCTCACCTAAAGAACTGATTCCCAGGGCAGGGGTACCCCTGCCCTGGGTTTTTTTTGAAATAATACCAAGTTCTGCTTAGAAAAGTTCAAAGTTCAAAGTTCAAAGTTCAAAGTTAAGAGTATGCCCATCAGGACTTTTCATAATTTGCGGGTGGGCCATAGGTCCATGAACGACTGTTTCCAATAAAATAAACTTAAGTTCCAATCTGCTGATAATCCTGGTCTTTTTAACCGAAAACCGATACACAGCCGGGGGCGGCTGTTCCACATTTTCCTCCTCCCCCTCGGACCTTACCGGCACGTCTCCGCCGTCTTTTTCAGAGGTCCAAATGATAAGACCTTTGCCCTACTCTTCCAGCAAGATATTTTTTAGCAATCCTTGATAGTTATAAGGAAGAATTAATAAATCCTTAAGGTTAATGATTTTGCTGTCCGATTAATATGGCAAATTGGGATATCTCCGCGGGAGACCCATGGTCGGTAAGTGCGTCGGCCCCACCCCTTTGTGGGAGGCTGCCAAACTGTGCGTGGTCAACTAGGGGGTGATCCCCAGGGTCCAGGAGGCCGACAAATCATGTTTGTGTATCTTATTGAAAATATGGGTAATATTAACTACGTTCACCGGCCGGTGAAAAAAAATGGTTGACATTGGAGCCGGAGTGTATTAACCTTCCCCCAACTTTAACCACGCAGCTCTTTGTCAGAATCGGTTCAGCAAGACCGGCCGATTGTCCGGGGTGTAGGCTGCCCCCATCAGGATTGTCCCATAACAATGGAGGTTCTGGATGGTAAATCGGATAATCTTGGGCGCGGTATTGACCATGGCCCTGACCTTTACATCCAATGCCCTAGCAGTTCCCACCAAGGGCGACAAGAAAAAGTCTCCTTCCAAAACGCAGAGCAAAGTAAACAAGAACAAGACCAGCGCCAAGAAAAAAGCGTCCTCCAGCAGCCGGGCCCGTTATCAGGAACCCGATGAACCCGTGCGCGCCCAGATAGCTTCAGTTTCTCCCGGCGACTATCGCGCCGCGTCCAAAAGCTCCGGGATTTCCGAGACTCCGCCTCTGATGAAGGTGATCCCCCAGCGGGACGGCAAATTCCTCCTGGAGCCTCTGAGTCCCAAGAAGACCGTGGTACCTGCGCCAAAGCCCAGCTCCCAGTTGCATAACTCTCCCTCCAAGGAAGCCGCCGCGGCCCTGGAGCAGCGCTATAACCGTTTCGAGCCCTGGAACTTCTCGGAACTGGTCCTGACCCAGGCCAAACACTATAAGGATACCCCTTACTCCCGGGGAGGCAACCTGGATCGCGGCTACGCCACGGATTGCTCCGGGTTCGTCCAATATATCTATAAGAACTTCAAGATCGACCTGCCCCGCTCCAGCGCCGAACAGGCCCAGGTGGGCAAGGTGGTGGCCCGCTCCATGGATTTCTCCAAAATGCTGCCGGGTGATCTGCTCTTCTTCAGCCGGGGGGGCCGGCAGGTCGGCCATGCCGGCATCTATCTGGGGGAAGGGAAGATGATCCACGCCTCCAACCATCGCAATGGCGTAACCATTACCGAACTGCGCCAACCCTATTACGAAGGCACTTTCGTGGTGGCCAAGCGCGTTTTTGAGGTAAAGTTCCCCCAGTACCCCCAATAAAGTCTCGACTCAAATCGTTTCCTGCTTAACCGCCCACAAAGCGCGCCTCGGCGTGGATTGCCCCGGACCAGGCCCCGGTGCGGTGCGGGACGAGGCCGGGAATAGTTTTGGGTCAAGCTCTCGCGGGCAATTCCCCTGGCGCTCTCTGCAGAATTTCCTAATACCCCGTGGGTCTCAAAGAGACGTCATGCCGAGTTGCACTCAAAAAGGCAACACTAGAATCTCGCCTTGCCTTGGCGCAGGCTAAAGCCTGCGGCTACAGATAATCGTATTTTGACCGCATCTTGGTATCAAAACCTAAGGGAAACCTTGGGTTCGCCCCCAGGGAAAAAATATTTGTTTCATGACAAATTGGTGTACGATTTCCTCGCTGCCGAGTCCGCAAATTACCTTGCCAAATCCTTGTCATTTCTGCTAAAATCAAATTTCGACAGTAAGATTATCCAGGTAAATAAAACCGCGCTGGCGGTAAGAATAAAGGACGCGGATGCGCCAGATTGATCCGGAGGAGTGGGAGCGGCGGCTGAAATATCGCTACCCCATGCTGCGGTTTTTCACGCCCCGCACCTTCGGCGTGGAGATCGAATTTTTTGGATTGAAATATAGCATCTCTCCGGGGGACCGGGGGATTATTCCGCCCTATCAAATTCAGACTCGTTCCCCGGACGGGGTGCCGCTGCCCCAGGTGTTTCAGAGCCAGGGCATCAGGTTGAACGGCTACCATCTGGATGAGCCGCCCTACGAAGCCTGGTCCTTCGTGGAGGATACCAGCATCAAGGGGGCCGGGGGCGGCGAACTGGTGAGCCCCATTTTAAGCGGCCTGAAGGAGCTGACCCAGGTATATGAGGTCTTGTTGCTCCTTCAGGAATTTCCGGAAATTCAGGCCAATGAGACCTGTGGCTTTCATGTGCACCACGGGGTGGACCGGGAGCAATTCGGCAATAAGGAGCTGTTTGAATTATTGAGAATTGTCTCCATCTTTGAGCCGCACATCTATCAATTACTCCCCGAGGAACGCCGCGAGGCCGAAACCTGCCGCCCCCTGGAAATCGATCTGTTCGACTGGTACCGGCGAGACGGCTCCCATAGACCCGCGCCGGCGGTGCAGCATCTCTGGTATTCTCCGGAGAACCGGGATGACGCCACGGTCCCTCAGGGCCGGAAGATGCATCCCACCCGTTACCACGGCCTTAATCTCCACTCCTACTGGTATCGCAACACCATTGAGTTCCGGTATTTCCCCTCGGTGCTGGATCATCCCGAAGAATTGATGCAGTGGATCATCTTCACCCAGTTCCTGGTGGAGTGGGCCGCGGGACGCCGGCCAAAACTGGAATATATCAACCAAACCAATAAGTGGTTGAATACGATTTATAAAATCTACATGGGCGCCGGGATGATGGATCATCTCCTGTTTCCCCCGCGCCTCCCATCCGCCCAAGGAGAAATAGAGCATGAGCAGCTATCAGGGCTTGCAGACCCATGAATTCTTAACCCGCCTAAAGAAGTGCGAAGGGGAAATGCCTCCTTTACTGCTGGACCTGGCCCGGCTGATGCGAACCATGATCGAAGGCATCGCCAGCCCGCAGCTGGAGGATGTGCTCCAACTCCAGGCGGAAATGCGCCGGCAGATCGGCGACCCCCAGGCCCTCCGGGAGATTTGCGGCGCCGCAGGCAGCCTGTGCCCCCGCTGTCCCTTCGGGGCCTACCTGCCCTCGGGATTCCCTTATGCCTCGGAAGAGCGGGCGGTGTGCCTCCCCTGGATTGTGGTGGTGCATCCCCAACCGCCCAAGCCGGAGTAGGGGAGTAGTTAGTGGTCAGTTGCCAGTGGTCAGTGTCCAGTGAAAAAATCTCGAATTTCTGATAACTGATAACTGGCAACCGGCAACTGCTTTAAGGAGGGACGCGCATGTTTCTCTTTAAAAAGCTTCTGGCCCCATTCTTTTTTCCATTGCCCCTGTGTCTGGCATTTCTGGGGTTGGGCCTGATGCTGCTGTGGTTTACCCGGAGGCAGCGGGCCGGTAGAACCCTGGTCACCCTGGGGACCCTGCTCTGGCCCTCTTCAGTTTCAGCCCCTTCCCGGATTTTTTGTTGAAGCCTTTGGAACGGCAATATTCTGCTGAAATAGGGGGGGACCTGGATTCCAGACCCAAGATGCAAAGGAAGAGTTCTCAGGGGGAGCGAATATTATACCAAGTTTTGTTTCCAATGCAATAAACTTAAGTTGCAACTTACTGACAACCCTGGTCTTTTAGACCGAAAACCGATAACCGAAAACGGTATTATTTCAGGGAAGCGGGAGCCAGGCCCAGGAAAGCATATAAGTCCTGGAGCCCCTGGTTTTCCTTAGAACAGTCCCACAACACCAGGAGCATGGCCCCCATGACCCCGTCCCCCCAGGAGCAGCTGCACTTGACGGTGGGCTCCATCCGGGGAGGGCCGAGGATCTCAATGAGGCGTTGGATGAACTTCCGCCCTATGGTAGAGGCCGGGATGTTTAGGGAAATCTGGTCGGAGTAGAGCGTCAGGGAAAATTCCGCTTCGGAGTCCTCCGGTGCCTCCGCCGGCCGGGCCCGGCCTTCCACGAGAGCCACCTTGCGGCGGCTTTCATGATTGTCTATGGAGATTTCCCATTGGTTCATAATTCAAGGTCCTGCCTTGAAAAGTTCAAAGTTCAAGGTTCAAAGTTCAAAGTTAGGAGTATGCCCATCAGGACTTTTCATAATTTAGGGGTGGGCTAAAGGCCCATGAATGACTGTTAAAAAATCACCACCAAGACAGCAAGGACACCAAGGTTCACCAAGAAAAATTTAACCCGATGTCTTCTTTGTGAACCTTGGCGCCCTTGGTGTCTTGGTGGTGAACTCCTCAAAACCTCCGAAGACCGAAAACCGAAGACCGGCAACTAAAGCATAGTTTTCAGCCGTGCCGCGAAGCCCGGCAGGGTTAGGGCTTCTTCCACCCGACCCAGGCCCACCAGGGCGAAGCCTTTGCCCATCAATGCCTCTTCTATGTCCGGGGCATGTTTCAGGATCTTGTCAAAGCACTCCAGGGCCTCATCGTAGTGCTGGAGTTCCGTCAGCGCCACCCCTTTATACACCAGGGCCTCGGGATTGCCCGGCTGCATCTGGAGGGCCAGGTTGTAGCAAGCCAGGGCCTCGCCGGGGCGGCCGGTGTCGGTGAGAATCCGGCCCGCGTCCAGGTAGGGCTGAATTGACCCCTGGTCCTGGGCTTTGCGGGTCTCGATATAGGCATTGAGCACGTGGGCGCCGCCGTCGGAGAAGGCCGGCACGCCGTGGCCCGGCAGCAGGATATCCACCGGATAGGCCACCAGGCGGGCCAGGGATTCGATGAGCCGGCCGATGTTGCCCAGTTTTGGGTCGGCGTCGGCCAGGATATTCTCCATTGGGGTGCTGGGAAATACCGTGTCCCCGGTGAATAGGACGCGGTTTTCGTGGTCATAAAGACAGATGTCCCCCGCGGTATGACCCGGAGTGGGAATCACCTCCAGGAGTCGGGACCCCACCTGAATCTTTTCGCCCCCTCGGAGGATGACCACCTGGTCGAGGCGCCCGGCCTTTTCCATGATTCTCATGAAGGGCACGCCTTGGAAGCTGATATAGGGCAGGGTGTCCATGTGGGCCAGGACCTGGGGGTTGCACCAGTCGAAGAGTTCCCCCATGCCCCCCACATGATCGAAATGGCAGTGGGTAAGAAAGAGCCGCTGCAGTTTCGAGAGATCGAACTCCTGGCTCAAATCGTGGAGCAGGCCGTAATAGTTGCCGGCGTCGATGAGGCAGCGGCCTTCGTCCAGGAGATAGACATTGCAGCTCATGCCCGTTTCTTCTGCCCACCAGATACCTTCCAGTTTAGGGTCATATTCGCCCAGATGAATCATAGTTTCTCCTAAATAAGGGTAATTTCGGGATCAGGCCGGGAGCGGGTGGCCCAGGATGGTCGCCAGGCACTGAATCATGGAGCCGCGCTGTTCCGGGGGAAAATGCCACTCCGTCAACAACAGGGCGCCTTCTTCCTCATCCTCCCGGCCGCCCACCTGGGTGCGGGTGGGCTCCGTGGGTTCTCCCAACCGGCTGAAGAGGTATTCCAACAGGCGTTCCCCGTCGAAATCCCGGCTCACTTCCAGGGAGAGAAACCCCGGGCCGATGACCGCATAAAAAAACAGCTCGTCATAATAGGGCCGCTCATAAGGGGGAAAGGCGTAACCCTCCAGAATGAGGCGGCGGGAGCGGGCTTCTTGTTGGGTGATGCGAAATTCCCAGTTTTTGGACACGGATAACTTCTCCTCCAGGTTGAAATTTTATCCAGATTAGGGCCGGAAGTCAAACATTTGCAACTGGATGGGAAGCATGATGGGGGCAAATATTGGATTCCCCACCGAGACCGCCAAGACACCAAGGAAATTATTATGTGCAATGGTTAAAACTTGACCAAACAACCTCTCCATCAAACTCTCCATCAAAGTTTAATATCATCCGACTTGCTTATTTTTGAGTCTTGCAGTGCTGGCCCCCCACCAAAGCCCCATTTCGCTATATAGATCATATCTTCAACTAGTTGGGATTTTTGAGAAGTTTCGTTGGTGGCACGTTATATGGCAGAAACATGGGGCGAACTGGGAGAGAACCGCACCCGCCGGGTGCCCTGCACCGGCCGCTCCTTTCCGGTACCCCTCACGCGCCGATCTCCCCTGCGACAATGGCAGGCCCGAAAAGAAAACCGGGAGCAGCTCCAGCCAGCTGCTCCCGGTTTCCTTTTACCGCAGGTTATAATGCTATTTTAGAGGAGAACGGCATGATTCCTAGATCTTGGGTTTTTTGGGGCCTTTGCCGGGGTTGATGACTCTCAAGGAAGTGGACCCTTCAAAGAGGACCTCGTCATTGAAGGCGCCGGAGATGGTGAGAGTGACCGCGCCGGTGGCGCCGTTAATCAGGTTGATGAGCTGGGAACGGTCGAATTTCATCATAAACTTTCTGCCGTTCCGGTTAAACGAAACCGGCATGATAAACGTATCGGTCCCGGCCAGAGAGAGTTTAATGGTAGTTTGATCGATATCCGCCAGGGAATAGCAGGAAGGCGGTTTGGAGATGAAAGCCGTGACCCAATTGCCCTGGCTCTTGAGATTCAAGGTGTTCGGGGTGATTTTCAAACTCACCGGCGCCACCAGATCCATGACCACATTGTCCATCTTCATGGATACGCCGGTCCCTGCCGCCAGGTTGAAGCCGATGCCCAGAACGGTAACTCCATTAAAAGCGGTGCTGTTGTAATTAATTGAGTTCTGGTAGGTCTCCCAGGCGCCGGAATCCGATAGGGCCGAATCGGTCAATAGGTCCTCAAAGTCGTTGGCGCTGGGGCCCAATAGACCGGTGGCGGGGTCCCAGACGCCGGCCGCTTTCAAGCCGGCAACCTTCACCTGCCCGGTAACGGGTTCCGGAAGGTCCGGGAGCTGGTAGGAGAAGCTGACCCGGATTTTCCAGCTGCTATTGATGCAAGACGGGGGCGCAAAGGGGACTCCCTGGAGGAGCCACTGCTCGCCGCCGGCATCGTATTGGGCGAAATAGTTGCCGCCCTCACTGGCATAAACCCAGGAAGCCCCCGCCCGCCAGTGGTTTTGCGTGGCGCTGTCCGCCGCGGAAAGCGGCGCCGGAATAAAAGGGTTTATGATTTCAAAATCACCATTGGTCAACAGATTGGCCTGGGCCGCCAGCGGCAGCAGCATCACCACGGCCAGCGCGATGAAAATTACCAGCATAAACCTGTTTATTGGCCTTTGTCTCATAAGGGCAATCTCCTTTTAAAAGGTTTCCGCCATCGTCTTATTAGATCGTCGACGGCAGAAAAATGTTAAGTCTTGTTACGTTTAAATCATATCGGGAATAAAGCTTCAATCAGGAACTTCCTGAATTTCTGAGTATAAAATCCTTAGAATGGTTTCCTTAAAAATTATTTTTAATTCCCAAAATTTAGGATAAGTATTTTTCCTATAGATGGTGATGGGCTGTGCCCGCACTACAATTATTCAACCATTAACTCAGACAAGGAGAAAATTATGTATTAACCGAGATTATGCGGCAACTTTGGCTACCGCAGTCAAAAAATGGTTTTGGGGACCTCTCTCCCCGAGTTTAACCCCGAGAAGTTTCCTCTTTTGTAGCCGAATTGTCCCCCTACGGTAATGATAGCATAATCTCCATGATTTTGTTAACCAATAAGTTCAGACCTTGTAATTTTTGCAGAAATTTTGGCATATCTGCCCCTTAGAACCCGGATACCTCAATGCGGTGGACCTTAAGCACCCCAGGCCAGCACTGATCGGTAGTGGTGAGCCAGAGGAAAGGCCGAGGCCAAATTAATATACCACCGAGGGGCATGGTAAGAGACCTTGGCCCCAATCTGCGGCTAACTGCCCTATATCAGCACCCAAAATAAAAAAAAATTGGTAGTTGAGATGGTTATCATATATGGTACTCACATCCCCCCCGGATTGTAAATTTTACCCCTCAATGTCAGATTTAATCTGCTCTCGATTCGATATTTGTCAGCTTAGGTCTTAGTCATTACATATTATGATAGATTGCTGAAGCGGCAAAGGTCCAGGTGGGAGATTTTGCCGGGGTCAACGGTGTTCCTGGTATCTTGGTGCGAATCCATACCGCCGGTTGCCCGGGCAGCGTTGTTGTCGGCCAGGGTCGCGGCGATTGCAATTTTTCCTCGGATAGGCTTGACAGTCGCAGAGAAACCAAATAAATTAAAACCTTTAAGAATTATTTCTCAAAATCACCTCACAAGGTTTTCGAGGTTACAAGGTAAGGTACGAGAAGATGAAAAGGTATTTGATGACTCCGGGTCCGACGCCCGTTGCCCCGGAGACCCAACTGGCCATGGCTCAACCCATCATCCATCACCGGGCCCCCCAATTTGCCGAAATCCTGGGGGAGGTGCGGGAAGGGCTGAAATATCTGTTTGAAACGGAGCAGGAAGTTCTGATGTTTGCCGCCACCGGCACCGGCGCCATGGAAGGCGCGGTGGCCAACACCCTGTGCGCCGGCGACACCGCGATAGTGGTGGACGGCGGCAAGTTCGGCGAACGCTGGACCGAGTTGTGCAACGTCTATGGTGTGAAGGTGGACCGTATCGTGGTGGAATGGGGCCGGGTGGTTGATCCCCGGGAAGTGGCTCGGCGCTTAGACGCCAATCCGGCCATCAAGGCCGTGTTCGTCCAGGCCAATGAAACCTCCACCGGGGTGCAGCATCCGGTAAAGGAACTGGCCGAGGTAGTGGCGCCCCGGCCCGGCACCATCCTGGTGGTGGACGCCATTTCGGCGCTGGGGGGCTATCCCCTGCCCATGGACGCCTGGAAAATGGATATCGTGGTGGCCGGTTCCCAGAAGGCCATGATGCTGCCGCCGGGGCTGGCCTTTGCGGCTTTGAGCCCCAAGGCCTGGGAGTTTACCAAGACCTCCACCCTGCCCAAATATTACTTTGATTTTGCCAAGGCGTCGAAATCCCAAGAAAAGAACCAGACCCCATACACCTCTGCAGTGTCGTTAATCCTGGGATTGCAGGAGGTTCTGGTCAAGGTGCGTAAAGAGGGCCTGGAAAAGATCTACGCCCGCAACCGGAAGCTTTCCCAGGCATGCAAAGCCGCGGTAAAGGCCATGGGACTGGAGCTTTACGCCAAGGAAAACCCCTCGGATGTGCTCACCGCGGTCCAGGCCCCGGCGGGGGTGGATGGCCAGAAGGTGGTGGGCCGCCTCCGGGAAAAGGGCATCTGGATCGCCGGGGGGCAGGCCCAGGCTAAGGGCAAGATCTTCCGCATCGCGCACATGGGTTACATCGATGAGCTAGACCTCCTGGGCACCATCGGCGGCCTGGAGGTGGTGCTCAACGAGTTGGGTTATAAAATAGAATTGGGCGTCGGGGTGCAGGCGGCCCAGGCAATCTTAGGGAAGTAAGGAAGGAGGCTGGGCATGAAGGTCCTGGTTAGCGATAATCTGCATGAAGATGGGGTCGCCATCCTGAAGCAGCACCCCAATATTGAGGTGGTGGTGCGCCCCGGCATGAGCCTGGAGGAATTACGGCAAGAGATCAAAGACGCCGACGGCCTGGTCATCCGCAGCGCCACCAAGGTGACCGCGGAACTCATTGACGTGGCCCCCCGGTTGAAGGTGGTGGGGCGGGCCGGCACCGGGTTGGATAATGTGGACATCCCCGCGGCCAGCAAGCGGGGCATCGTGGTGATGAACACCCCCGGGGGCAACACCATCACCACCGCGGAACACGCCCTGTCCTTGATGATGGCCCTGGCCCGCAACGTCCCTCAGGCGGCCCAGTCCATGCGGGAAGGAAAATGGGAGAAGAAAAAATTCCAGGGTACGGAAATCTTCAACAAAACCCTGGGCGTCATCGGCCTGGGCCGCATCGGTTCGGTGGTGGCGGAACGCGGGGTAGGTCTGAGAATGCGGGTTTTGGCCTATGACCCCTTCATTACCAAGGAAGTGGCCGCGGGGTTGGGGATTGAACTGGTAAGCCTGAATGAACTGCTGGCCCGGGCTGATTTCATCACCCTTCATACCCCCAAGACCAAGGATACGGCCAGACTGCTGAACCGGGAAGCCTTCAAGCACATGAAAAACGGGGTGCGCATCATCAACTGCGCCCGGGGCGGGTTGATTGACGAAGCCGCCCTGTATGAGGCGGTGAAGACAGGTAAAGTGGCCGGCGCGGCCCTGGATGTGTTCGAGACCGAACCGCCGCCCCCGGAATTTCCTTTAAAGGAGCTCCCTAACGTCATCTGCACCCCGCACCTGGGGGCTTCCACGGAAGAAGCCCAGGCCAATGTGGCGGTGGCGGTTTGCGAGCAGATGCTGGAGTACCTGCTCTACGGCACCATTAAGAACGCGGTGAACGCCCCCTCCGTGAGCCCCGAGGCCCTGGTGCAGTTGAAGCCCTACCTCACCCTGGCTGAAGCCCTGGGAGCTTTTCAGACCCAGATCGCCGAAGGCCCGGTAAGCGCCGTGACCATCGGCTATGTGGGGGAAGTCTCCAAACTGGACACCAAGCCCCTGACCCATTCCATCCTCAAGGGGCTCCTGTTCCCGGTGGTGGGGGATGAAGTGAACTATGTCAACGCCCCCTTCATGGCCGCCAGCCGAGGCATCACGGTGAGGGAAGAGAAGGTCGAGTCCGCGGAAGACTTCACCACCCTGATCCGTCTCACAGTCCGGGCCGGCAATGAAGAAAACACCGTGGCCGGCACCATCTTCGGCAAATATGAGCCGCGCTTAGTGCGCATCAACAAATTCCGGATGGAGGCCGTTCCCGAAGGCCACATGTTGTTCATCTACAATACCGACCGTCCCGGGGTCATCGGCGCCATCGGCACCACCATCGGGCGTCACCATATCAATATCGCCCGGATGCACGTGGGCCAGGAAAAAGAACGGGGGCAAAATGTGATTCTGCTTACCACCGACACCCCCGTGACCCCTGAATGTCTCAAGGACGTGCGGGACCTGGAACATGTGGCCATGGCTTACCAGTTGGAGCTGTAACCAGGCGGAGTTTTGCCTGCCGCGGTGAAGGGGGAAAAGATATGGCCGAACCCGAAGACCAGGGCTATACCGTTAAGGATCGGCGCTTTCTCCATCTCAGCGAAGCAGAGAAGGCGAAAGTTCAGGAAGAGGAAGCCGCAAACCAGGCGGCCACGGAGGCACAGAAAGCCGCAAGCGCTCAGGAGCCCGGACAGGAATTGCCGCTGCCGGAAATCACTTTCTCTTCTTTTATCTTTTCTTTAGGAACTTCGGCCCTGACCTCTCTGGGGACCTTCCCGGATCCAGACAGCGGGGAGCTTAAAAAGAACCTGCCCCTGGCCAAACAGACCATCGACCTCATGGGATTGCTCCGGGAAAAGACCCGGGGCAGTCTCACTTCCGAAGAAGAGGACATGTTCGACCACTTCCTGTATGATCTGCGGATGATGTATATCAAGGAGGCGGGCTGATCGGGAACTCCGGGCAGGGTCTCAGGCGGCTGTGCCCCGCCAAGGTCAATCTCTACCTCAGGGTGCTAAAGCGGCGCCCCGACGGTTACCACGACCTGGTCACGGTTTTCCAGCCCCTGAGCCTGGCGGATGAACTGACGGTGAGCCCTGGGGACGCCGGGATTACCCTGGAGTGCCACCATCCCCAGGTGCCCCTGGGTGAGGAAAATCTGGTGCGGCGGGCCGCCCGGGCCTTTGAACGGGAAACCCGGCAGACCCTGAAGCTGCGCCTCCGTTTGCTGAAGCGCATCCCGGTGGCCGCGGGCCTGGGGGGCGGCAGCAGCGACGCCGCGGGAACCCTGCTGGCCCTGAATACCCTGGCCGGGGACCCTCTGGACGCCGCCACCCTGCACCGTTTGGCCGGCTCCCTGGGCGCGGATGTGCCGTTCTTTCTTACGGGCGGACCCGCGGTGGGCCGGGGCATCGGTACGGACCTGACGCCCTTGACCCTGCCGGCATACTGGTACCTGCTCCTTAACCACCAGGCGCCCTTATCCACCCGCTGGGTGTATGATAACCTGGACTTGGGCGCCTTGGCCGGATTGCCGGTTCTGGAGCATTGGGACGGGGAGCGACCGGAAGACTGGGTCCACAACGACCTGGAAACCGTGGCCGTGCAGCGCTTCCCCGAACTTAAGGATATGCTGGAGCAGCTTGGGAGTTTGGGCGCCCAGGCCCGGGCCGTGTCCGGCAGCGGCCCCACCATCTTCGGCCTGTTTACTTCTTACGATATGGCCCGCCGTGCGGCCGGGGCAATGCGCCGCACCTTCGCCGGGTGGATGGCCGTAGCTCGAGGACTAACCGGGCCCGCGGATACCAATTGGGAGAGTCAGGTATGGATTCTTTGAAAATCTTTACCGGCAACGCCAATCGTCCTTTGGCGGAAAAGATTTGTCAATACCTGGGAGTGCCCCTGGGGGAGGCCCTGGTGGGGCGCTTCTCCGACGGCGAAATCATGGTGGAGTTCCGGGAAAATGTCCGGGGCAAGGATGTCTTCGTCATCCAACCCACCAGCATGCCGGCCAATGAGCACATCATGGAACTCCTTATCATGATCGATGCCTTGAAGCGGGCCTCGGCCATGTCCATTACCGCGGTGCTGCCCTACTACGCCTATGCCCGGCAAGACCGGAAGACCGCGCCCCGGACCCCCATTACCGCCAAGCTGATAGCCGATCTCATCACCGTGGCGGGGGCCACCCGGGTGTTGACCATGGACCTGCACGCCGGCCAGATCCAGGGGTTTTTCAATATCCCGGTGGATCATATGTTCGCCGCGCCCGTGACCCTGGAGTATATCCGGAATAATTTCGATAAAGAGGTGGTAGTGGTGTCTCCCGACGCGGGCGGGGTGGAGAGGGCCAGGGCCTTTGCCAAACGTCTGCAAACCAGCCTGGCCATCATCGATAAGCGCCGGGACGGCGCGGCCATCCGGGCTATGACCCTCATCGGCAACGTCTGGGGCAAGGTAGCGGTGATCCTGGACGATATGATCACCACCGGGGCCACCCTCACCATGGCCGCGGAACTCCTGATGCGCCACGGGGTCCGGGCGGTGCACGCCTGCGTCACTCACCCGGTGATGACCCGGAATGCGGTGAGCAATATCCAGGGGTCCATGCTGCAAACCGTGACAGTGACCGACACCATTCCCTTGAGCCCCGAGGCCGCGGCCCTGGAGAAGCTCCGGGTCCTGTCCGTGGCTCCCCTCCTGGGGGAGGCCATCCGCCGGATTCACAACCAGGATTCGGTGAGTTCTTTGTTTGTCTGAGGAGTCATAGGGCGGCCCATGGCCGCCATGATGCGGCTCAAAACACCCATTAATACCGTTATCGGTTATCGGTTTTCGGTTAAAAAGACCAGGATTATCAGCAGATTGAAACTTAAGTTGGTTGCATCGGAAATAGAACTTGGTACAAATTGCGTCCTTAAGGCGCAGGTTAAAGCCTGCGGCTATAAAAAATGACTTTCCATTTGGCCTGTAGTACGGAAATCCTCCTGTTACCCACCTTCTAACGTTTTTTATAATCCCAAGCCCCGCTTACGGGTGAGACATATTCAATCCAACAAGACCAAAAACCAAAAACCAACAACAGAAAACCAACAACAGAAAACAGAAAACAGAAAACAGGAAACAGAAAACAGAAAACAGAAAACTACTCATGCGACTTATCGTGGGGTTGGGCAATCCGGGCCCGGAATATGTGTTTACCCGGCACAACCTGGGATTCCAGGTGGTGGATGAGCTTTCCCGCGTCTGGGGGATACCTCTGAGCCGCAAGAACCTGGATGCGTATTGGGGGCAGGGGAGGGTGGGGGGGGAGACCATCATTCTGGCCCAGCCCCAAACCTACATGAATCTCAGCGGCCGGGCGGTGTCCAGGCTCCTGACTTACTTTCGCCTTACTCCGGAGGCCCTGCTGGTCATCCATGACGATCTGGATGTGCCCCTGGGGCGTCTCAAGATCGTGGACCGAGGCGGGCCGGGAGGGCACCGGGGCGTGGCCTCCATTATAGCGACCCTGGATACGGAGGAATTTCTCCGGGTGAAGTTGGGCCTGGGCCGCCCACCTGAGCGGATGCCGGCCGAGGCTTTTGTCCTGTCTCATATTACTTCGGAATGGGAAGAAGTTATCGCCGCCCTGTTGGACCGGGCCGCCCAGGCGGTAGTCACCATCATCGAATCGGGAATGGCCGCGGCCAGGACTCGGTTCCACGGCGAACCGGAATAGAGGGGGACACGGGGACACGGGGACACGGGGACACGGGGACACGGGGACACGGGGACACGGGGAAGCGGGGAAGCGGGGACACGGGGACACGGGGAAGCGGGGAAGCGGGGAAGCGGGGACACGGGGAAGCGGGGAAGCGGGGGAGGCGGGGAAAAGGATAGAGCCCCGTTACTTCTCGTTCCCAAGCTGCTGGTCTGAAAAGTTTTTGTTTCGGGTTTCGAGTTATTGGGCGAAAACCTTCTTACCAGACGGGAAAAATTTGGAACCGCCGCCCTCGGTTCTCCAGTTGGTAATCCCACGGTCGTTTTCGCAATCAAACGGTTTTTTTCGTAGGGGCGAACACCAGGTTAGCCCTTACAATTTAACACTTCTTTGATAGCAACTCGAGAGCTCTGCGAAAATCAGCCGGTACACAGGCAAACCAAGCCCAGGAAGAAATTCTGGTGGCACAGGCTTCCAGCCTGTGCAAAAAACCTTTATTTACCAAAGAGTTACCCACAGGCTGGAAGCCTGTGCCACTGGTTTCATTTCCTTTGAAGCTGATTTGTCATCGCTTAAGCTATTTTCGCAGAGATCTCAACTCGGTATGAATCCTACAAACCGAAAACCCAAACCTGCTTTTGAGAGGAAGAGCCATGCCCCCCAAACATGATGACGAAGACCGGGAACGTCCCAGTTGGCGGGAGATCGATCAACGGCGGGACCGGGGGACGGGGGTGCGCCCTGCCAAAGAACCCCGGAAGACCAAAACCCAGAGGGAGTCCTTCCGCCAACAAGCCTTGGCCCAGGCGGAAGCCTTGTTTAAGGGCAAACGGGCCCTCCCGGAATACCAAACCGCGCTGAAGGCCCTGGAGGCCCACCACGGCACCAAGAAATTTGCCGCCACGGCCAGGAAATTTCTGGAAGCATACGGGCTTCCCCAGGAGTGGGGGGTCTTGCACCGGTTGCTGGACTATCCGGACCAGGAGGTGGCGCTGGAGGTCATCCAGACCCTGGCCAAGCAGGCGCAGTCCCGGACCCGGGTGGAACAGCAGGGGTTCAAAGGCCGGCTGCAAATCCTGGCCCTGACCAGCCCCTATGGAGAAGTGCGCCGAACCGCAGAGCAGATTTTGGCCGATTGGTAAAAAAATAATAAAAACATATTTTTCTATAAAATATATTGATAAAAATGAAAATTATTATATATAGTAATACCGGAAACCAAAGAGCCTTTTGCATTATAGCCTTTAGAGGCTAGTTCAAAACCCGTTTTGTTGCCATCCTGAACGCAGTGAAGGATCTCAACCTTTTGAAAATACGAGATTCTTCGTTTCGCTCAGAATGACCTATCTGGGCAAACTGAGGTTTTGAAATAGTTTCAGTGAATTTTGCAAGAGGCTCAAAAAAGGTTAATAAAAGGAGCGACTCTAAAGCTTTCGCTCTCCAACCCTGCACTAGTCCCTGGGACCGCACAAGGAGGTGCGATGCAATACTCAGGAATGATCGCCAGGGAGGGTATTAGGGCGCCCAGGGATCTGGACCCCGAACCGACCTCCGAGCCTCTCCCGGAATTAGATCAGGTTATTACCGGGGATGAGCGCCTCAAGCGGATTCTTCGACAACTTCCGGACTATGCCGCCTCGGAACTGCCGGTGCTGCTGGAGGGTGAGCCCGGCACCGGTAAAGAATTGGTGGCCCGGGCCCTCCGGGGTCTGAGTCCCCGCCGCCATGGCAACTATCTGTCCATCAATTGCGGCGCGCTGACGGAATCCCTGGCCTCCAGCGAACTCTTCGGGCATCTGAGGGGGGCCTTCACCGATGCCCGGAGCGCCCGTCCGGGTAAGTTTAGGCTGGCCCACCGGGGTACTCTGTTTCTGGATGAAGTGGGCGACCTGCCCCTGTCGGTGCAGCCCCGGCTGCTCCGGGCTTTGGACCAGGGGGAGATCGAGCCGGTGGGGGCCGACGCCCCGGTACCGGTGGATGTCCGGCTCATCGCGGCCACCAACCAGAACCTGCCCCGGCTCATATCCCAGGGCCGCTTCCGCCATGACCTGTACGACCGCCTGGCGGTGCTGGTCATTTGTCTGCCGCCCCTGAGGGAACGGGGTGACGACATCCTGCTCCTGGCCCAGCATTTTCTCCGGGAAGACGCCAAACGCTTCTACCGCCGGGTGGAGGGATTCACTTCCGCGGCCCGGCGCCGGTTGCTGGAACACTCCTGGTACGGCAACATCCGGGAGCTGAAGAATGTCATTACCCGGGCGGTAATTTCCAGTTCCGGGACCCTGATTCGGGACACGGACCTGTCTTTCAATCTTTATCCCTCCTGGCGCCATTGCGAGTGCTCCTCCGCGTCCGAACCTCCTGATCGGCCGAATCGCACCCGCCTGGAGGATCTGATGCTGGAGGAGAAAGGCAACATCTCCGCCCTGGCCCGACGACTGCAGGTCTCCAGCAAAACCGTGTACCGCTGGCTGCGGGCATATCGGATGGATTTGGCCAAGATTAGGGTTTTGGCCGCGTGAGGGGGCACTGATCAGTGGCCAGTGATCATTGGTTCAGGGTGCAATACTGTCTGCGATGAAGCGTAGTGCGCTTTGTTCACCATAAAAACATAGGGGCACGGCATGCCGTGCCCCCACGTTCTTGGGCATTCCTGTTCAACGGTATTGCAGCACCATTCCATTAAACATTCCTTGATTATTATCAACATGTACCGAGATATAAAAACGGTATTCTTTGAGCATTACCTTATCTATCAAAAACGGGCCCCCTGAAGCATTATTTCCTTTAACTTCTATAATTCCTTGTGTTGCACCATCGCGGAAAGCTTCAATGAGCAGTATCCCCGGGGAACCCATCTTGACACGAGAAAGTCTTACAACGCAGAAACCATCAGGACTTAAACCTGTATAGTACATAGTTAATCCTACTATTTCTTTCATTTTTCCTATTACGTTATCGAGCGGGAAAAAGAAGTTAACGTTAGGAAAAGGACCTTCCGAACCATGTGGTAAGAAACCAGGTGGCAGGTATGGTTGAATATAACTTGGGGATTGCGACGCGTATTGATTGGAATTTACAGCAATAAATTGATCCGGCCAGATGAACAGTTCCTTGATTGGGGCGGCGTCAATCCTTTGCGGAGTGGTAAGTGATATTGTTCCGATTAGGAATATAATCAACATCGCCCAGCTTAGAGAAAACAGGTGATTTGCAGCAAATAATCTTTTCATTTTTTTACTCCTTCAAGATTTGCCGGCAAATGTTTTTTTCCATAATTTGTAATACCAATTAACATTCAATAGGTATCAAAATGTAGGGGCGAACCTTGTGTTCGCCCAACAATTTAGGGCGAATACAAGGTTCACCCCTACGAAAAAATTTACGTTTGATGGCGAATTGAGATGAGATATGAACTGACCCTTTTCTCATCTATAACAAATAATAGCAAAAAAATCATAAAAAAAAAAGAAAAATTCTCCAGCTCCGAAAAAAAGCTGCCTTTCCTAGGAAAGGCAGCTTTTAAATTACGTATTTAAAGAAAAAATGAAAACTGAAAACCGTCCTTACAATACCGTCTTCACCGCGGTTTTGGCCAGTTCCACGATGCGGTCCGGGAAGACCCCGAAGCCCAGCACCATGGCCATCAAGACATAGCTGAGGATGCGGGTGGGCATGGATACCGTCACCGGTCCCAAGGTGGGATCGTCGATGAAATACGCGGCATACACCACCTTGAGATAGTAATACAGGCAGATGGTGCCGTTCACCGCGCCGATCAAAACCAGCCAGAAATACCCTTCATTCATGGCGGAGGTAAGGAGCATCAGCTTGCCGGTGAAGCCGATGGAAGGCGGCACGCCCGCCAACGCGAAGATGCCCACGATGAGGGTCATGCTGAGCAGGGGGCTGCGGCGATAGAGCCCGGCCAGTTCGTTGATCTTCAGGTCCCGCCCGTCGGTGGCCACCTCGGAGATCACCAGGAACACCGTGAAGTTCATCACTAAATATGCCAGGGCGTAATAAATGGCCGCAATGTAGCCCGCCTCTTTTAGGGTGAGGATGCCCATGAGGAAGTATCCGGCATGGGCGATGGAGGAGTAGGCCAGCATGCGTTTGAAGTCTTTTTGGACGATGGCCACCAGGTTTCCCAGGGTCATGGAGATGATGGACAGGATCATCAGGATCTGGGGAAAGCCGTAGCCCAGGGATGTCCCCATGGCTGCCAGGCGGAGCAGTAAGGCCACCGCCGCGACCTTGGACGCGGTGGCTATAAAGGTGGTCACTTGGTTGGCCGCGCCCTGATAGACGTCAGGCGCCCAGAAATGAAAGGGAAACACGGAGAGCTTGAAGAAAAAGCCCGCCAGGGACAGGATCAACCCGATCAAACCGATGGGGCTGCCCGTCAGTTGGGCCATCTTCGGCAGGATGTCCGCCAGGTAAGTGGTGTGGGTGGCGCCGAAGATGTAACTCAACCCGAAGAGCATGAAGCCCGAGGACACCGCGCCGATGAACAGGTATTTGATCCCCGCCTCCACATCGATGCCGTCCCCCCGGCGCATGGGCACCAGGATGTAAAGCGAGTAGGAGGACAGTTCCAACGCCACATAGATGGTGAGGAGTTCCACGGAACTGACCAGCATCATCATGCCGATGGTGGTGGTGGTGAGGAAGAGATAATATTCCGCGTGGTAGCGTTCCTCGATCTGGGCCAGGTTGTGGGAAATGGTGAGCACCAGAAAGAGACCCAGGGCCAGGGCGAACTTAAATATCTGGCTGAACAGGTCCACCTTGTAGGCCTGGAAGAACAGGTCTCCCTGTTGGCACAAGGACATGGCCGTGACCACTACCCCCAACCCGGTGAGGACCAGGGCCACCTGGTAATCCCGCTTAACCTGGACGCGGCGTTTCAGGCTGAGCCCGAAGAACACCAGGGCCATAAACAGGTAATAGAGTTCCGGTCCGAAGAGCATTATATCCATGTCTTACATTCCCTGGAGAAATGGAACCACCGAAGTTTTAATGATACTCACCATCACCTGGGGGAAGAACCCGAAGAAGAGCAGGGTGCCGATGAGAATCATCCGGGGCAGACCCAGGAACGGGCTGACATCTTCAAAGTGGATGAATTTAGGATTAGGCGCATTAAAGAAGGAGTTCTGCACCACCCGCAGGGCAAAGAGCGCGCCCACCACCAGGGCCGCGATGGCCAGCAGGCCCATCACCGGATAGACCTTGACCGCGGCGATGAACACCAGCAGTTCCGCCCAGAAGCTGGCCATGCCCGGCACTCCCGCGCCGCACAAGGCCGCGGTGATGAAGAAGGCCGAAGCCACGGGCATGATCTTGGAGAAGCCACCCAGCAGATGGATATCCCGGGTGTGGGTGCGGTCGTAAATGTAGCCCACCGCGGAGAAGAAGAGGGCCGTCATGATGCCGTGGGCGAACATCTGGAACACCGAGCCGTTGAGGCCGTCGATGGTGCCGGTGGCCAGCCCCAGGCAGACGATGCCCATGTGGGACACCGAAGAGTAACCGATGACGTACTTCAAGTCGGTCTGGGCCAGGCCGACGAACACGCCGTAGACGATGCCGATGGTGGCCAGGAGCATCATGAGGTTGGCCCAGTATTGGAAGCCCTCAGGGAGCAGAAACATGCCCACCCGGAGGATGGCGAACGAGCCCAGCTTCATCAACACGCCGGCGTGGAGCATAGACACCGCGGTGGGCGCCGCCACGTGGCCGACGGGCGACCAGGTGTGGAGCGGCCAAACCGCGGCCAGCACCCCGAACCCGAAGAACAGGAGGATGAAGGCGACCTTCTGAACCCAGGGGCTAAAGTGGGCCCCGTGGAGCAAGAGCATGTTGAAGGTGTTGAGGCCGGAGCTGGCATAGAGGAGCAGGATGCCGGGGATGATGAGACCGCTGCCGGCCATGAGGTACAAGGTGAGCTTCATGGCGGCGTATTCTTTGCGGGTGGAGCCCCAGACCAGGATGAGGATGTACATGGGCACCACGGCGATCTCATAGAACAGGAAAAAGAAGAACATGTCGTAAGACATGAAGACGCCGAAGACCCCGGTTACCAGAGCCATCATCCAGATAAAGTATTCCTTGGTGCGGTCCTCCAGTTCCCACATGGTGAGACAACCGGTGAAGATGACGATGCCGGTGAGAAGCAGCATGGGGGCGTTCAGGCCTTCGACGCCCACAAAGTAGGTGATGCCGAAGGTCTTCACCCACTCGTACTTCTCCACGAACTGCAGGCCCCCCAGGCTCTTGTCATAGGCCACAAAGGTGTAGATCGCCAAACCCAGGGAAGTGCCCGCGGAGAGGAGCGATACGGCCCGGATGAGGAACTTTTGACGCTGTTTAAGGCACAACAGCACCATGAGTCCCACCACAGGGGCCAGTAACATGCAGGACAGATACGGAAAGGTAGCGGCATGTTGTGTCATATCAGCGACCCATCAAGAGATAGATCCCGACGCCGGCCAGGACCAAAACCATAAAAAGTAAGTTAAGTTGGACAAATGCGGTCTGGATGAAGGACAGCAGCCGGCCGCTGCCCACGGTGGAAAAGGCCACCGCGTCCACGCCGCCGTCCACCACCCGGCGATCATTGTAGGTAAACCACTTGGAGAAGATGCCGTAGATGATGCTGTCCAGGAACCAGCGCCAGAAGTGGTCCATGTACCATTTCTGGATGAAGAAGTTCTCCAGCACAGGGAATTTGCGGATGAAACCGCGGCACTTGGCGTTGGCGTAACCCCAATCGAACCAGGCCAGGGCAATGCCGCCCACCGCGCAGCTTACCGCGGATACCAACAGCATGTAGTCGATGTCGTGGGGATGGGACGCGCCCATCAGGAATTTCTCCAGATAACCCTGGCAGAACCCCAGGATGACGGTGAACGCGGCCAGAATGAGCAAAGGCACGGACATGACCCAGGGCACCCCGTGAGGCTCGCCGTGGCCGGTGTCGTGACCGTGCTCGTCGTCGTCCCCGTGGCCGTGGGCCGCGGCTGCCGGTTCCTCCTCGTACTCATACCGGTCCGGCTTGGGAAAGAGCATCACGAAGATGACCCGGAAGGAGTAGTACGCGGTGAGGAACGCGCCGAAAAGTCCCAGGGCCAGCCACATCTTGTTGGGCAGGCGCGCCAGGGCCGTGAGCACCAGTTCCTTGCTGAAGAACCCGGAAAAGGGGAAGATCCCCGCCAGGGCCAAAGCCGCGATGGTGATGGTGATCATGGGGATATAGAGTTTGCGCCCGCCTTCTCTGGACATGACAAAGAAGTCGTTGGTGCCGAAGTGGTGGATGAACACCCCGGAACACAGAAACAGCAGGGCTTTGAAGGCCGCGTGGGTGGTGAGGTGGTAGTAACCCGGAAACAGCGTTCCGGCAGCCAAACCAGAGGCCGCCAGGCCCATGGCCATGAACCCCAACTGACTGACGGTGGAGTAGGCCCAGACCTGCTTGATGTCCCGGGCCACCATGCCGATGGTGGAGGAGAGCAGCAAGGTGATGGTGGAGATGACCAGAATCACCGTCATGGCCGTGGCCGAGGCCGCGAAGAAGGGGAACAGCCGGGTCAGCAGATACACGCCCGCGGCCACCATGGTGGCGGAATGGAGCAGCGCCGAAACCGGAGTGGGACCTTCCATGGCGTCCGGCAGCCACACGTGCAGCGGGAACTGGGCGCTCTTGCCCATGATGCCGCAAAAAATCAACAGGGCCGAGGTAGTGAGCAGCCATTCCGGCATGGCCTTGGCCACCGCGGCGCTGTTCACCGTGGCGATGTCCAGGTTGCCGTAATACAGGGTTAAGAAAACCAGGCCCATGAAAAACCCGATGTCTCCGAAGCGGGTGACCACAAATGCCTTCTTACCGGCCTCGGATGCGGAGAATTTCTCATACCAGAAGCCGATGAGGAAGTAAGAGGCCAGCCCCACCAGTTCCCAAGCAATATAAAGTTGCAAAAGGCCGCTGGAGATCACCAGGGTAAGCATAGCCATGGCGAAAAGGGAGAGATCCGCGTAATAGCGCCCAAAGCCCGGATCGCCCCCCATGTAGCCGATGGAGTATATCTGCACCAGCCAACTGATGGTGGCCACGATCACTAACATCAACAGGCTGGTGGGGTCCAGCAAAAAGCCGAAGGGCACTTTGACCACATCGGAAACCAGCCAGTTGAAGTTGTAGATGATGGGTTTTTGCCCGCCCAGGGTGAAGAAAAAGGTCCAGGCGACGATCAGGGGTACGGTGGAGGCCACCAAAGAGATCGCCAGGGACAACTTGGGGCGCCTCCAGGTAAAGATCATGATCGCCGCGAAGGCCAGGAGGGGCAAAAACACCGTCAGGAGACAACCTAACAGGATCGGATCAGCCAAAACCGGGCCCATGATTAACCCCTAAGCTCCGTGGCTTGTTCCACGTTGATGGATTTGAGTTTGCGGTAAACGGCCACGATAATGCTCAAGGCAATGGCGGCCTCCGCGGCGGCCACGGCCATGATGAATAACGTGATGACCTGGCCCACCGCAGGGTGCGGCGCCAGGAAGCGGTTGAAGGCCATAAAGTTGAGGCTGGCGGCGTTGAGGATGAGCTCGATGGAGATCAACATGGCGATCAGCGACCGCCGGGCCAGCACCCCATAAAGGCCGATGGCGAACAGTACCAGGGCCAGGTAGAGGTAAGTTTGCAATTGGTTGAACACCAGCATCGCGCCACCTCGTTATGATGAACTGCCCCGGCCGCCCCGGGCGATGACCATGGAGCCCAGCATGGCTACCAGTAACAGTAAGGAGACCACTTCAAAGATCAGGGAATAGTCCTTCAGGAGATAATGCCCGATGGTGGTAACGGACCAGTCGTTGCTGCGCTCCACCGCCGGGATCCACTTGGTCTGATACACCAGCAGCGCCAGAAACGCGAAGATCGCGCCCGCGCCCAGGATGGCGCCCTGGATCTTTAAGGGATTCCGGGGCGGCTTGGGCAGATACATGGGCTCGGACAGCATCACCGCGAAGCAGATGGCGATGCAAATGGCGCCCACATAAATGAGGATTACCATCAAGGCCACAAAGGGGCTGTTGAGAAAGACGTACAGCCCCGCCACTCCCATTAAGGACAGTGCCAGCCCCAGCACGTTGTGGAAGATGTTGCGGGCCAGCACGGCAATGAGAGCGCCCAGGATGGTGACGCCCACCACCAGGATGAAGGCGATGGTGGCCACTCCCTGAGGGGAGAACAGACCGCTTAAGAAATTCATTCTTTGACCTCCGCAACGGGGGCCGCGGCCGCCTCGGCCTCCGGTTTCGGCTCGGGAACGGGGGTAAGGGGCAGTCCCAGCGCATACTGCTGCTCTTGCATCCGGGCCAGGAGATCGATGACCGAATCCTCCCGGCGGTGCCCGGCCATGCGGTACTCATTGGACCACTTCAAGGTCTTGGTGGGGCAAGACTCCAGGCACAGGCCGCACAGGCTGCAATAGTAGTATTCAATGTAATACCTGGAAGGCAGCTTCTTCTTGGCGTCCACCTTCACCCCCTCCAAATGAATCAACTGGGAGGGGCAGATGCGCACGCACATCTCGCAGGCGATGCAGTTGTGGGTCCCGGTTTCCGAATCGATGATCAGCTCGATGTGCCCCCGGTATCTGGGGGTCATCTCGATCTTTTGCCGGGGGTATTGTACGGTGACGATGGGTTTGACGAAATAGCGGATAGTGACCGCCATGCCCGCCAGCAGGCTGTAAAACCCGCTCAGAATGTCTTTAAAATAAGTCATCATTGCCATTCAACCTTCATTCCACATTGACCTGATCATCTCAACTTCATGACCAGGGCGGTAATCAGCAGGTTGACAAGGGCCAGGGGGATGAGGATCTTCCAGGCGAAGGTGATCAACTGGTCGAACCGCACCCGGGGGAAGGTCCACCGGAACCACATCATCAGAAAGATGACCGCGTACACCTTGATGAGGAACCAGATAACCTCCGGCAAAAAGGGGCCTTTCCAGCCGCCCAGAAACAGCACGGTGGCTACGGCCGCGACAATGAGCATGTTGGTGTATTCCGCCAGAAAGAACAGGGCGAAACGCATGCCGGAGTATTCCGTGTGAAACCCGGCCACCAGCTCGGATTCGGCTTCCGGTATGTCGAAGGGGGCCCGGTTGGTCTCCGCGGTCCCGCAGATAATATAAAGAATAAAGGCCAGGGGCTGGGTCAAGACGAACCAGTAACCGCTCTGGGCCGCCACGATGTCCGTGAGCTTGAAAGAGCCCACCATGAGGATCACACTCATGACCGTGATCAGCAGGGGGATTTCATAGGCGATGTTCTGAGCCACGGAGCGGATGGCGCCCAGGACCGAGTACTTGTTGTTGGAGGCCCAGCCCGCCATGAGGATGGCCAGCACCCCCAGGGTGGAAAAGGCCAGGATCAGCACCAACCCCACGTTCATGTCCCGGATGATCCAGGAGGAGGAAAAGGGGATCACCAGAAAGGAGAGCAGCACCGGCAGGAAGATCACGATGGGCGCCAGAAAGAAGATGGGACGGTCCACATCTTCCGGGGTGATGAGCTCTTTGCCCATGAGTTTGATGGCGTCCGCAATGGTCTGGATGCACCCATGCCAGCCCACTTCCATGGGCCCGGGACGGAGCTGCATGTGGGCCGCCACTTTGCGCTCCATCCAGATGAGCCACAAGGCGTTCACCGAGACCAGGGCGATGACCGCGATAAGGCCCACCACCATCTTGGTCCCTTCACTTCCCAAGCATTGCACCAACTGTTCCATAATTTCAGCTCTTAGATGAGATTACCGGTCAATTTCCGGAACCACTACGTCCATGGACCCTAAGATGGCCACCAGATCCGCCACCAAGGTATCCTGGCCCACCTCCGGCAGGATGCACAGGTTGCCGAAGGACGGCACCCGGAGCTTAATGCGATAAGGTTTCACATCCCCCCGGCTGACGATGTAGCAGCCGAATTCGCCCCGGGCGGTTTCCACCGCCTGATAGACTTCACCCACCGGGGGTTTGATGCGCTTAGGCACCTTTTCCGCCATGATGGGGCCGTCGGGGAGCTTATCCAGGGCCTGCTCCATGATGCGCAGGCTCTGCTCCATCTCCCGCATGCGCACTATATAGCGGTCGAAGATGTCGCCGTTCTCGCCGATGGGGATTTCAAAGTCGAACCGGGGATACGCGGAGTAAGGCTCGCTTTTGCGGATGTCGTAAGGGATGCCGCTGCCCCGGACCATGGGCCCGGTGAGGCCGTACTTGATGCACTGGTCCTTGGAAATGATTCCCACGTCCTTGGTCCGCTTAATAAAGATGATATTCTTGGTGACCAAGTTATGGTAGTCCTTCCAGCGGGCCCGGAGGCGTTTGATGAAGGCCCGGGTCCCGGCGATGAACTCCTCGTCGATATCCTGGGGGACCCCGCCGAACCGATAGAAGCAGTAAGTCAGACGGGAGCCGGTGACGCGGTCCAGGAGGTCCAGGAGAATCTCCCGGTCGTCGAAGCAGTACAGGAACGGGGTAAACGCCCCCAGGTCCATGAGGTAGGCGCCCACCCACAGAAAATGGGAGGTGAGGCGGTTCATTTCCGAGGTGATCACCCGGATGAACTCGGCCCGCTCCGGCACCTGAAGTCCCAGGAGTTTCTCCACCGCCATGCAGTAGCCCTGGTTGTAGGCCAGGGCATGGAGGTAATCCACCCGTCCCATGTTGGGGAGAAACTGCAGGTAGTTGCGGTTCTCCGCCATGTGCTCATGACCCCGGTGTCCGAAGCCGATGTCCGGCTCGCACCTGACGACGTACTCGCCGTCCATCTCCAGCAAGACCCTTAAGACGCCGTGGGTGCTGGGATGCTGGGGCCCCAGGTTGAGAATAAAGGTCTTTTCTTCGATGCCTGAGGTGCTCATGGCTTTTCCTGTTTTTCTTGCTGTTCCGCTTCAGGTGGAAATTCTTTCAGCAAGGGGTGAAAATCCGCATCTTCCGGCAGCAGGATGCGCTTCAAGTCGGGATGGCCGGTGAAGCGGATGCCGAACAGGTCATAAACCTCCCGTTCATACCAGTCCGCCGCGGGATAGACCCCGCTGATGCTGGGGGCCTGGGCGTTCTTGGCCAGGGAGGCGTGCACCGCGGTGCGGCACAGCTCGAAAAAGTTGGCGAAGTGATAGACCAGGGTAAAGGCTTCCCGGCTGGTATCCACCGCGGTGAGGGATTCCAGGAAGCAGCCCTCGTCCAGCATGGCCTGGGCCACCTGGGGCATCTGGTCCGGCCGGGCCGCCACTTCCAGGTGATAGCCGGTCTTGGAATAATCCCCCGGCTCCACCTTCTCCAGGCTGAGCGGCGCTAACGCCTGCTTGAGCTTATCACTTAACATCTCTGAACTTCCTCAGGCGGCCTCGTTTGGTGATCTTTTCTTCCAGGAGCAGGATTCCCTCGATCAACCCCTCGGGCCGGGGTGGACAGCCGGGCACATAAATATCCACGGGGATGATGAGGTCGGCTCCGGGCACGATGGCGTATTGGGTGGGATAATAAAAGGGCCCCCCGGAGATGGCGCAGTTGCCCATGGCGATCACCCACTTGGGCGCGGGCATCTGGTCCCAAAGCCGGACAATGGCCGGGGCCATCTTCTTGGAGATGGTGCCGGCCACGATCATCAGGTCCGACTGCCGGGGGGAGGGCCGAAAGACCCCGGCCCCGAAACGGTCCAGGTCGAACCGGGCCGCGCCCGCGGCCATCATTTCAATGGCGCAGCACGCCAGGCCGAAGGTGATGGGCCACAGGGAATTGGCCCGGGCCAGGTTCAAGGCCTCCTCCAGGAGGCCGAAGTGGATTAAGGGTTCACCTGTTTTCGTTTCCAACTGAAAACCCCCCTGCACCAGGCATAGACGATCACCAGGGAGAGAATGCCTATGAAGATGGTGATTTCAATGAAGTCCCGCCATACATAGCCCTTGTTGTAGGCCAGCAGCACCGGAAAGAGGAACAGCACGTCTACGTCGAAGGCCAGGAAGAGCAGGGCGAAGAGATAGTAAACCACCGCCACCTGCACCCAGGCGCCGCCGATGATGGGCATGCCGCATTCATAAATGGCATCCCGGGCCTTGCCGAAACTTTTGGGGGCAATGAGGTAAGCGATGATAACGGGACCCATGGCGAATAGACCCGCCGCCACGAGATAGACCAGAACGAAGGAGAAATCGCTCAAGGCTTCAGGAAGTTCCACGCTATTCTCCTTGTACTTTTTAGTACAACCTCCGCTTTTATAACAAGGGGGGTAAAACTTAGTCAAGGAGTTTTTGTCGCGAGAATAAAAAAAACTTCTTGCCGCCCCGATTTTCCGGGCGTCTGAAGAGGCTGTCGGCGATTGGGGAAATATTAACAATCGGGGGAATCTTTACAATAGAAACCGTCCCGGCAGGGTAAGAGACCGGCAGGGGATTGGAAGACTGGGAGAAAAATGTGGAACAGCCTTCCAAAGGCGGTGTTCTCTTGGTCTGACCTTTGAAGCCTTTGCCACCCAGGTCCGGCTTGCCGTCTTCCCAAAAATCCGAAACGGTCCCGCCCCGATGCCATATCTCCTCAATTTTGATGAGCTTGGGGCCGATTGAATCAATATTAAATGTTGAAAATAATATCAGATGTAGTACCATAATATGCATGACCGCGGCGGAGAAACTCCTTGCCAAGATGCGGACCAATCCCCGTGATTGGCGGATTGAGGACTTGACCGGCATTGCCGACCGCCTGGGGGTTGATTGGATCCATGAGAGGACCAGTCACGTGGTTTTTCGCCATCCTGGCAAGGAACATCTTAGCGTGCCTGCGGCCCGGCCCATTAAGCCCATTTATGTCAAGAAATTCTTGCAATTGGTAGATAAAGTGAAAGGAAAATAACATGAAAGTTCCGAAATATCCCTTTGAGATTAGGAAGCTCACCAAAGAGGAGGGCGGCGGGTATTTGATTACCTTCCCGGACCTTCCGGGCTGCATGTCGGATGGAGAGACCATAGAAGAGGCCATTGACAACGGCGCCGATGCCGAAACCGCCTGGCTGGGGGCCGCCGCGAGTTGGAACGACCCTATCCCCAAGCCCGGGGAAGCCCAGAGCGGCAAGTTTGTCCAACGCCTGCCCAAGAGCCTGCACGCCCGTCTGGCGGTTCGAGCCAAACGTGAAGGGGTAAGCATGAACACCCTGGTGACCGCCTTTATTGCCGAGGCACTGGGAAAGAGAGAATCACGGGGGAAACCCACCGGCTCAAGAGTTAAGGAAAACCTTTCAGAACGAGGTAATTGATGCCCCATTGGGAAAACCTGACCATGCCGAAATTCGAGGCCCTCTTGGGGGAAACCCGGACGGTGATCCTCCCCATCGGGGCCATAGAGGAGCATGGCCCCCACCTGCCCCTGGGAACCGACGCCTTCCATGCCCTGGAGGTTGCCCGGCGCGTTGCTACGCAGCACCCGGTGGTGGTCGCGGCGCCCCTGTTTTACGGCATATGCCGCTCAACCCGGGAGCATCCCGGCACGGTGTCCATTTCCGGGGATACCTTGCGGGCCCTGCTCAAAGACCTGGGTCGGGAATTTTACCGCCAGGGCCTGAGAAATTTGGTGATTATCAGCGGCCACGCCGGGGGCACCCACATGGCCGCGGTCACCGAGGCCGGGGAGGCCCTCCTGGAGGAATTTCCCGACCTCCGGGTGGCGGTGGTCAATATCCTGGATCTGCTCCGGGAAGTCCTCACCTCCCGTCCCGACCTGATAAAAACCCAAGGCGACTCCCACGCCGGGGAGGTGGAGACCGCCCTGATGCTGGCGGCCTACCCCCACCTGGTCCAGGGCAGCGCGCCGGCGGAATGGCCGGCGTTTCCCAAGTACCTCCTGGTGCGGGATAAGCGCCGTTACTGGCCCGGGGGCGTCTGGGGGGACCCCTCCCGGGCCACTACGGCCCAGGGGGAAGCCATCTTAGAGGCGGAAGCGCGGCGACTGTTGCAAATTCTAGCGGCCCTGGAAGGGGAAGGGAATTCCTGATAAAAATATAAGGGATTTCCCTAAGGTTTTTTCTTGACAATGTGCCTTTGTTATACCATGATAGCTAAGGCTGCAGTATCCATTCTGATCGTCTTCCAAAAGGAATTCCATTAATGATCGCTGACGCCATCGAACGCCTTGCCGACCGAGTATTGTCCTATGAGGACGCTGACCTCGCCACCCTGCTGCAACATTTCAAGACCCGCATGGAACAATTCGAACCCACTCCCGCATGGGACCGGGCGGTCATCGCGTATTTCATGATCAACGGCGTCCGGGTAAAAAACGCCCTGAAGCACGGCAAGCTCAACACCCCGCAGTACGATTCCGATAGCCGCCCGGCACTGCGACTCGTGAAGAAAGCGTAAGGCTCCTTAAACTCCATAAGGTTTCAAACCGGTCTCCAGGGTGCCCCCCGGGGGGTAACCTGTCGCCATGCCCACCTTCCCCAAATTGTAATTACTTTTGGGAAATTTCTCTGAAATTTCTGGATGTCTGCGTCATTTGGGGAGCCGCCCCATCATCCACGGCCACCCCTTCAGCCGAAAATCCGTTGCAAATTGAAACGAATCCACAGTTTTTCCCTAGCCCAGGTTTCCTCAGAAAATGCCCCATGCCTGGCTAAAAAAATGTGGAACAGCCGCCCACGGCTGTTCTTGAGCTGAAATAACCTTAAGCGGTCACCTTCAAAATGTAGGGTGCGCACTGCGCACCCTACCTATATTAGAACCGCCGGGCGCGACAATTCCACATCTCTGCTTTTGCGCCTTGGCGTTTTTGCGTGAGACAAGTTCTCCATCGCGGTGTCCGCCAGGAAGGGACCGTTATCCTGCGTCAACCGGCCTCACCTCCTTTTCCGCCCCTTCAGGTACAAGCGCATGGGCGCGTAGGGAATGCCCAGGCGCTCCCGGAGCTGCTTCACCATATAGCGCCGGTAGTGGAACGGCACCCCCTGGGGGTGGTTGACGAACGCGATGAAGGTGGGGGGCATGGTCTCGGCCTGGGTCAAGTAAAAGAATTTCAGGGGTCGGTCCCGGTATCGGGGCGGCGGGGTCCGCTGGGTGATCTCGGCCAGCACCAGGTTGAGCTCCCGGGTTTTAATCCGGCGGTTGCTCTGGTCATGGATTTCTTTGATCAGGGGGAACACCTGATTCAGGTTGTATTCGGTCTTCACCGATACCGGCAGGATGGGCGCATAGGCCATGAACTCGAACCCGTCGGTGATCTCCCCCAGGAGTTTCTTCCGGGCCAGGGGGTCCTTGGGAATCAAGTCCCATTTGTTCACCAGGATCAGGCAGCCCCGCCCTTCACCTTCGATGAGCCCGGCAATGCGGGCGTCTTGCTGGGTCAGGCCTTCCTGGGCGTCCAACAGGAGCACCGCCACTTCCGCCCGGGACAGGGCCTTGATGGCCTTGAGCACCATCTGCCGCTCCAGGCCGGGGACTACCTGGCTGGGGCGGCGCAGGCCCGCGGTGTCGATGAGGGCATATTCCTGGCCGTCCCAGGTGAGGGGGCTGTCAATGACATCCCGGGTGGTGCCCGGCAGTTCGCTCACCAGCAGGCGCTCCTCCCCCAGGAAATGGTTGATGAAGGAAGATTTCCCCACGTTGGGCCGGCCCACCACCGCCACGGGAATCCCCGGCAAGGTGGGCATCTCCTCCACCGGCGCCAAGAGGGGAATGAGGCCCTCCAGGAGGCCATTGATCCCCAGGCCGTGGACCGCGGCAATGGGATAGAGGGGAGAGATGCCGAACCGGAAGAAATCCGGCACCAGCTCTTCCCGGCCGGGGTGATCCACCTTGTTGATCACCAGGAGGAAGGGCTTGCCGGTGCGCCGGAGAAAGTCCACCACTTCATCGTCCCCGGGTTGGGGGCCTTCTTTGCCGTCCATCACCAGGAGGATGACGTCGGCCTCGGTAACCGCGACCTCCGCCTGCCGCCGCACCATCTCGCCCATTTCGGCTTCGCCCCCCACCAGGCCGCCGGTATCTGCCAGCAGGAAGGTGTGCTCGTCCCGGGTGACCTGGCAGTAGAGACGGTCCCGGGTGACCCCGGGGGTATCCGCCACCAGGGCCCGGGAAGAGCGGGTCAGGCGGTTGAACAGGGTGGATTTGCCCACATTGGCCCGGCCGATGATGGCCACCAGATTCATGGGGCGCCTCGGTCTTGAAAAGTTTCGGGTTTTGAGTTTCGAGTTTCGAAAAAAGAGACGTGGGGTGGGCACGGCCCACCATCAATTCTCGGTTCTGAAAATTTTTCGGTTTTCTGTTTCATAACCGCTATGGAGCATCTCTCCATGGTGTCAAACTCCGTTGGGAAACGAAAATGTAGGGTGCGCAACGCGCGCCTGTTAATAACTGCCTTGAAAAGTTCAAAGTTCAAAGTTCAAGGTTCAAAGTTCAAAGTTAGGAGTATGCCCATCAGGACTTTTCATAATTTGCGGGTGGGCCAAAGGCCCATGAGCAACTGCTTAGAAAAGTTCCGAGTTTCAAGTTTCAAGTTCGTGGGGCGGGCCTCCGTGCCCGCCTGAGTAGGGTGCGCACTGCGCACCAATAAAAGCGCGCCCCTTTTCATGCTTTTGGAGAGAGCCGAAGGCTCATGAATGACTGTCATGAAGTGTGGAAAATTTAACTATGGAAAATTTATATAAAAAACCCGGCGGTGTCAACCTCGGCAAGGTCGAAGGTAAATCTTCCAGTCAAGCAGGTCGGGGAGAAATATTTTGCGGGGGCCTCGGGGGAGAGAGTGGTTTAGCAGTCAGCGGTTAGCCATCGACTCTTTCAATTCAAACTCCCCTCCCAACCCCCTTTAAGGGTTTGGGAGAGGGGGCTAAGGTCCACAGGCGAGACGCCTGTGCCACTATCCACTGGCCCCCTTTCCCAAAAGACTTTTGCAAAAACCTCATCTGAAAGACCCCGATTTCTTTCCCCCTTTCTCCCTTTTATCCTCTCCTCTTACCCGCCCTGCATGTACCGCCGCATGCGAATATTCAACAGGAATCCCACTCCCAGGAGAGTGGTGATGAGAGATGATCCGCCGTAGCTGAACAGGGGCAAAGGGATGCCAACTACCGGCATATAGCCGGTGACCATGCACAGATTGATGAATACCTGCCAGAAAATCAGGGCCACCACTCCCAGGGCCAGTAGATGCCCGAACCGGTCTTTGCAGTCCCGGGCCACCTGCAAGCCCCACAAGGTTAGGCCGGTAAAAAGGATCAGCAGCAGCGCGGAGCCCATAAACCCCCATTCCTCGGCAAACACCGAAAACACGAAGTCCGTGTGCTGCTCCGGCAGAAAATGCAGCTGGCTCTGGGTGCCCTTGAGAAAACCTTTGCCCCAGAACTGCCCGGAGCCCACTGCAATCATGGATTGGATGATATGGTAGCCGGACCCCAGGGGGTCCTTGTCGGGATTGAGAAAGGTGAGAATCCTTTGTTTCTGGTAATCCTTGAGAAGAGACCAGATTAGCGGGGAAGACAGACCCAGGGTGAGGCCGCAACCCAACAGGGTGCGCCAGTTGACGCCCACAAAGAGAAGCATGGACCCGGCCACCAATAACACCAGCATCCCTGAGCCCAAATCCGGCTGCTTGACGATGAGCGCCACCGGAAGCAGCACCAGGAACCCCGGGGCCAGGAGGTCCTTGAACCGCAGGGCCTCGGTTCGAGGGCGGCGGCTGAAATACGCGGCCATCACCAGGACGATGGCGATCTTCACCAGTTCCGCGGGTTGAAAAGAGAAGGGCCCCAAAGGCAGCCAGCGCCGGGAGCCCCCCGCCACCTTGCCCCCCAGCATCACCGCCACCAGCATGATGATGCTTATTAGATAAAGGGGATAACTGAGCTTCTCCAGGTGGCGGTAATCGTAGAGCAGGGTCAGCAGCATCAGGATCAGCCCCACGGCAAGCCAATAGAGCTGCTTCATATACAGGGGCGTGGCCCCGGGATTGCGGTTGAACCCGGCGCTGTACAGGTTCACCAGCCCCAACGAGGCAATGGCCGCCACCAGGATCAGCAGCAGCCAGTCGAAATTTTGCACTAAGCGGCGATCGAACATCTAAGTTGCCAGTAATCGGTGATCAGTGATCAGTGATCAGTAATCAGTAAAAAAAGTTAAGGAATATCATTGGGAGCTCAGGTTTAATATGCGGCTTCCCAAGCGGACCTATCTCCAAATATTTTTAACCATTTCAGATAAAAGAGAATGCCTTTCTTCAACTGCATTTGGGCCAAAAGTATCGTAATGTTTAAAAAGAAGAGAATAGCGTTTAATAAAATCTTGAAATTCTTTATTAGTATGGTAAAATGTATCAGACAAGCTTCTATTCCATTTGTTGGATATATCTGCATTATTATAAGTTGCTAATTTGTCCTTATATTTTTCATTCCCTGATGATATATTATCTTTGCCTTTAAGCAGTAATAAGGCCCCAAATCTATTTCTTTCCCTCTGGAAATATTCCTCATCATCATTGAACAATTTTCTGTTTTCGTCATTGTTTGCTAAAATATGCTCTATGTGGTAGCCTGTCTTGTGTCCAGTGTTTCTAACTAAGTCCCAGAGTTGGTTTTTACTTAACTTATAATTAGGGTTAATTTCTGTTGCAATAAAGTTCTCTATCCTTGCGAAAAAGTAGCGAATGAACCTTATTCCTAAGTTAGTATTAGCATTTTTAAAGAAAGTATAATCAAACAAGTTAATATTTCCTAAGCCTTTCACAGATTCAATATCCTTCAGGAGATGTTTATCAAAAATGGTCTTGATTTCATCTAAACATTTATTGCGAATCTCCTTGTTAATATCTATTAAAATTTCTGTAAAACTATTACTATCATAACAGCCATACAATTGTAGTAAAACATAGTGCCTATCCAAAAGTTTTGATATTTCAAAAATTTTATCATTTTCCTGTTTATCATCCACGTTACAGGCCGACAATATTAGCATATATTGTCTATCTTGGTCATTAAGTCTATTATAGTAAACATATTCTCCATATTTAGAGTCATAAACATTATCACTCAGTAGTTTCTTGTAAAGGCCGGCAAAATAAACAAGTGTTTTAGAGACAAAATCTTTTACATTTTCAATATGTTGTTTTAGTCCTATCTTCGTATCCCATTCTTTAGAAAATATTTCTCTATTGTAGTAATCCCCCTCAAATTGCCGGTGGTGATACGCTGTATCGGCATATTTTGCTCTAAGATAATACTTGAAGAAGTTGTCAGCTTCAGCATCCCCGATTGCTTCTATAGGCTCAATACCTTTTATCCAAATAGGTAAGTAAGTTTTGTGAACATCTTGCTTAGACAATTGCCCCAATAGTTGGCCTTTAAGTACCTCATAGGGTTTCAACTTCTCACCACGGTCGTTTATTACTTCAAAGACCATGGGGACATCCTTGTAATCATCAATATCAATTCTGACTAATACAATTCTTTTTAGCAGATAAATGACGAAGCATTTATATTTATGGTCGTATGAGAGTTTGGTGTCGAGATATTTGCTTATTTCATCATAGTTGTTTATCATATTAAAGTGAGTTACATTATCAGTTTGGATGTTGCTAATACCATCTTTCAATAATGATGATATTATTTTTGATCGACCATCCTGTCCCATCCAATAAGTATAACCGGTAATATCTGCCCCATATATTTTACGCTCAACTACTTGTTTTAAAAAATCTACTTCGTATTTCCCTGCTAAATGATAAAGTTTAATTAGCATAAGAGTTAAAGTAGTAAGGCGTTGCTGGCCATCAACAAGAAATAATTTCCCATCGTAATTATTGGTCATAAAAGAACTTAGATAATACCAGCTATATTTACTTATGTTTTCATCTGATGGGTCATGTGATAAATCATAATCCTGGTCAAATCTATGAAAAATATCATCAAGTAATGAAATTACATGGTCCTTTTTCCATTTATATTCCCTTTGATAGAAATCTATATAGTAAGGTGTTGCACCAAATAACTCGTTGATATTAACTTCTTTAGGATTAATCCCCATTTTAAAACCTCTTGTTAAAATTTATTTGATAAGATTTCCTTGGTGCTTTTAAATAAACCTTACGTAAATTTACTCTTCAGGAAACGGATGCACTTTATGTTTCAACTCTATGACTCAACGCCTCCTTCAGAGTCTGCTGGTCCGCGTATTTGATGTCGCCGCCCATGGGCAGGGCGTAGGCGATGCGGCTCACCTTCGCCACATGTTGGGTAGGGTGCGTCTTACGCACCAATTATAGCTACCGCCTCTTGTAAAACTTTATCTCGAAAATAACGGCTCAAACATTGCGGGGTATTAAGATCCACTTTGCGGCCCAGAATTTCGGATAACTCATCCGCCATGGCGAAAAATGCCAGCCCCGGGACGTGCCCCGGCTCAAATTCTACCAGCACGTCGATATCGCTGTCGCTTCGAAATTCCGGGCGCAGGACCGATCCGAACAACGAAAGTTTTAGGATATGGTGCTTCTTACAGAATGCTGAGATTTTATCTTGGGGAATTTTCATGTGGTAAACCGCGCCCTGGAACCATGGAAATGTAACGCAGGCAACATCATCTGCGTGGACAGCCGGGGGCGGCTGTCCTACATTTTCCACGGGATTGTTAGGGAATTTATTATGTTAACCCTATTAATTTATTTCTAAAAACCAAAAACCAAAAACTAACAACTAACAACCAAAAACTAACAACTAACAACTAACAACTCCCTCTCACGCCTCCACCCGATGACTCAACGCTTCCCTTAAGGTCTGCTGGTCCGCGTATTTGATGTCGCCGCCCATGGGCAGGGCGTAGGCGATGCGGCTCACCTTGACCCCCAAAGGCTTTAATTCCTGGGCCAGGAAGGTGGTGGTGACTTCCCCCTCCAGGCTGGGGTTGATGGCGATGATGACCTCTGCAATGCGGTCCGATTTCACCCGCTCCATCAGTTCCCCCAGGCGCAAATCGTCAGGGCCCACCCCTTCCAAAGGAGACAGCAGCCCCCCCAGGACATGGTACAGTCCCCGGTACCAGCCCACCCGCTCCAGGGCCAGGAGGTCCCCCGGCTCCGCCACCACCAGAAGCTGGTCGGCGCTCCGGGCGGGATCGCTGCACAGGGGGCAGAGTTCCGCGTCCGCAAAGGCAAAGCATTTCTTGCACAGGCGAATTTTGTCTTTTAGCTCCATGAGGGCCTGGGCCAGTTCCAACACCTCGCCCTGGGGCGCCCTCAGGAGATACATGGCCATGCGGCCCGCGGTCTTTTCTCCCACCCCGGGCCATTTGCTCAGGGCGTTGATGACGCGGCGCAGGGCCGCGGGATAAGCGGATTTGGACATTTTCGTTCCTTAAGAGCCTCTTGCAAAATTAACCGCGGTTTATAGGTCCGCAGGTTTTAGCTGTAAAGGTCCCCCGGCCATGCCGCATATATGTGTAGCACCGCCGCCCTCGGCGGTGCATCCGAAGGGGACAGCCGAGGGCGGCTGTCCTACATTTCTTGGATAACTTACCCACAAACCGGCTGGAAACGGAATTTTGCAAGAGGCCCTTAAGCTATCAGCTTTCAGCGGTCAGCTTTCAGCCAAAGATAAAAAACTTCGATATTATAGCTCAACATTTTACTATACGCAGCGTCATTTATTTATGAACATATGCCATGATGCTGCCTTTTTGTCATTCTGAGCCGCCGAAGGCGGCGAAGAATCTCGCCTTTAGCGGCAATCAAGAGACCCTTCGCCTGCGGCTCAGGGTGACAAAATGGGCAATATTGCATCGAGAGAAACCAACAGTTTGTCCAATTATTTATGACGCTCTGTATAAACAATGCTTTTCGATGAGATTACTTGTGCGGAAAGAGAAAAGCTTTTAGCTGACTGCTGAAAGCTGACAGCTTCTTTAAAACAACCCCGGAATCTGCATGCCGCCGGTGAGCTTGCTCATCTCCTGGGCCATCATTTCCCGGGCCCGGTTCAGGGCTTCGTTGATGGCCGCGGTGATGAGGTCCTGGAGCATCTCCACGTCGTCGGGGGTGGCCACCTCAGGGTCGATGCGCAGGGACAGCAACTCCTGGCGGCCGTTGACCACGGCTTCCACCATGCCCCCGCCCGCCTGGGCGCTCACCGTGCGGTTGCCCAGTTCCGCCTGCATTTCCATCATCTTGCTTTGCAGCTTTTGGGCCTGCTTCATCATTTGGGAGATATTCTTCACTCCGAGTCCTCCTTCCGGGGGGCGGGGTCCACCCACTGGCCGCCGAAAACTTCCAGGGCCTGCTGTTTGACGGCCGCCATATCCGGGGCTTTATGGGAAGCCCCGGTGGCTTTGCCGGCGCGTTTACCTTCCTGGATTTCTACCTTTAAGGAATATTGGGGGCCGAAAAAGGCCCGCACCAGTTCCGCCACCCGGGCTTCATGGTCGGAACCCCCGGCGTTCCAGGTCCGGGGGGCGGCCAGCCTGACGCAGTGATCCTCCAGGCCCAACACCCGGCAGCTGCCCAGCTTGCCGTACAGGGGGCCGCCGGCCTCTTTTTTGACATACTGGAGAAATTGCTCCCATTTAGCGGCGGGATCGGCGGCGACGGGTGCCTCCGCCTCCGGCTCCGGCGCAGACGGCTTCCCCGGGTCCGCGGGTGGGGGCTTGATCTCCAGCCGCGCCGGCGTCTCCGCGACCCCGCACGGGGCGCTGCCCACCCGAGACTCCAAGCCCTCCAGCCGGGCCAGCCACTCCGTTAAGGGCGTCAGGGGCTCCAGATGGATCAGCTTGAGGAGCAGCACCTCCAGGGCCAACCGGGGCTGGGTCACCCTTCTCAATTCCTCTTCCCCCTGGAGGAGGACGCTCATCAGATTGTGCAGATGCACCGCCGGGGCCTGACGGGCCAGGCGGCAGAGTTCTTCCCATTCGATATCGGTCACCGCGGCCAGGTGGCGGGCCTCGGGATAGAGTCCCGCCAGGAGCAGATGGCGGGCAAACATGGTCAGGTCCTGGTAGAAGCGCTTCAAATCCTGGCCCTGATTGTAAAGCTCCTCGATCAACTCCAAAATCGCGGGGCCCCGGCGTTCCAGCATGGCCTCCAGGGCGGTGAGCAGCGCGCCCCGTTCCGTGACCCCCAGGATGCGGGAGATCTCCGCGGTGCTCACCGCGTCGCCCCCAAAGGTCACCACCTGGTCCAGGAACCCCTGGGCGTCCCTTAAGCTCCCTTCCGCGGCCCGGGCCACCAGGGCCAGGCCTTCGGGGTCAATCTTCCAGCCCTCCTGGGCGGCCAGCTTCTCCAGTTGAGCCTGGATCATGGGGGTGGGGATGCGCCGGAAATCATACCGCTGGCACCGGCTCATGATGGTCACCGGCACCTTGTGGGTATCGGTGGTGGCCAGGATGAACACCGCGTGGGCCGGCGGCTCCTCCAGGGTCTTCAGCAGGGCGTTGAAGGCCTCGGTGGTGAGCATGTGCACTTCATCGATGATATAGACCCTATAGTTCCCGCTGGCCGGGGTGTATTTGATCTTCTCCCGGAGGTCCCGGACCTCTTCGATGCCCCGGTTGGACGCACCGTCGATTTCCAGCACATCCATGTATGAACCGCCGGTGATTCCCCGGCAGGAGTGGCAGGTGTTGCAAGGGTGGGGAGTGGGCCCGCCGTTCTCACAGTTGAGGGCCTTGGCCATGATGCGGGCCACGGAGGTCTTGCCGGTGCCCCGGGGGCCGCTGAAGAGAAAGGCGTGGGCGATGCGTCCCTGGGCCAGGGCGTTTTGCAGGGTGCGGGTGATGGGCTCCTGGCCCACCACCTCCTCAAAATTTTGGGGACGCCACTTGCGGGCTAATACCTGGTATGCCATGGGGAGTTTTCTGTTTTCCGTTTTCTGTTTTCTGCGAAAAGAAAAAAACTTCATTTCTATTTCCTGCTGGTATCAGGCGGAATCAAATCCCAACAATAGATGCCTGATGAAATTACAGAAAACAGAAAACCGAAAACAGAAAACCGTATTTAAATGGCGGAGAGAGGGGGATTCGAACCCCCGGTAAGTCTTTTGGACCTACACACGATTTCCAGTCGCGCCCCTTCAGCCGCTCGGGCATCTCTCCGCAGGGTGATAATTATCGATAATATATACTCGTTCCCAAGCTCCGCTGGGGAACGGAGATTTTTGGTCCAAGCTCAGCTTGGACACCTTATAAACTGCTTACTGCTCACTAACCCTTGGGTTTGGCCACCAGGATGTCGTAATTGTTTTGTTCCGCCTCCGGGAGGACATTATACTCTTCTTCGGTGATAATGCAATCCAGGGGCAGGCTGCCCATGTCATCGCGGTATTGACTCTTTTCCCCCAGGTAGATTTCACAATTCTTGTTGATATATGTCAGTCCCATATGGACCTCCGGTTTCCGTTCTTTTCCAACCGAAAACCTAAGACCGAAAACCGAAAACTCACCATTGGCGGAGGGGGTGGGATTCGAACCCACGTGAGGGTTATTAGCCCCCAAGTCGATTTCGAGTCGACCCCGTTACGGCCTCTTCGGTACCCCTCCGGTGGAAAAACAGTTTTAGGTTTTCAGTTTACGGTAGGGGTTTGGTTTCTCCGCCCTTATGAACAGGAAGGCGGGACGCCGCCTCTACGAATTTCCCCGCCGGGCCTTAAAAAAATCCTGCAGCAGTTCCCGGCATTCTTCTTCCCGCACCTCGCCGGTGACTTCCAGGCGGTGATTGAGACGCGGGTCTGCGGGGATGCGGTAAAGAGAACTACAAGCCCCCCCCTTGGGGTCGGCCGCGCCGAACACCACCCGGCGCACCCGGGCCAGCAACAGCGCGCCCACGCACATGATACAAGGTTCAATGGTAACATAAAGGGTCAGGCCGGGCAACCGGTAATTGCCCAGGTGCGCCCCGGCCTGCCGTAAGGCCAGCACTTCGGCGTGGGCCGTGGGATCGTTCAGTCCGATGGGCTGATTAAAGGCCCGGGCCAGAATTTCTCCTTCCGGCCCCACCACCACCGCGCCCACGGGCACTTCCCCCGCGGCCAAAGCCTCCCGGGCCTGGGCCAGGGCCTGGCCCATGTAGTAATCGTCTGATTCCATCATATTATTATATAGTTAAGCTGAATAAAAAGGGAGAAGTTTTGCGCGGCAATTCCAGGCCAGGGGAGAATTCCTGTAGCCGCAGCCTTTTTTGGGAAAATTTCCTTTCTCCCCTTAAGATTGACCCCCAGTTCCGCAGCGAATCTGCCTTGGAGACGGGTGAGCAATGCCGGGATTACTTGCATGGTCTTTATTTCCTGACAAACCTGGCAAGCTTTTCACGCCGAGACGCAAAGGCGCAAAGACGCCGGAATAGGGGGCGCTCTAATTTATTAATTTAACATGTTGTCATTCTAACCGAAAAATAGGTATTATGAGTCCGTCGAACAAAAAAACCTCATGCCTCAAGGACCCCGCGCAGCATGAAAATGGCCTGTGCCACCGGTTTTTTCCGAAAACCGAAAACCGAAAACCGTTTTCGAGCGGCTCTCAAGGCTGCGGGCTGGCGCAAGGCCCAGGCAGCTTAGGGATAGCTTCACCCAACTCTCATCTCAAAGGAGTGCTAAACATGAGGAAAGCGGCCTGGATAACCAGCGTGATTCTGGGACTCTCCCTGCTATTGGTGGCGTTGCCGGCCCTGGCCCAATGGGGCGCGGTTCAAAGCGGCGCGGATGCCCTCAAGCGATCCAAAGAACCCAAGCCCGCGGACAAGCCGGCCCAAACCAAAGCCTATGAAGGGACGGCACGTATGGATGATAAGGTTACCGGGGTATCTACCGCCCCCGTGACCTATCAAAACAAAGCCCGGTCTTTCTCTTATACCATTCCGGCCGGTTGGCGTCTGGAGCGGGGCGACCCCTCGGGTAATGAGCCCATCTTCATGAAACCGGGCACCACCTGCGGGTTTACCATGCACATCAACCAGATGGTGCCCAGCTTTCCCAGGAAGTCTGCAGTGGACGCGGGTTACAAGCAATCCATGGAAGAAAAGACCATCAACAAGTACATGGCCGTAAAGCGCCGGAACCAGGGGGCCAATGTCATCGGCTGGGAAACCATCGAGACCGCGGAAAAGGGCTCGGGCGGTTTTCAACGGATTCAATGGAATTGCTATGATGGCCAGAATTATATGTATGCCTTCATGGCCCATTGCGAGCCCAAGGATTTCAGCGCCAACCGGGCCCAGTTGCAAGGCATCATTGACTCCATCCGCTTTAGCAAGTAGTAGGCAACCCACGCGGTCTTTCCGTCTGGAGAGACCGCCTTTTTTAACCGCAGATGCACGCAGATGGACGCGGATGCACATAATTAAATCTGCGTGCGTCTGCGTTCATCTGCGGTTGAATTCATTCGCCTACCATGACCATTAAACTTAAAGACATTGAAGCCGCCCAGGCCAGGATTGCGGGCGTGGCCCTGCACACCCCCCTGGTCTATTCCCACACCTTGAGCCGGGTAAGCGGCCGCCGGGTGTTTCTCAAGCTGGAAAACCTCCAGACCACCGGCTCCTTTAAGCTTCGGGGCGCGCTGAATCGCCTGCGGCTCCTCAAGGAAAGAGGGGAGGGCGACCGGGTGGCGGCCGCGTCCGCGGGCAATCACGGCCAGGGGGTGGCCTTCGCGGCCGCGTCCCTGGGGCTGGCCGCCACCATCGTCATGCCCCAGGGCGCGTCCATCTCCAAGCAGATGGCCTGCCAGGGCTACGGCGCGCAAGTGCTCCTCCAAGGCCTGGACCTGTCCCAGTCCCTGGAAAAGGCCCTGGCCCTAACCGCGGAAGGCTACATCTTCATCCATCCCTACGACGATCCCGAAGTCATCGCCGGACAGGGCACCCTGGGCCTGGAAATCCTGACGGACCTGCCGGAGGTGGACACCGTGGTCTTGCCCGTGGGGGGCGGGGGCCTGGCCGCGGGCACGGCCCTGGCCCTGAAAAGTTTTAAGCCCCAGGTGCGGATCATCGGGGTGCAAACCGCGGCCGTGCCGTCCCTGAAGGCGGCCCTAAATTCCGGCGGCCCCGTCGCAGTCCCCGCCCGCCCCACCCTGGCCGACGGCATCCTGGTGCCCAAGGTGGGAGCCCACCCGTTTCCCCTGCTTAAGGATTATTTGAGCGACGTGGTCCTGGTGGAGGAACGGGAAATTGTCCAGGCCCTGCTGTTTCTGTTGGAAGGCAAGAAGGTCCTGGCGGAAGGGGCCGGCGCGGTGACTGCCGCGGCCTTTTTGGGACCCCTCAAGGATCTGGACCGGGGGGAGCGGGTGGTCCTGGTGGTCTCCGGCGGCAACATCGACATTCCCCTGCTGGAGCGGGTGGTGCCCCGGGCCTTGCTGGAGCGCCGCCGGCTCCTGAATCTTCGGGTGGCGCTGAGCGACCGCCCCGGTTCCCTGGGCCGCCTCACCGGCCTGCTGGGCCAGGCGGGGGCCAACATCCTGCACCTCTTCCATGACCGCCTGGCCCGGGAACTGCCCCTGGATTACACCCGGGTGGAAATCAACCTGGAGACTCGCGGCCCTGACCACAGCGACGCGGTGCTTAAGGCGCTTAGGGACGCGGGTTATGAAATTGAGGAGAAACCCTGAAAAGACGGTTTTCACCTTTCGGTTTTCGGTGGAAAGGGTGAAAAAATTAGGCTGGTTGTGAAGGGAGTTAGAAAATAATACCGTTTTCGGTTTTCGGTTTTCGGTAAAAAAGACCAGGATTATCAGCAAATTGAAACTTAAGTTTGTTGCATTGGAAACAGAACTTGGTATAAAAGGGTTCAGAAGCTCACAGGGCGTGCCGCGTACGCCTAATACCTGAAAACCGAAAACCGAAAACGGTATAATAACGGCGGCCACGGGCCGCCCTATAATTTTTCCGGCCGCCAAGAAAAATCCAGGGAATGGCGGGTTTCAGGTATTTTTGGTATTCAATAAAGATTATAAAAAGGCATATTCTTGGTAAAAACGTCTAATAGCCGTAAAACTTC